>JAVBSJ010000098.1:0-5413 GCA_031547105.1 Oscillospiraceae bacterium
AAGGCTACGGAAGCGAGCAAATGACCCTGTTTTAGAGACTACTATAAGAAGGATGAGATATATATTTATGGAATGCAAAAAGCTTTTGGATGACCTTCATGTCTTTATGACCCCTGTTGCTACCATGCCCCTTACCTTTAATCAATATTTGCTGGATGGCAATGCACCGATCCTTTTCCATACCGGAAGCATGCAGATGACAAAAGAGCTTGTGCCCCAAATAAAGCAGATACTGGGGGAGAAAGAGCTTGCTTACGTCTTTGTATCTCATTTTGAGTCTGACGAATGCGGCGGGCTGGAATATCTGCGGGAGTGCTTTCCCGGTATAAAAGTGATATGCTCGGCGGTGACCGGGAGGCAGCTTAGCGGCTTCGGACATGATTACGGTTTTATTGTCAAAGCTCCCGGAGATACACTGAGCATTAACGGGCAGGATTTTCAGTTTTTTGCATATCCATCCGAAATGCACCTGTGGGAAGGCATACTGGTGATGGAAATGACAAAAGGCCTCTTTTTCAGCAGTGACCTTATAATCAAAAAAGAGACTGCGGCAGTAAACTGGCAGGCAGAGGTAAACGGCCTCGACGCCCGAAAAGTGCCGTCTGAGCAAGGGCTGGCGGCGCTGAAGGATGCGCTTAAGGGGCTGGATGTCAAGTATATCGCCACAGGGCACGGAAGTTTCCTTCAGTGCGAATAAGAGCCCGGAGGCTTTGCCGCCTTTGTGTGTATAGCTTTTCCTCCAATCGGATATGAAAGCATAATAAAACACCTTCCGTGCCTGTAGGTACGGAAGGTGTTTTGGCTTTTATGTATTTCCGGAATCATTTGCGGGCACGGGCAGAGGCACTTTGCTTTTTTCCGGCAGAGAGAAAATCCCAACCGACAGCAAAATTACCATGGTGCCAATAAGGGGCATGGTTTCAAGGGGCTCATTCAGGCCGAGCGTACCGGCAAGAAAGCCGGTGACAGGCTCAAAGGTGGAGAGAAAGGAGGCCTTTTGACTGCCGATTGCGGCAACCCCCTGCTGAAACAGTACAAATGCAAGCCCCACAAATAAAGCGACAAAAAGGCCAAGACCATATGCCCACGGAGTCAGCTTGAGGGTAAAATCCCCGGTCACAAGAGAAAAGGGGAGCAGCATAAGCACGTTGACCGCCGACACCAGCGTTTGCAGGCGGAAGGGAGATATGCCCTCAAAGCCGCCCTGCCCCAGATAGACAATGTAAAAAGCATAGCTGAGACCCGAAAGGAGAGCCAAAATCAGGCCGAGAGAGCTGACGCTTCCGCCGTCCTTGGGGAAAAAGCAGAGCAGCCCGCAAACACACAGGCCAAGGCAGAGCATGGATTTTGTGTCTATCCTCTGCTTGAAAAACAGGGCGGAGGCAAGAAATACAAAGAGGGGATAGACAAAGTGCACCACCGTGCTCATGCCGGAGGGCATGTAGCTATAGGAGGTAAACAGCAGGATCTGTGTCATTCCCATCCCCAGGGAGCCCAGCAAAAGCACCTTTTTCAGCTGTGCTTTCGGCGGGAGAAACGACCCTGCATCCCCCTGCCGCTTGGCCATAAAATAGCCGAAGGGCAGAAAAAGCAGATTGCGGAGGGTGACCAGCATTATAGGATTTCCGCCCCCTTGGCGGAACAGACCCGCCCACAGCGGCGAAAGGCCGAATATTATGGCTGAAGCAATTACCTGCAGATACCCCTTTTGAGCCTTGCTCATATCTGACCCCTTTTGGCATGACGCCGCGCGCCAAGGCGCGGCACTGCCTGATTATTTCATTATGTCATAGACGACCGAGCTGAACACCCGTGCCGTGCGGCCCAGAACCGCCTCGTCAAAATTATAAATGCGGCTGTGACCGGGACCTGCGCAGGGGCAGAGGGCGCGCATAAATGTGGCCTGCCCGCCGTTTTGCTGCACCTTGCGCATCATGTAGGTGAAATCCTCGCTGCCGCCGCCCTCCCGGGGGATATTATCCTTTACGGTAAGCTCCGGCATGTGCTGCTGGATAACCTCCTTGACCCGCGCCATAAGCTCGGGGCTGCTTTCGGCTGTCTGGGCGGCGCCCATCATTTTCACTTCGTACTCCACCCCGAACATCTCGGCTGACGCCTTGATGATGTTCATGGCATATTCTTCAACATATTCCTTGATTTCGGTGGTTTTTCCCCTGACCTCCATCTCCATCTTGGCAACGTCGGCGATGACGTTGCGTCCAGTGCCGGCGTGAACGGTGCCGACGTTGATACGGGTCGCCCCTTCGCCGTGGCGGGGGATGGCGTAAAGGTTGGTGATGGCGGCGCCGACCGCCTGCATGACGTTGCGTCCCAGATGGGGGGCGCCGGCAGCGTGGGCGGATTTGCCGCGGTAGTAAACGTCCATCTTGGTGGTAGCCAGATGACCGCCGCCGCCCGGAACAACGTCCACGCCCTCAAAGCCGTCATTCGGGGCGCCGATGTGGGAGCCGATAACATAGCTCACATCGTCCAGATGACCCTTGTCAACGATGGATTTCGCGCCGCGCACACCCTCCTCCGCAGGCTGGAAAATAAGCTTGACCGTGCCGTGAATTGAATCCTTTATGGAGGCCAAAATAGTGGCGACGCCCAGACCGATGCAGGCGTGGCCGTCATGTCCGCAGGAGTGCATGGAGCCATGGTTTATGGAGGAAAACCCTTCCCTGGCGGGGAAGTGGGTGTCGGCCTGCTCCTCAATAACGCCCAGGGCGTCAATGTCGAAGCGCAGGGCAACCGTGGGTCCCTCACCGTTCTTAAGTATGCCGATGACGCCGGTATGTCCCCCCCTGGTGCGGGGAAGAAACTCAGGGTCATAGCCCCCCCATTTCAGCACCTGCTGGTAATGGGCTTCCAGCGCCTCATCAGAGGGCAGACCCATGCGGGAGTCCGGAAGGCATACATCCTCCCCTGTCAACACCTCGTAGCAGCCGAGGTCGGTAAGTCTTCTTGCGATTATGGAGGAGGTTCTCATTTCAAACCAGCCTGTCTCGGCGTGCTTGTGAAAATCTCTGCGCTGGGCGGCGATGTCCTGCTGAACCGACTCTGAAAGACGTTTGATTTCCTGATACATCTGGGTACCTCCGAAAAATATATTTATTTTTGCAGTAGCTCTCTTGCGGCTTGCGCGTTGCGGCTTTCGTACTCGTGCAGCCGCCCCGATACAGCCCGGCGGCTTTCGCTGTTTTTCAGGGCTTCATCTATCTGGGCCTTAAGCCACGGGGCAGTAACACTGCCCAGGGTGGAGCAGGCCTGCGGGATTCCGGCGTACTCCATAAAGCCCTCCACCTTGATGTCGTAAGAAACGCCGATAAAGGGCACCTTTGCCGCCGCCGAAAAAACCAGGGCGTGAAGGCGCATGGCACAGACAAGCTCCATTTTTTTCAGCATAGCGATGGTAAGCTCCACATCGTCGGTGCCTTCAAGGATTTTATGAGGGGTGTCAAGCCCCTCACAAGCCTGCTGTGAGGGAAGAAAGTCCTTTGGACGCTCAATGGGAAGGAACAAGGCCGTCAGGCCGTATTTTTCATAGGCGTATTTGGCGCAGGTGGTAAAGACGTCGTAGGAATCAAAATCCTTCCATGATCTGAGCGAAAAGCAGATATATTTCCCGTAGGGATCAAGACCCCACTTGAGGAAAATATTGTCCACCTCATCAACACTTGCGGGGGTGAGGCAGAGGGCAGGGTCAGCCGACATGCGCATGTCGGGCTTTGTGACCCCCATGCTTTCAAGCTCTCTCACCGACTGGGGATCACGAAGGGTAATAATATCGACGTTTTTGTCCAGGATTTTGCCGGAAATGCGGCGGTTATGCTCCAGATGCACCTGCCCGATTCCGCAGCCGTACATAAGCACGCGGCAGCCCCGCTTTTTAGCCGCCCAAATGGTGAACAGGTAGTAGTAAAGGGAGCGGGAGGAGGTCATATCCTGTATAAGGCTTCCGCCGCCGTTTATATAAAGCCGGGTGCGCTTGAGCTTTCTTAAAAAAGAAAAGAGGTTAAAGGTATACATGGCGTCCACCATGTGCAGCAGGCGGGTTTCAGCCGGCTTGCGGGTCATAACGCAGATTGGCAGCAGGGGGTCAACCTGCCGCATGGTGTCGATTATGGCCTTGAGGATAGACTCGTCGCCCGAGTTGCCCCTGCCGTAAGCGCCGCAGACCAGCACGCCGTCACGGGTCTTGGCGCGCTCCTCCAGCGTAAGGAGCCGGCTATAAATCGCTGTTTGGGTGGATGACATGCTTTCGAGGGAGTATTTGCTTGAAGCGGTTTCGAAAAGCTTTGCGGCAAAATCCGCCCGCTTGGCGGGATTTTTAGCCAGATCGACTATATACTCTGCGAATGCGTCAACATCCTTGGGGGCAAAAATATACCCGTTTTCTCCGTTTTGGATAAGATCCCTCATACCGCCCACGTCGGAGGTAATTACGGCGCAGCCTTCCCGCACACCCTCCAGAATAGAATAGGGGAAGGATTCGGAAATGGAGCAAAGCACGTCAATGTCGCAGCAGGAAAAAAACGCGGGAACATCGGTTATCCAGCCCAGGAAGCCGACGCTTTTTTCTATGCCCAGCTCCTTTGCAAGGGCCTTGAGCATGGACATATCGTCCCCCTCGCCGCCGATTATCAGCTTTATATTGGGGACGCGTCTTTGAGCCAGGGCAAAGGCGCGGAGCAGCGTGGCGATGTCCTTAACGGGGTCGAGGCGGGCAAGAATGCCCAAAATGACGTCACCCTCCTCATACTTAAGACCGGCGCGGGACAGATATTCCGCCCTGTCGCCCTTTGGAGAGGGTGCATTGAAATCAAGGCCGTTGTATATGGTCATTATTTTTGTTGGGGAGAAGCCGCGGCCTGTCAGCATTTTTGCAAAGTTGTCCGACACGGTGACATAGTAGTCGAAATACCGCAGGGCGGCAGAGTTCATCCGCCCGATGGTGTTGCGCTTTAAAAAGCTCTGCATATAGTCCAGCCGGTAGTCGGAATGGACGGTGGTGACAATCGTGCTGCGGCAAAAGAGCTTTATCAGCACACCCGCCACGTTGGCCTTTGCCCCGTGGCAATGGACGATGTCGGGCTTTTGCCGCCTGACTTCCTTGAGCAGGCGTATATAGTCCCCCGGCACAAAGCGGGAGAAAAAGGTCTTGGTTTTGATGCCCAGAGCCTGTGCATCATCGGGAAACTCACCCGAGCGCATACTGATAAGGGTGAGGTCGGTGTCGCGGCTCAAATGCCGGCAGAGGTTGAGGATATGCGTTTTTGCGCCGCCGCGGTCTCCGCCGCCGGCTATGTGCATCAGCTTCATTTATTACGCTCCCTAAAAGGGTAATTTGATGTATAAAAAGCGCAGGAAAGGGTGCCTGTTTACCGCTTTAGTATATATCATCCAGGGG
>JAVBSJ010000053.1:0-9148 GCA_031547105.1 Oscillospiraceae bacterium
GAGGCCGAAAAGCTGCTCCTGCACATAGCCGCCGATAACGCAAACCTTGACTCGGTTTTTAATGTCGGAATAGGAAATGGTGCGCCCCGCCGTCAAAGTGAGGTTTTTGCAAATGTCAAAGGTGTCGCTGGCAAAGTAATAGCGGGCATTTGCCAGAGTTTTGGTTTTGTATGTAGCGGCGCCGTTGCCCTGCGAGTTGGCGGTCACGCCGACGATATAATCGCTGTACTTGGCACATTCCTCAAACAAAGCGTCGGTGAGGTTTACAGGGCTGCTTCCCCATGAGCCGTAATAGGCGGAAATAAGGTTGGTACCCATTTTTGCATACTGCTCCATAGTCTGGCGCTGCACACCCTGAATTGTGGAAACCAGCGTGATGACCGAGCATACGCCGATAATTATACCCAGCATAGTGAGAAAGGAGCGCATTTTGTTATTGAATATAGACTTAAAGGCCATTGCAATAGTGCGAAGCCAGCTCATGCGCCGTCACCTCCTGACAATACACGTTCACGTGTGCTTTGAGGGACAAGTGTATCGGATATTATTTTGCCGTCCTGCAGTGTCACGATACGCTTTGCGCACTGGGCCAAATGCATATCGTGTGTAATCAGTATAACTGTGGAGCCCTGGTCGTTCATGGTCACCAGCTTTTGCATGATTTCGGCGCCCGATTTTGTGTCAAGGTTGCCGGTGGGCTCATCCGCCATGATTATAGGGGGCTTGGCGGCAATGGCGCGGGCGATAGCCACACGTTGCTGCTGTCCGCCGGAAAGCTCAGAGGGGAGGTGATGGGTGCGCTGTGACAAGCCGACCTCCTCCAGTGACTCATAGCATAGATCAAGCCGTTCCTGCCGCTTCATACCGCGGTAAATAAGGGGCAGCTCCACATTTTCAAGGGCGGTCAGCCCGGGTATAAGGTTGAAGCCCTGAAAGATAAAGCCTATGCTTTGGTTGCGTATGGAGGAAAGCTTGCTCATCGGCATATCGCTTACCGCCTCTCCGGCAAGGTAATACTCACCGTAGGTAGGGATGTCAAGGCAGCCCAGTATGTTCATCATGGTCGACTTGCCTGAGCCGGAGTGACCCAGAATGGCGACAAACTCACCGTAGTCGATGTTTAGGGACACATCGTCAAGGGCCCGAACCTCACTTTCATGCCCCTCATTGTAGATCTTGCTGAGGCGTAGTATTTCAATTAACACTGCTCATCACCCGCTTAATACCAGTAGCCCTGGTCGCTGTTGGCCTTTGCCTGGAAGACGACGGTGCCCTCCTCTATGCCGGAGACGATCTCGGTATTCTGGGCGTCGGCAACCCCTATCTCAACGGCCACCGCGTAATAGCCCTCCGGCACAGTGCCTTCGGCAAGCACAGCCTCCTCATATTGGAAGTCCTGCCCCTTTTTGACATAAACCACAGGGCCGCTCTCTGTGTTGACAATGCACTGGGAAGGGAGCATAAGGCAGAAATCCTTCATGGTGGCAACGATTGAATAGTTGATGCTCATGCCGGGCAGCAGGTTTCCCCCCTCCTCAACTGTGACGGTAGCGGGGAAGGTGGCAACTGCGCCTCCGCCGCCGTAGGGGTCGGTCTGGCTTTTCTGCGCTTCAAAGCTTAAATATGTGATTTTGCCCGCAGCCATACCGCCGTCATAGGAAAGCTCCACAGGCATACCGACAGAAACCTTTGAAATGTCCATTTCGCTTATGTTGATTTTAACTATCAGGGAGGAGGTGTCGGAAATGGTCAGTATTGGGGTGTCGGAGGCGGTCAGCTTGTCACCCGGCTCGATGATAACGGCGGTGACCTGCCCGTCAATGGTGGAGTAGCAGGAGGAGTTGTTGACGATTTCCTCAAGCTCTGTTACCTTTTTCTGCGCCTCGTCAATATCGCGCTGGATGTAATTGTCTGTCTGCTGGCGCACAAAACCCTCATAGGTAAACTGGGCGTCCTCCAGGGCATCCCTGGCGGGAGCCGCGTCAACGGTAATAAGGGACTGGCCGGAGGTGTATTTTCCAAACTCCTTCAAAACGACAGAGGTCACCTTTGCGGTAACGCCTTCAAAAGTGATATTTTCCTTTTTGTAATATTCAAGCGCGCCGGAGGAGGTGGGCATCACATCTCCCGAGGAGGTGGAAACCACGCCTGTGGCCAGCTGCCCCTCTGTCAGGGAGCCGGGGTTTTGTATCTTTATCTTGACACGGAAGCACATGGCGCCGTCAATGGGTTTTTCTATATCGTCTATCTGGTCAACCGTCCCGGGAAGCTGGGCCATTACGTCAGGCACCGATATGGTGGCCGATTGCCCCACGGTGATAGTCTCCAGATAGCTGCGGTTAAAGTAGAGGGAGAGCAGCATATTGCTGTCATCGGCAATGACGCCGAGAACCGTGCCGGAAGAAAGGGAGTCGCCCACCTTGGGCAGTGTGCCCGCAAGGCTGATGACCGTGCCGGAGATGGGGGCGGAAAGGGAAGCCTGGTTAAGCTTTTTCTGGGCCTCATTCAGATCCTCAAGCGCTTTGGCAGTGTTTTTATCCAAGTCCCGCAGATCCCTCTCAAGCTTGGCAAGCTCCTCCTTGGCCTTAAGCAGATCCGGCTTCATTTCGGAGGGGTCAATGGTAAACAGCAGGTCGCCCTTTTTGACAATAGAGCCGGGGGCTACAAAGACCTCCAGGATTTCTCCCTTAAGGTCGGCGCCGTATTCGGCTTTAGCGGTTGGGGCAATTGAGCCCCATCCGGTTATGTAGGAGGCGAGGGGGCCGGACATGGCAGTTGCCTCTATAATGTTGTCCCCTTGGCCGGCAGTAAGCTTCTTGACAACCGACCATATGCCAAAGGCGGAGGCGGCC
Organism: Oscillospiraceae bacterium; assembly: GCA_031547105.1. GTDB lineage: Bacteria > Bacillota > Clostridia > Oscillospirales > Butyricicoccaceae > JAVBSJ01. The sequence goes on from JAVBSJ010000053.1 coordinate 2,853, forward strand.
ACCAGTACAAGAGGGATACCGATTTTCAGCCACTTGGGCATGCCCTTCTTTTTTCTGGAAACGGCATACCGGTTGCGTTTTGGCTCCTCAGAGGGAGGGGGGGCAGGGATTTCGCTGGAAGGGGAAGCTTCCTGCGCGCTTTCCGGGGTCGTCTCCGCAGGGGTTTCCTGCACCGGAACCTGTGTTTCCTGCACCTCTCCGGGTGCCGGTGTTTTAAGCTCTGACATGGCTGTGCCTCCTTGTTTTATACAAAGTCCTTGTTAAGCGGCAGACAATATATAAGTGCCGCCGCATAAAAATCTATCTGATATGACTAGCTAAAGCGTTTGAATGTTCCCGGAATGGAATGATTTGTTTGACAATTCTCCTGGGGCTGCATTACAATTCGGTATAGTGAAAGGGGATGAAAGCTTGGACGAAAGATTTGCCCGCACTTCAATGCTTCTGGGTCAAAATGCTATGGATACCCTTGCGGGGAAGAGTGTTTTTGTCTGCGGCATCGGGGGGGTCGGTTCTTATATATGCGAGGCCCTTGCAAGGGGCGGGGTAGGCGCAATCACCGTCATGGACAGCGATGTGGTGGAGAAGAGCAATATAAACCGCCAGCTTGTGGCGCTTGAAAGCACTGTTGGCATGAGCAAGGCAGAGGTCATGGCGAGGCGCATCAAGGACATCAATCCTAATTGCGCAGTCACGCCCATAAAGGATTTTTACGACAGAACTAAAGAGGAACAGATTTTTTCCGCGCATTTTGATTATGTTGCCGACGCTATTGACTCTGTGGGAGCCAAGCTTGACCTGATATGCGCCGCCAAGGAGCGGGGTATTCCGGCAATATCGGCCATGGGAACGGGGAACAAGCTGGATCCGTCCCTTTTCCGCATTGCCGACATTAACCAGACGTCAGTTTGTCCTCTTGCGCGGGTCGTCCGCAGGGAGCTCAGACTTCGCGGGATAGAGCGCCATAAGGTACTGTTTTCCACGGAGACCCCTGTAAAAGCGGCATCTCACGGCGAGGGTCGCACGCCGCCCGCCTCCTGCAGCTTTACGCCGCCTGTTGCGGGGCTTTTGATAGCCAGGGAGATCATACTGGATCTGCTTAAGTAAAATGAAGCGCGTGAGCATCGGGCATGTCTGCCCGATGCTTTTTTAATGGCGGGAGCCGCTAATTACTTTTGAGCGTATCCACAAGCACGGCGGCAATGGCCTTGGCGTATTCCTGCAGGTTGGCGTCGTAAAGCGCGTTGTCTTCTTCGCTGGATATAAACCCGCTTTCGATAAGGCAGCCGGGCATATCGGTGTTGCCGAGGACGTAGTAGTTGCCGTCAGGATTTTCGGCCGTGCCGGATTTGACGCCGCGATCCTTCGAGACGCCGACCTTTACTATAGCCTTCTGTATGTCCTTGGCCAAAGCGGTGTCAAAGGCAGGCTTGGTTTTTTCTACCCATATTTCGTTTCCCGATGCTCCGGCGGCGCTGTTGCGGTGAAATGAAACAAAAAGGTCGGAATCTGAGTCATTAGCAAAGCTGCTGCGCTCTTCAAGGGTAAGATATGTGTCGTCAGCCCGGGTCATTACTATTTCGATGTCCGGGGCGAGCTTGGCTACCTCATCCCCCACAGCCAGGGCAAGGGCGAGGTTGTCGTCTTTTTCAAGGCGCTGGTCATTTCCGAAAACAGCGCCGGCATCGCTGCCGCCATGCCCCGCGTCAAGGCATAGGATAAGCCTGCCGTCCGCCATAAAGTCAATGCCCTTAGGGCGGGTGAGGAGGTAAACTGCCCCAAGCACTATGACAGCAAGGATTAAAGCCGCCGCGATCAATTTTTTGTTCTTCATCGGAGGTTTCAGCCGTTTCTCCGGCGGCACAGGGTGTAAAACGCAGACGGTTAGCCGCCGGAGGTCGCATCTGCGCTTTTATTCATATGTTTCTTATAGACATATCGCCTTTTTTGACCCAGCCGGCATGACGCATGGCTCTGTCAACCGCCAGACAAATTATGCCGGGTAAGGCGACATGGACAAAAAGCATTGTCAGTATCACTGCAACCGTGCCGTGCTCAGGCGCCATGTGGGACAGCATCACAAGCTGCCCTACAAGGCCGGAGGTGCCCATTCCCGCCCCCTCCGCAAGGCTTGTCATTTGGAAAACAGTGGTGGAAACCCCGCCGCATATGCCGCTTGCGATGATGGGTGCCAGCCAAATCACCGGCTTGCGCATGATATTCGGCACCTGCAGCATGGACGTGCCAAGCCCCTGGGAGATAAGCCCCGATACGCCGTTGTCGCCGAAGCTTATCAGCGCGAAGCCGACCATTTGCGCCGCGCATCCGGCGGTCGCCGCACCGGCCGCAAGGCCGGAAATGCCAAGCATTACGCACAAGGCGGCTGAGCTTATGGGCAGCGTCAGCACCATGCCCACCACTATGCCGACTATTACCCCCATGGGAAGGGGGGCAAAGGCGGTCGCCGTGTTGACAATGGCACCCAGCCAGTTCATAAAATGGCTTACGTAGGGGCCGACCCACATTCCCGCCAGGCCCCCCGCAATTATGGTTGCCATAGGGGTGACGATTATATCAACCGGTGTTTTTTTCGATACAATCTGTCCTAGCTCGCATCCCACAAGTGCCGATATGTAAGCCCCCACCGGCCCGCCTGCGGCATAGCCGATGGCGCTGCATCCGGCGCAGGAAAACATCACCATTGCATCGCACTTAAGGCCGTAGGCAATGGCAGCGCCGATAGCGGCGCCGACTACCGGGCTGGACGCACCGAGAACGCCGGTTAGACCCTTGAGAAAGCCCAAAGGGGGAAGCTTGGCCATCTGTGAAATTATCAGCCCGATAATTAAGGAAGAAAACAGCCCCAGCGCCATGGCGCTTGTAGCATCGATGAAGTATCGCCTTAACAGGCGGGATACCGTTCCGCCTTCGGATTTTTTCATTTGAAGCACCCCCGATTGTCAGAAATTACTTGTCATCAAAACTTATAGACATGCTGTATAGTATAGCATATAAGGAGGGGCATTGCAATTTTACAAAGCCTTGGAGTGATAAATATCATGTACTGCCGGGAGAGGAAATTACTATAAATATTGCGTGGGATTTAGTACTGTTTGCACATATATTTTTATCCGGACAGGGTATATAATTGACATTGTATATACTTTTGACCGCTTCCAAACCGAAAGGAGCCAGCAATGAAGAAGAGCAAAGCGCTAACCGCCATAGTCACCGCCCTTGCGATGATTATGCCTTTGTTTACCGTGCATGCGGCAGACAAGGAATACTCGTTTAACAAAACCACCGAAATCTCAGGCGGCCTGACCCTGACCCGAGAGGAATATTACTCCACCTCCGGCTCTGCCGCCCGTACATATATATATGACTGCGCTCCCGGACAAGGCACCATGCCTATGGTGGTTTACGGCAGCAAGATTTACGGGAAATCGGATATTAATTACGCCGCTAAATACTGCCAGCAGCAGGGCTATACAGTAATGGCCGGCTTTAATGCCGACTTTTTCAGCCTTAACACAGGCGTTCCCACAGGGCTTGTGATTGTGGACGGAAGGCTTTGCTCCTCCGACGGGGCATGGAACGCCATCGGCTTCAAGGCCGACGGTACGGCTATTGCCGGCCCTCCTAAAGTGGATATTACAATGACCGCCCACGGACAGATGACGGCGGTTGCCGAGCTTAACAAGGTGCGCAACGGCAACGGCATTTTCCTCTATTCTGAGGATTATTCTTCTACCACTCATTTAAGCGCCGAGGGTCCCACCGTCGTGCTGCAGGCTGCGGAGGGGCAGGTTTTGAAAATCGGCCAGAGTATAGATTTGGTTGTACAGTCGGCGGGTGTGGTGTCGGGTGAAACGCCTATCGGACCCGGACAGTTTGTGCTTACGGCGCAGGCTTCGGCGCAGATCGGCTTTGATTTGCTCTCCCTTCAGCCAGGCGATACCGTCACCATCAGATGTGAGAGCCGCGCGGCTGGATGGGCTGATTGCGTTTACGCGGTAGGCGGAGGCAATATGCTGGCCACAGGCGGGGTGCTGACCTCCGACGCCAAGGACTCGGGCCGTGACCCGCGCACTGTTCTGGGTGTTCGCAGTGACGGCTCCTTTGTCGTTCTGCTGTGCGACGGGCGCAGTCAGGGGGTCGCAAACGGGGAGACGCTTTATGCCGTGGCGCAGCGCCTGCTTGCAATGGGCTGCACAGAGGTTATCAACCTTGACGGCGGCGGTTCCACCGCCGGTACGGCCAGGGATCCCGGCAAGCCTGACTCGGAGGTTATCAACGATCCTTCGGACGGGGCTTTGCGCAAATGCGCCAACTACATAATGCTTGTCAATAACGGCGACCCCAATCAGGAGGAAACTCAGGCTGCCGTTTACCCGGCTGACGCATGGGTGCTTGCGGGGGGACACTTAACCCTTTCGGCATATTCCTATAACGACAGCTATTATCCTAAAAACGCATACAGCGATTCTTTCACCATTGCGGATGGCCCGGGCTATATCGAGGGCAATGTGTTTTATTCGGAGGAAAATGCAGGCACATCCCTGATTGGCCTTGATATGGGGGGGATGGCGTCTTCCTTTGCCAGCATAAATACCGTGACTGAGCCGGAAACAATGGCAATTGTTCAGCAGGGCGCAAAAACCCCTATAAAAACCCTTGCCGTAGAGCCGGGAAAATCCATTGATCTCAGCGTCCTTGTCACAGACGGCCTGCATACCATTATATCGGAGGACAGGCAATTCGCCTTTTTTGCCGACAGCAGAATAGGCACCATAGATCAGGAAGGCGTTTTTTCGGCAAATGACATACAGGGAATCACAGGCGTAATAACAGCCGAGTTTATGGGCAAGGCCGCAACCATAAATGTAATGGTAGGCACGGCGCCGGAAATATTGGCAGCCTTTGAAGCCCAGCGGGGCATGACCGTCACGACACCGGAAGGAGACAGCGCCGCGGCGCAGGTATCTCTGAGACCGGAACACGCCCGTTACGGGACAGGGGCACTGCATCTCAGCTATAACGCCGCAGCTGAAGGGCACTTTGCCTTCGCCTTTGACAGCCCGCTTAAGCTGAAGAAGGGCATGAGCTATATCAGCTTTATGGTCAGAGGGGGCGGAAGCTATAGCATGGACTTCACTGTGAACGGGTCGGTCGTCAGCCTGCCCTTTGAAGCAGCAGGCGGTGAGTGGCAGTTTGTCAGCCTGCCTGTTCCCGCAGGCGCAACGGCGGTGAACGGCTTCTCTTGTGAGGCTGCGGCAGCAAGCGCCGGCAATGTATATATTGACCAGATCATCGGCCATTACGGCCAGCCCGCCAAGGATGTGACCGGCCCGGCGTTTAACCTGCTCAGCGAAGGCGGATATGAGTTTGTTTTGCAGGTCATTGAGGATGGGAAATACCCGCTTGAGAAAGATAACATAACCCTGCTTCTTGACGGCGCAGCTGTGCCCTTTGAGTTTGATACAGCCTCAAGCGTAGTCAGCTTTACTGTGCCGGAAGACGGCAAAAAGCACAAAATCACGGTAATCGCCCGGGACTACTTCGGCAACATAGGACGCTTTTTTACCGAGACTGCCGGTGAGACAGCCAGCAGCTTTATCGACCTTGAGGGACACTGGGGCAAAACCTATATAGAGTATCTTGCTGACAAGGGGGTATTCACCCCCGACGTCAAGTTTAACCCCAACGGCACTACAAACAATGCCATGACGGCGGCTATAATATCCCGCTACCTTAAGCTGGACACCGCTAAGTATGCCAGCGTTGAGCTGCCCTACGGCGACCTGGCTTCGATTCCCGATTGGGCGCTGCCCCATGTCAAGGCTTTGTACGCCGAGGGGATCATGAGGGGCTCTACGGACGGAAAGGGAAACGCCATGTTCTATCCGCTGGACGGAACCTCCAGGGCGCAGGTTATGACCGTTATGGGGCGCACAGTTATGCGCGGGTATGAGTATACAAGCGCGACTTACTCCGATTATTTGCAGGCTCCCGAATGGGCAAGGGATCATATTTCACTGCTCAGCCATTTGGGTATTGTCACCGGCTACGGCGGTCAGAATGAGGTGAAGGCGTCGGCGGGCATAACAAGGGCGGAGATCGCCTCCCTTCTTTATAAAATGTACTAAAACTATACTACGGGCAAATTAAGATTTTCTTGCACTAAGCCTTGTTTTTGCATAATAAACGCATAATAAACGTTTAAAGCCCCCTGAGCTGACGCTCAGGGGGCTGCATTTTTGAAATCAGGCTGTTAAAAGGAGGCACAGCAAGCT
>JAVBSJ010000155.1:0-10609 GCA_031547105.1 Oscillospiraceae bacterium
CCTGCTCCAGCACCATGACACGGGCCAAATGGTGGGGAAAGGTCATTGCCGACATGGAAAGGCGCAGATCGGCGCTTTCCTTTACCCTGTCGCCCATACCCTCCGATGAGCCGATGACACTGTTTATGCGGGATATTCCCCGGTTCTGTAAATCGGCAAAAAGACCGGCAAGCCCCTCAGAGCTCATGCCCTTCCCCTCCACGCACATGGCAATTGTGTAGCCTTTTTCGGATGTCATTTCCAAAATGCGCTCACCCTCCCGCTCCAGCGCGTCAGGGCGGGCTTTTTCTTCCGGAAGCTCAACGACCTCGGTTGCCGCAAGGGTTCTCAGCCGCTTCAGATATTCACCGCAGGCGTCGATGTAAAACCGCTCCTTCAGCTTGCCCACGGCAATAATGCGCACCGCAAGCATGGCTAAAGCATGATGGGCGCCTGCATCAGCCGGGCGCCTGCAACAGTGACCTCTACTTCATTCAGCGCTCCCGCGCCGCTAAGGGCGCCCCGGCTCTCCCTAAGGGCAGTGCCGGGGGTGTTGTTAGTCTCACTCAAATGGGAAAGCAAAAAATGGCTGACGCCGTTTTCGGCCAGCCTTGCAACAGCTTTGGCGCAATCCTCGTTGGAAAGATGTCCCACGTCGCTCAAAACCCGCTTCTTCAAATAATACGGGTAGGGGCCCGTCTTGAGCATCTGAACATCGTGGTTTGATTCAATGCAAACCGTTCCGCAGGATTTAAGCATATCAAAAATCCCGGCCGTCATATGCCCGATGTCGGTGCAAACGGAAATACGCCCCCTGCCCTCTCCAAAGCTGTAGCAGCAGCTGCCGTCGCAGTCATGAGGGGTTGGGGCGGTTCCCACAATCACATCGCCCAGGCTCAGCATTTCCCCGGGTGTGAAAAGCATGACCTTATCGGGCTTTACCGGCAGCTGATAATATGTATCCTCGCTGCAAACAACCGTTGCAGCGCAGTTTTTAAGCAGCACCGGCAGCGCCGAAATATGGTCGGAATGGGCGTGAGTTATGGCGATATGGGTCAAATCCCCCGCGGTGAGCATAAGCTCCCTCAAGCAGGAGGATATATACTTTGTGTTGGTTCCCGCGTCCACAAGGATTCGGGTCCTGCCATCGACGTAAACGCCGCTGTTTCCGCAGGACCCGCTTGTAAAAGAGCAATAATATTTCATCCGGCGGCTTTATCCGATGTCGCGTTTTGCCGGCGCCGGTTTTTCGTCATAAACATATTCAACGTCTGCGCCCAGCTTGCTGAGCTTTTCCACAATTGAGACATATCCTCTTTCAATATGCTCAATATCGTCGATCACCGTGTCACCCGACGCGGCAAGCCCGGCAATGACCATGGCCGCCCCTGCGCGCAAATCGTGGGCGCGAATGGGCGCCGCCATCAGCTGACCCACCCCTTCGATAACGGCCACCTTGCCGTCCACCTGTATTTGGGCGCCCATGCGCCGCAGCTCATCGGCGTAGCCGTACCGGCTATCCCAGACCCCTTCGGTGACAACGCTTGTCCCCTCAGCAAGGCATAATGCCGCCACAAGCTGAGGCTGCATATCGGTGGGGAAGCCCGGATAGGGCAGTGTTTTTATATTGGTTTTTGTAAGCGGCCCCTTGCGGGTGACGCGAACTGCATCGTCAAAATCCTCCACCTCTGCACCCATCTCAACCAGCTTGGCGGAAATGCAGTCAAGGTGCTTGGGAATGACATTCTTGATAAGGATGCTTCCCCCCGCAGCTGTGACAGCGGCCATATATGTGCCGGCCTCAATCTGGTCGGGGATTATGGAATAAGTCCCTCCGTGGAGCGCCTCTACGCCGTGGATCTTAATAACGTCGGTTCCGGCACCCATGACCTGCGCCCCCATCGAGTTGAGGAAGTTGGCAAGGTCAACTATATGGGGCTCCTTCGCGGCGTTTTCAATGACGGTCTGCCCCTTTGCCAGCACGGCGGCCAGCATTATATTCATGGTGGCACCCACCGAAACGATGTCAAGGAAGATATTGCGGCCCTCAAGGCCGTTTTCCGCTTCAACGCGGACAAAGCCCCCCTCAATTATGGAGGAGGTGGCACCCAGAGCCTCAAAGCCCTTTATATGCAGGTCAATCGGGCGGGCGCCGAAATCACAGCCGCCCGGCATCGCCACCTGAGCCGTGTGATAACGCCCCAAAAGTGTGCCGATAAGATAGTAGGACGCCCTGATTTTTCGCATAAGGTCATAAGGAGGGGTTTGGCTCTCCAAATGGGTACAGTCAATTTCCACCGTGGTAGGGGTAATATACCGCACTGCGGCACCCAAGCCCCTGAGAATATCCAGCTGTATACGCACATCGGCAATATCCGGCACATTTTCAACGCGGCATACATCAGCCACCAGTATAGTGGCCGGAATAATCGCAACAGCCGCATTCTTTGCGCCGCTTATCAAAACTTCGCCAAAAAGGGGTTTCCCGCCCTTAATTTTAATTTTTTTCACTTTTGCACCCTTCATTCCTTTGTTTTGGGTTGAAAATCGCCCGACAGTTGACTATATAAGTAAGATTCCCATGCCGGCTGCATTTATAAAGAACAAATGCTGCCACCAGATCCATTTTTACAAGCACACAGCCATTCTATCACATATTAGGAAATAATAAAAGTTTTTTTAAGATTTTTTCAGGCTTTATGGCATAATCTGTTTACCGCTTAGGGCGCTGACAAAAACCGTATCCCGCCCATATTCTATTTCCCATACCGGCACCAGCCTGACATCCCCTTGCTGTGTAGTCTGTGCCAGATAGCACGGGCTTGCGGAAATTATTTGTACCCCCTTATAGGAGGTGAGAACATCGGCAAGCGCCAGTATCAGCTTGGCCCGTGAAAGGGAGACTTCCTCCTCCCTGCCCACATCGGCAAATATCCATCCTGTTGAAACCGAGCCGTGCAGCAGGTCGCGGTAATCAAGGCCGAGGTTTTTCACCTCAAAACCTCCGGCCTGTATTGTATAGCGCCCATCGTCTTCCTTTACCGCAAGCATATCGGCCGCGGCGCTTTTGGCCAGTATCCTTGCGTAATCCATGGCCTGCTGATCGCTGTCGATCCAAAGGCTGAGGCTGATATTCCCGCCCGAGCGAAAAATCACCGTATCAATATCTTTGCTGTAGCTTGCTACGCCGCCGCCCGGCATGGTTTTGCTGTATTCGCCTAAAATCAGCCCGGCTACGCTGTCCTCATATTCATGGTCACGTGTAAAGGAGTAAGCCGTCATAGACCGCGGCATTGAAGCAAACACATCCTCACTGCCGGCAATGCCGCTGCTTTCCAGCACCCTGACCGCCGCTTCCACCGCCTTTGCTTCGGCGCGGTTGAAGGAGATCACACTTAGGGTAATGTTTCCCGCAAGCAGTAAATTGACCCCCACCAGCAGTGCTATAAGGATAATTTTAACCTTACTCCACTCCATTGTCCCGCCTCCCCTCATAGTAGCATATAACGGGGAACAGCGTGCCGCCCTGGCTGTGCTCATATCTGATGCTGAAGCGGTTGGCGGCGCCCTCCATCAAAACTGCGGCAAGGCGAAAGGGCAAAAGGGTGGTTTTGTCAGCCGGACTGTAGGAAGCAAGGCTGAGAGAAATGCTGACGACCCTTCCCTCCTCAATGACGAAAATCGCCGAATACCCTCCCGGAGCGGTGACGAAGCAGCTGCCCAGATGCTCTTCAAAGCCCAGGATATACCGCTCCCCCTCCCGCTTGACCTCACCCAGGGAAAAGGGCAGGGAATTGCCCACACTTCTTTGTATGGTCTGGAGCAGCTTTTGCGTTTTTTTAACCAGCTCCTGCTCGTACTCCCCATCCTCCATATCGGCGGAAATACCCAGCGCCAGCCCCGAATCGGCAGGCGCCGAATATGCCAGCGTTCCGTTCTGGGACAGCTGCAAGGCCACATACCCTTCTACATATACTATATCCCCCGCAGAGGTTTTATAAACCTTAGTCAAGTAAGAATTAACGGAAAAAGCTGTCAAAACCTCCTCCGGCAATTCTCCGGCCTTAACAAAGTCGGGAAATCCCACTTGATAGGTGGTCAGTGATGTGCTTTTGGTGAGCACCGGCTCCAGCTCCAACAGGTTGGCAAAATAGCTGTCTTCAAAAGCAAAGATGCTGTTGACGCTTTCAAATTGCGTACACAGCGCCATAAGCCGGTCATACCCGGCTGAGGTTTCACAGACGTAATAGGTCTGGCCGTCAAAGATGGCAAGCACCACCTCCTCCCCCTTGGCGCAGGCAAACAATGTGTCGGTGCCGATGGGCAGGGCGGTTTCCGTGGCCAGCCATTGCTCCAGCAAATAGGGGGGCGCTGCAAGGTCAAAGGAGGCGTAAATACCGCAGCCGCTGAAAAGCTCAAGAAACTGCTCCTTTGATATGGGATAAGGAGTGCCGGCCGTTCCCAGAGCCTCGCTGAGAATAGGGTTGCTCATGCTCACCAGCTCGTGGTAATCCTCCTCTTCAACTGCCCAGAAAAGACCCTGAAGATTTTTGATGGCAATTTTCTGCGGCATTATAGAGAGCGGAATGGACGTATCAGCGTCCCCCGCTTCGCTTTTCGTATACGAAATGCCCATCATCTGCCTTACAAAGGCCAGCTGGGGCGCGTCTGTGGCAAGAGCCATATTGACAAACATCAAAAAGCACATCATTGCGCACAGGACGACGAGAGAAAGATTTTTTACACGCTCACCCATTTTTCTCTCCTGCGTTCATGGCCGGAAAAGAGATTGTCACTGTTGTGCCCTCGCCGACCTCACTGTCAAAAGCAATGGTGCCGCCGTGGAACTCAACGATTTCCTTTGCGATGGCAAGGCCGAGGCCTGTCCCCCCTCTTTCCCGGGAACGAGCCTTGTCCACACGGTAGAACCGCTCAAACACACGGGGAATATCCTCTTTCGGGATGCCTATGCCGGTATCCTTGATTTGCAGCGTGACGGAGCCCTTCTCCGCTTTAGCCGAGAGAGTTACACTGCCCCCAGGGGTGTTGTACTTTATGGCATTGGAAAGAATGTTTACGATCACCTGCTCAAGCCTGTCCCTGTCGCCGTTGACCTTCGGCAGCTCGGCTGGCAGGTCGCAGTGGAGGGTGATATTCTGCTTTCCCGCCTCTATCGCTATGGCATCGGTGGCGCTGACCGCCAGCCCCCTTATGTCCACCGGCCGGAAGTTCATTTCCATGCGGTTGTAATCCAGTTGCGTCAGTGTAAGAAGATCCTTGACGATGCGCATCATGCGCTCCGCCTCGCTGTTGATAATGCCGAGAAAGCGCCCCTGCGTCTCCTTGTCTATATCCTCTCCCGCCTCGATAAGCGTCTCGGCGTAGCCCTTAACCGACGTCAGAGGTGTGCGCAGCTCGTGTGAGACGTTGGCGACGAATTCCTTGCGGGTATCGTCCAGCCGCCTCTGTTGGGTTATATCGTGCATAACGGCCATCATCCCGCTGCCCTCAGGCATTCTGAAGGGCACAAAGAACATCTTAAGCGTCCGTTTGTTGACGAGATAGTCAATTTCGATATACTGCCCGTCTTCCTCCAGATTTTGCTCCTCAACGTCGAGCCCCGGGAAAACCTGAGAATAGGTGCTGCTTTCATCATATTCCTTGCCAAGCATACGCACGGCTTCGGGATTGATATGTATGATACGCCCGTCGCTGTCAAAGGCAATAACCCCGTCAGCCATATGGCGGAAAAGGGTGTCGAGCTTGTTTCTCTCCCCCTCCACCTCGTCCAGCGTGTCCTTCAAAACGGTAGCCATGTTGTTAAAGGTCTGGGTGAGCACGCCCAGCTCATCGTTGGAATAGACCTCCGCCGCGCTGTCAAAAGACCCCGCAGCAATCTGAGAGGCCTGGGCAGTCAGCTTTTCCACCGGCTTTGTTATGGTTTTGGACAAAAAGAAGCTCAGGAGAATGGCGACAAACATGCCAAACAGCATAGCCCTGACCAAAATCGCGAAAAGATTCCAGTTTAGGTCAGAAAGCTCCTGCTTGTTGTCCATGACGCCCACTATGTAGCCCGACCCCACGCTTACGTTGATCGGTATCGCAATATCGAAATAGGAATTGAGGCGTTCTACCGTCTGGCCTACTTCTCCGTTCATGGCTGCCAGCATGTTGGGGGTGAGCAAAAGCCCCTCTCCCAGGCTGTCATTGGAGCCCGCCAGATATTTGCCGGTTTTGGCATCCAGAATATAAAACACCCTGTACTCATCGACGCCCAGGGACACGGCATAAGCCTCCATAACCTGCTTCAGTGCCTGAGGCGGGTCAACCGCCTCCTTCTCGGTCTGCTCCAGTGTCAGAATAAACTCCGAGGTGAACACCATGCCCATCTGGGAAAGAAAGTCGTCAATATTGTATACCGTCACTGAGTTGAGCATAAAGGTGCCGACGACGGCCATGACCGAAATCATTATCAGCACCATTATAAGAACCAGCTTCATATGAAGGCTTCGGAACAAAGTATTCACCTCGCTTGCAAGAGATTTGTCACAGCGGCTGCTTTTGCAGGTAGTACCCCGCTCCCCGGCGGGTTAAAATATACTGCGGCTCGGCCGGATTATCCTCCAGCTTCTCGCGCAGGCGGCGCATGGCCACATCAACCGCCCGGAGATCCCCGTAATAGTCATAGCCCCAGACCTTTTCCATCAGCTCCTCCCGGGAGATGACCTTGGCAGGGGAATCTAAAAAGTAGCAGACTATGTCGTACTCCCTCTGGGTGAGCTCGATACTCTGCCCGTGCTTTGTCACCTGCTGAAGGTTTTTATCCACCACAAAGGGGCCGAAAACGTGCCTGTCCCCCGTGACGCCTATACTGGGCTGAGTGCGGCGCATATTGGCCTTTACTCTGGCAGAAAGTTCCTTAACGGAAAAGGGCTTGGTCATATAATCATCCGCCCCGGTCTCAAGGCCGAAGACCTTGTCCCGTTCCTCTTCACGTGCTGTGACCATAATGACGGGGACGCTTGATTTTTCCCTGATTTTCCGCAGCACCTCGAACCCGTCCATAACAGGCAGCATCACATCCAGCAAAACCAGATCGGCCTTGCCTGACAGGGCAAGCTCAAGCCCCTCTCCGCCGTCATAGGCAGGCAGAACCTCAAAGCCCTCCCTTTTCAGGTTAAATGTAATAAGCTCAACAATGCTTTTCTCATCTTCAATTACAAGAATGGTATTCATAAAGCCTCCCTTTCCCCGGGCGGCACAAGGCCGCGCGGCGTCAGCGCACTAACAATACTATCAAAGCAGCCCGCGGCTTTTTGCCAAATGGAGAATTGTCACCGTTTTGCCGTCCTTGATCTCTCCATTGGCTATCATGCCCTCCAGCTCTTCAGGGGTCACCCTGACCGCCGACAGAAACTCATCCTCATCGGGGCTCAGCTGTCCGTCAACCAGGCCTCCTGCAAAATACATATGAAATATCTCCCTGTACAGCCCGGGGCTTGGGTAGCTTTCTCCCAGGTAAACAAGGTCGCGGCACTTTTTGCCCGTCTCCTCCTCCAGCTCCCGAAGGGCGGCGTCCCTGTGATCCTCCCCCGCTTCCAGCTTCCCTGCCGGAACCTCTAGAAGCTCACAGTCAAACACATACCGAAACTGCCGCACCATATAGATATATTCCCCGTCAAAGGGCAGGATAACCACTGCGCCGGGATGCTCCACCACTTCGCGCAAGGCTGATCTGCCGTTTTCCAGCTCCACCGTATCATGCCTCACCGAAATTATCTTGCCGCGGAACACTTCCTTGCTGTCCAGCTTCTTTTCATAATGCGGCATATTTATTCTCCCAATATCTGCTGCCGAATCAAATTAAAGGCGTGGGAAGCAGCGCCGCTGCGTATGCGGGGGCGGGAGCGCATATATTTAAGCTCCGGCTTGATGACCTTGTCAAGCCCCTCTGCCGACAGGCCGATATATACTGTGCCCACCGGCTTCTCCTCGCTTCCGCCGCCGGGACCGGCAACGCCGGTTGTGGATATGCCAATGTCGGCGCCGGTAAGGGCTCTGATGCCCCTTGCCATTTCAATGGCAGTCTCCGCCGACACGGCACCGAAGGTGTTCAGCGTATCACGGCTGACCCCCAGCAGCTTTATCTTCATCTCGTTTGAATAGGTTACGGCTCCCCCCACAAAGCAGGCAGAGCAGCCGTCAATATCGGTAATCCTCTTCTGCACAAGCCCGCCGGTGCAGGACTCGGCGCAGGCCACTGTCAGCCCGCGCTCAATCAGCTTATGCACCACCACCTCTTCAAGTGAGGCGACGTCAATTCCGTACACCATATCGCCCAGCACCCCTTTGATCTCCTCCACAACGGGGGCGATCATGGCGTAGGCCTCCTCCTCGGTGGCGGCGCTGGCCGTGACGCGAACCTCGCATTCCCCTTCCTTGGCGTAAGGGGCGGCCGTGGGGTTTGTAAGGCTGTTCATCAAATAGGCCAGCTTATCCTCCATGGCGCTTTCCCCGATGCCGAACACCTTTATATAGCGGGAGCGTATAACATGCTCCCCAACCAGCTTTTCCAGATAAGGGCGTGCCCTATACTTAAACATCGGCGTGCACTCCGACGGAGGGCCGGGCAGCATTATCACATGGCAGCCCTCAGCGTAAAAAGCGCAGCCGGGGGCAGAGCCCCAGTCGTTTACAAGAATCTCGCACCCCTCGGGCAAAATCACCTGCTTTTCGTTATTGGCTGTAATATTGTTCCCCAGACGGGCGTGCAGACGCGCCAGCTGCTCCTTGTCAAGATAAAGCTTTTTCCCGAAGGCGGCGGCGATGGTTTCCTTGGTGAGATCATCGGCGGTGGGGCCGAGACCGCCGGTGGTTATGATTATATCAGCCCGCCCCTTGGCGATAGCCAGGGCGTCCGTAAGACGCTGGGGATTGTCCCCCACAACAGTGTGATAGTAAACATTTATACCAAGCTCCGACAGCCCTAAGGAAAGCATCTGGGCATCGGTATTGGCGATCTCCCCCAATAAAAGCTCCGTCCCTACTGCGATAATCTCACATTTCATGTGTGACCCTCCGATTGTTTATGTAATCAGCCGACCGTTACCCGCTCTATCCCGTTAAACGCCTTTATGCAAAGGGCTTGTATATCCAGCCCCTCCTCTTCCCTCAGAACGTTTTCCAGCTTTGGCTTAGTCTGGGGATGGCGGGGCGTAAAGACGGTGCAGCAATCCTCAAAGGGCAGTGAGGAGGTCTCAAAGGTGCCGATTTGCCGCGCACGCTCCACAATCTCCTCCTTGTCCATGCCTATCACAGGGCGGAAAACAGGGATGGTGCAAACCGCCCCTGTGGCGTGGAGCGCCTCCATAGTCTGGCTTGCCACCTGGGCAAGGCTCTCCCCGGTTATCAGCGCCCCGCAGTCCTGATGAAGTGCAACCATTTCGGCAATGCGCATCATCATGCGCCGCATAATGATGGTGTAGTAATCCTCATGGCAGTGCTGGGCTATCTGCTGCTGTATCTCGGTAAAGGGCACGAGGCTGACCGTCAGCTTTGCTGAATATCGGGACAGTATTCCCGCAAGCTCCAGCACCTTATCTTTTGCCTCAACCGATGTGTAAGGGTATGAATAAAAATGCACCGCACCCAGCTCCAGCCCTCTTTTTGCCATCATATGTCCCGCTACCGGAGAATCTATTCCCCCCGAAAGCAGCAGCATTGCCCGCCCGCTTATGCCGGAGGGCAGCCCGCCGGCCCCGCGGTACTTTTTCCCCGCGATATAGGCAAGCCTGTCACGCACCTCAACGGTGACGGTGATTTCCGGCTCCTCCATTTTGGGAACGAGGTGTGGATAAAGGTCATGCAAATATCCGCCCACCTCCGCGCCGATCTGGGGAGAGGTGAGGGGAAAGGCTTTATCCGCCCGCTTTGCCGCCACCTTGAAGGTGGCGCAAGATGCAAGCTGCGATGAGAGGTATTCCCCCGCCGTGCGGCAGATGGCCTCGATTTCTTTTTGACAGACGGCTGCCCGCGATATTGAAACAATGCCGAAAACCCTTTTGACCCGCTCCAGCGCCTGCTCTATATCGGCGCCCTCCTTAGGCTCAACATACACCGTTGACTGGAGAGCATAAATATTAAACTCCCCTGCCGCAGAAAGCGAGCGGCGGAGATTCTTAAGCAGGCGTTCCTCAAACTTGATGCGGTTGAGCCCCTTTAGCACAAGCTCCCCGCATTTCAGCAGCAATACTTCTTCCATAATGTATCAAAAAACCTTGACTGCCTCCAAAAAGGCATGTATGAAGATTTCTGTTTCCTCCATAGTATTTTCAGGGCAGAAGCTGAGCCTTATAGCCCCGTCTGTATTTTGCTTCGGCAGCCGCATGGCCTTCAGCACATGGGAGCTTTTCCCCCTGGTGCAGGCCGAGCCGGAGCTGACGCAGATCCCCCTGTCGGACAGCATGCGGATATAAACCTCGCTCCGCCCCTTCATGGGGGAGAGGTTGAGGATATGGGGGGTGCCGTCCTCCCTGCCGTTGACCGCGCAGGCAAGCCCTTCTTTCTCCAATCCGTCCAGGACAGCGCTGCGAAGGGCGGCAAGATGTACCCGGTCAGTTTCAAGGGTTCT
>JAVBSJ010000126.1:0-6753 GCA_031547105.1 Oscillospiraceae bacterium
GGGCAAGCCCTTTGCCGCGCTGTTGGGAGCCTATACGGCGCAGAAGGCGCTGAGGGCGGCGGCCATCGGCGGCAAGGATTCTATGAGCGGCACCTTCAACGACATTGACGTGCCGCCGACACTGATCTCCTTTGCCATAAACACTGCCGAGGCGGGAGACATAATATCCCCTGAGTTTAAATACTGGGGCAGCCCGGTGCATTACTTTGCCATTCCCGAAAAGCTGGAGGATGTGCCGTATTTCTTCAGCTATTTTAACCGCCTTTGCCGAGAGGGGAAGGTTCTTTCGGCCTGGTCTGTGGGTGCAGGCGGAATTATCGAAGGCATCTGCAAAATGGCCGTCGGCAATGACATCGGCTTTGAAATGGGGCGCGACATTGACGAGCGCACCCTGTTTGGCGGCGGAATAGGCTCCATCGTGGCGGAAATGGCCTGCGAATGCGAGGAGGGGGAGCGCCTCGGCTACACCGGCGGGGAAAATATCCGCCTGTATACCGGCGTAGTGTCGCTGCGCAATGTTAGGAAAGCGCTTTGCGGCACGCTGGAGTCCATTTATCCCACCGAAACGCAGCAGATTGACCGCAAGGCTCCGGCGTTTTCCTACAAAGGCCGTCCTGAAAAGGCGGCGACATCGGTTACAAAGCCCATGGCGGTCATACCGGCCTTCCCCGGCACCAACTGCGAATATGATACACTTAGGGCAGTTCAGCGGGCAGGAGGCCAGGGGAGGATAGTCCTTATCCGCAACCTTACCCCTCAAATGCTCGCCCAATCGGCAAGAGAGCTTATTGAGGCCATTTCACAAAGCCAGATGCTTATCCTGCCCGGCGGCTTTTCCGGCGGGGATGAGCCGGACGGAAGCGGCAAGTTCGTGCAGGCCTTCTTCCGCAATCCCGCTCTCAGCGATGCGGTGCATGAGCTGCTTTACAATAAGGACGGCCTTGCTTTGGGCATTTGTAACGGATTCCAGGCGCTTATAAAGCTCGGTCTGCTTCCCTATGGCCGGATAACAGAGCTTGACGGGAACAGCCCCACCGTCACCTTTAATACTATCGGCCGTCACCAGTCGCTTTACTCCTACACCCGGGCTTCCTCGGTCAAATCTCCCTGGATGCTCAAGTGTCAGGTGGGGGATGTGTACAATATTCCCTTCTCCCACGGGGAAGGGCGCTTTGTGGCTGACGGGCAGACCCTCAGTGAGCTTGCGCGGAACGGACAGATTGCCAACCAGTACTGCGACAGCGAAGGTCGGGTGCGCATGGGGATTGATTACAATATTAACGGCTCTGTGGCCGCTATTGAGAGCATCATCAGCCCCGACGGGCGCGTTATGGGCAAAATGGGACACAGTGAGCGCGTAGGGCGCCATGTGGCCGTAAACATCCCCGGCAACAAGTATCAGCCGCTTTTTGAGGGCGGTATGGAGTATTACAAAATATAGCTCATTATTGTAGGCAGGCGGAGCGTATTGCCCCGCCTGCTTTTGTTTTGCGCCGGCAGACTGATTTCCGCCGAAAGGTGGACAATTTGCTTATAAGGGTATAAAATTAGCGGGTATTGATTTTTCGGTAAGGGGGATTTGCCGTGTCGGCCTTTGAAAATATGCTCAACCTGCAGCTGTCGCTTTTTGCCATAATGGTCATAGGGTTTTTCTGCAGCAAAAAAGGTATGCTGGACGCCAAGACCAGGGGAAAGCTGTCTGATCTTCTGATCAACATCATCCTGCCCTGCAGCATTGTGGCGTCTTTTGATATTGAGGTGACGGAGCAGCTGCTTAAGTCCATGGGATATGTATTTGTCATATACATGGGGGTGCAGATATTTGCCTGGCTTGTCAGCCTTGTGGCCTACCGCAAGGCGCCCCACGATAAGCAGATGGTCATGCGCCACGCCACTATATCCTCCAACGCGGGCTTTCTGGGCAGTCCTATCGCATACGGAGTCTTTGGGACTGAAGGGCTTTTGTATGCCTCCATTGCCCTGATACCGGTGCGGATATTCATGTGGTCGGCCGGCCTCAGCCTTTATACTAAGACAGACAGCCGCTCTGTCATTAAAAATCTTTTGACTCACCCCTGCGTCGTCGCTGTTTTTGTGGGGCTTGCTGTCATGTTTGCACCCTTCAGCCTCCCTGTGTTTGTGACCAAGACCCTCTCCTCTGTCGGGGGCTGCACAACGGCTGTTTCCATGCTGGTCATCGGCGCCATTCTGGGTGAGATGAACGTCAAAAACCTGCCTGTGGGCTGGCTGTCCTATTACAGCTTTATAAGGCTTGTGTTTATTCCGCTGGTAACATTTGTGGTTCTCAGCGCCCTTAAGGTCACCCCGATACTGACGGGTGTGTGCACGTTGCTGTCCGGAATGCCTGCGGCCAGCATGTCGGCAATACTGGCCTCAAAGTACGGAGGGGATTTTGAGTTTGGCTCACAGGTGGTGTTTGTTTCCACCATGCTGTCGCTT
The DNA here is from genome assembly GCA_031547105.1 of Oscillospiraceae bacterium. Lineage (GTDB taxonomy): Bacteria > Bacillota > Clostridia > Oscillospirales > Butyricicoccaceae > JAVBSJ01. Next base: position 2,461 of record JAVBSJ010000126.1, read on the forward strand.
TTCACCATTCCTCTTATGACGCTTTTGTTTTAAACAGCACATATAGCGTCTTGTTATCAAGAGGATGCCTATATCTGGTATTAGTCGATTTTATTTGGCAAAATAACCAAAATATTGCCTGAAAATATTACAAACTGTTTTAGAAAACCCCTTTACTTGACAAGTTTTACGCTGTATACTTAGCATACTATTATTGCCTTTGGAGACCATTGACATGTTGAATGACTTCCCACGGACGCTTTCATTGCTGCGCAAGGAAAAAAATATAAGCCAGAGGAAGGCCGCAAACGACTTTGGGGTTTCCCAGGCGCTTTTGTCCCATTATGAAAACGGGATGAGGGAGCCGGGGCTGGGCTTTTTGGTCAAGGCGGCGGACTATTACGGGGTGTCTGCCGATTATCTTCTGGGGCGTACTATGTCCAGAGAAGGTGCGGCGATCGTGGCGGAGCAGCTGCCCGATGGCGAAAGCGGCAAGGACAATGTCCTCAGGGGCAGCGCAATGGCTGTGCTTGCCCGGAAAATGCTGACCAACTCCCTTTCGGTTTTCTTCGATATATTGGGTCGGTCGGGCAACAAGCAGGTCATTGCCGAATGCGCAAGCTATCTTAACACGGCCTTCTACAAGGTCTACAGGTATGCCTACAGCATGGGCGCCGCAAACCCCGACAGCGCCTTCCCAGTGCCGCGCCAGGTGTTTTCCCCCTTGTGCGATATGCAGCTTAAACGCAGTGAAGCGGCGCTTGAGAGTGCCGTGCTTGAGGAAAGCTCTCCCGCCTTTTCGGAGCTTACTATAGACAGCGTGCAGAATAACTATCCCCAAATGGCCCCGTCGCTGTTTAGCCTGCTCCACTCGGTCTCTGACGGTATCGAGGGCAAAAAGAAGTAGAATAATACATCTGTTAAAGCCTCCAAGCGAAATGGCAGCCGCCTTTTCCGCGGGGGCTTTTTGTGTCTGAGGCGGATTGGCTGCCTTGCGGAAACAGGGCTTTCAGCCCGCCGATTGATTGACAGCACAGGGCAGATATGATACGTTTATACAGTACAAATTATAATTTTATACTGGAGGTTTTACATATTGGTTGAGCTACTGAAAGAGGGACATTATTTAATTAACGGCGAAATTATACCGGCCTCTAAAGCCTCGGGGTGCGGCACGCCGGACAGCGCCAGGGACAAAACGATGGCCTACACCATTTTGCGCGCCCATGATGAAAGCAAGGACGCCCGTAAGATGCGTCTGCGTTTTGATGCCCTTATCTCTCATGATATAACCTATGTCGGCATAATACAGACGGCACGGGCGTCGGGGATGACCGAGTTTCCGGTGCCTTACGCCTTGACCAATTGCCATAACTCACTTTGCGCCGTCGGCGGCACCATCAATGAGGATGACCACGCCTTCGGCCTTTCCGCCGCGAAAAAATACGGCGGAATATATGTGCCTGCCAATCAGGCGGTAATACACCAGTATGCCAGAGAGCGGCTTGCCGGATGCGGCAAGATGATTTTGGGCTCCGACAGCCATACCCGTTACGGCTCCTACGGCTGCATGGGTATCGGCGAAGGTGGCGGCGAGCTGGTCAAGCAGCTGCTTAAAAATACATATGCCCTGCCGGCGCCGGAGGTGGTGCTGGTTTATCTTGAGGGGCAGCCGAAAAAGGGCGTCGGACCCCAGGATGTGGCTATCGCCCTTGTAGCGGCAACCTTCCCCGGCGGTTTTGTCAAAAACAAGGTGCTGGAGTTTGCAGGCCCCGGAATAAAGGGACTTTCGGATGATTTCCGTATCGGCATCGATGTTATGACCACTGAGACCTCCTGCCTGACCAGCATTTGGGAGACAGACGAGGTCATAGAGAAGTTTTATAAGAACATAGGCCGGGAGGGGGATTATGCTCCCCTTGCCCCTAAAGACGGGGCATATTATGACAGCGTTGTCAAAATCGACCTCAGCCGTGTAGAGTGTATGATAGCGCTGCCCTTCCATCCGTCAAAGGCCTGCACCGTGCATGAGCTCCAGCAGAATCCGCAGGCCATCCTTGCCGCCTGCCAGGAGGAATGTAACCGGCAGCTGGAGGGAGCGGCGCAGATGGATCTTGTCCGGAATATTGTGGACGGCAAGGTCGTCTGTGAGCAAGGGGTAATCGTAGGCTGCTCCGGCGGTATGTATGAGAATATAATGACTGCCGCAGAGATACTTAAGGATGGGAATATCGGAAGCGGGTACTTTGATTTATCCGTGTATCCGTCCTCTACCCCTATTGCCATGGCAATTACAAAAGACGGCGCCGCGCAGAAGCTTATGAGCGCGGGGGCTGTTATAAAGCCTTCCTTCTGCGGCCCATGCTTCGGCGCGGGCGATACCCCCGCCAACAATTCTTTGAGCATCCGCCACGCAACCCGCAATTTCGCCAACAGGGAAGGCTCCAAGCCCGGAGACGGGCAGATTGCAGCGGTGGCACTTATGGATGCCCGCTCTATCGCCGCCACTGCCAAAAACGGCGGTGTGCTTACAGCCGCCACCGATATTGAATATGACGAGCCGAAAACAAAGTATGTCTTTGACGGCGCTGTATACGAAAAGCGCTGCTATGAGGGCTTTGGCAAGCCCGATCCCCAGGCCGAGCTGCGCTTCGGCCCCGGCATAAGGGACTGGCCTAAAATGTATCCTCTGGATGAAAACCTGCTTATGAAGCTGTGCGCCGTCATACACGATGAGGTGACCACCACCGATGAGCTTATCCCCTCAGGGGAAACCTCCTCCTACCGCTCTAACCCTCATAAGCTGTCGGAGTTTGCCCTTTCCCGCCGCTGCCCCGGTTATGTGGGGCTGTCCAAGGAGATGGGGGCAATAGAGGCGGGGCGTCAGCAGGGCGTTTATTCTGCCGAAGCGGTGAAGATACTTGAAAAGGTATCGGGAGAAATTAAGAGCACAACCATCGGCTCCTGCGTCTTTGCCCGCAAGCCGGGGGACGGCTCCGCAAGGGAGCAGGCCGCCTCCTGCCAAAAGGTGCTGGGCGGCTTCGGTAATATTTGCTACGAATACGCCACCAAGCGTTACCGTTCCAACTGCATCAACTGGGGCATTGTTCCATTTACCATCGACAAGGAAACTTCCTTTGACTATCAGGATGGCGATTATATTTATGTTCCGGGTATAAAGGCCGCCATCGCCGAGGGTAGGGAGGATATTCCGGCCAAGGTTATCACAGCGGCAGGGGAGACAAAAGACATTATGCTGCACTGCGCCGGCCTTACGGCTAATGAGCGTCTGATTCTCCAGCAGGGCTGCCTGATGAACTTTTATGCCGCAGGCTACGCAGAATAGGTAAAATTATATTGCATTTGCAGGACTTGCATACAGGCCGGGATCGCTTTAAAAGCGGCTCCGGCCTGTGATTTTTGATATGAAAAAAGGAAAAAGCATCCGTAGGCTTGATACAGAGAGTACTTTCAACAAACCGGGTTGACATGATATTAGCTTGACAATACCGCCAATTCTATATATTATATTGTTAAAGTATAAACAAACAAATCAGGAGGTATGTATATGAAGCTCAAGGATAAGGTATGTATCGTCACCGGTGCAAGCTCCGGCATGGGTCGCAGCATCGCGCTGCTGTACGCGCAGGAGGGGGCAAAGGTAATCGCCCTTGCCCGCCGCAAGGAGAGGCTGGACGAAATCGCAAAGCTGGCCGAGGGGATGCCCGGCTCAATCCTGCCCTTTACAGGGGACCTGATGAAGGATGAGGATATTAAGGCTGTCGTCAAGACCGCTCTTGACACCTATGGCCGCTTGGATGTGCTTGTCAACAATGCCGGAGTTATGGACAATATGATCCCCGCCCACGAGGTCACCGATGAGCATTGGGACTGGATTATCGGCATGAACCTGACCTCACTGATGAAGCTGACCCGGGAGGCTCTTAACCCCATGATGGCGCAGGATTCCGGCGTTATCGTCAATGTGGCTTCAATCGGCGGGCTTATGGGCTGCCGCGCAGGTGCCGCCTATGCCGCCTCCAAGTTCGGCGTTATCGGGTACACCAAGAATGTCGGCTTTATGTACGCACAGAAGGGTATCCGCTGCAACGCCATCTGCCCCGGCGGCGTTGAGACGGAAATCGCCGTCACCGGCGTCAACAACCCAAGCCCCTTCGGCGCTTCCCGCGCCGCATCAGGCATGGCCACCAACCCCCGTATGGGCAAGCCGGAGGAAATTGCCACAGTCGCCCTCTTCCTGGCGTGCGACGACTCCAGCTTTGTAAACGGCACTACAATAACCGCCGACGCCGG
>JAVBSJ010000139.1:0-4233 GCA_031547105.1 Oscillospiraceae bacterium
CAAATACCGCTTTACGATTCCAAGCTTCTCCGCCTGACTATGAAATGTGTATTCTTTACGCATTTTTTTCACCTCTTTTTCAGTATACAACAAAAGATAGGAGACACGGCTTTTCGTGTCTCCTATCTTTATACCACTTCAAAAATCATTCGGCTGGCTTTTTCTGTTAAATTGTATATGGTGGAAAGACTCAACCGGAACCTCAAGCCAATGTAGAAAATCGAAGCAGTGTATTCTGCTTTTAAACAGACAATGCTGCTTAAAGGCTGCGCCGTGAGACGCAGCCTTTACATATTTATATAAACGTGTTGACACGGCCTGCTGTCGTATATTAATTTGCCATTTTTACAGTATAATGGTAAAATCCCTATGTGAGCTTTTGGGGAGGGATATTTTGAAATACATTAAGCAGTTTACCGTCATTGCGGCGGTTACTTTTGCGGCGGAGGGGATCAAGTGGCTGCTGCCACTGCCAATTCCCGCAAGCATTTACGGGCTGGTGCTGATGCTTGCCGCCCTAAACTTTAAGCTGATAAAGCTGGAGAGTGTGGAGGAGACGGCAATATTCTTGACCCAGATAATGCCCGTCATGTTTATTCCGGCAGCCGCCGGGCTTATGGACAGCTGGGCTGACCTGTCCCAGATGCTGCTGCCCGCCCTTGCGGCGTGCGTGCTTATAACCGTTGTGGTTATGGTTGTCACCGGCAGGGTCACACAGGCGCTTATAAAAAGAAAAGGGGGACAGGGCAGATGAAGGAAATGCTGGCTTCCTCTATGTTCTTCGGCCTCTGTATATCACTTTTGGCATATCAGGCGGGGCTTTATCTCAAACGCAGGCTGGGCTGGGCCATTCTCAACCCCCTTATGGTGTCTATTGTGCTTACAATCGGTGCGCTTCTAGCGCTTGGAATCGACTATCCCACCTATAATCAGAGCGGGAAATATTTAAGCTATCTTCTTACCCCAACAACAATTTGCCTGGCTGTTCCGCTTTACAAGCAGCTGGGGCTTTTGAAAAAGCATTTAGCCGCTGTTTTGTGCGGCATTGCCTCCGGTGTGCTTACCTCACTTGTCTCGGTTTATATGCTGGCGCTTGTTTTTCAGCTGGATCACGCCCAGTATGCCACCCTGCTGCCAAAATCCATTACAACGGCAATAGGCATGGGTGTCTCACAGGATTATGGCGGCATTGTCACAATAACGGTGGCGGTGATAATTATAACAGGTGTTGTGGGAAATGTTTTGGCGCCTCTTGTACTTAAGACCGCCGGAATAACAGAGCCTGTGGCCAAGGGAATCGCCATCGGCACCTCTGCCCATGCAATCGGCACCACCCGGGCTATGGAGCTGGGGGAGATCGAGGGAGCTATGAGCAGCCTTGCCATTGCCGTTGCAGGGCTTATAACGGTGGCGGCGGCTTCGGTTTTTGCCGGACTGATTTAGAAGATGTAATCACCCGCAAACTTAAAACAGAGCCCTTGCCGGATAATGTCCCGAGGAGTGACGGCATACCGGGAAAGCATGAGTTTGAGCTTGAAATAATGCTGTAGGCATATAAAAACCCGTAGAAGCAGCGCTTCTACGGGTTTTTTGCATATTAAGCTTACTTGACGCGGTTTTCCAGCACCCCGATGCCCTCTATCTCGCACTTTACCACATCGCCCGATTTCAGGAACTTGGGCGGGGTGAAGCCGATTGCGACCCCGGAGGGGGTGCCGGTGGCGATAATGTCGCCCGGCATCAGGGTCATGCCGGCAGAAAGCTGTGAAATAATTGTGGGTATGTCGGCGATCATCAGCTTGGTGTTGGAGTTTTGCCTCACCTCGCCGTTGACTGAGCATTTTATGTCCAGCTCAGGAGGGAAGGCTATGTCCCCTGCGGTTACGACCCAGGGGCCGATGGCGCTGAGGCCGTCAAGGCTTTTGCCCTTGAACCACTGCAAATGCTGGTTCTGCATGGTGCGCGCTGTAAGGTCATTAAATATGGTGTAGCCGAAAATATGCTCCTGCGCGTTTTCAGGGGAAATATCCTTGCCGCCCTTGCCGATTATGACCGCAAGCTCCACCTCGTAATCCAGACCCTCATCCAAATCAAAGCGGGCGTCAATGGTATCGCCGTGTCCGATGGTGCTTGTGGCGCGCTTGGAAAAGTAAACCGTCTTGGGAGGGTTTTTGGCAAGGTCGTTTATACCCTTATGTGCTTCTTCGCGGTGGGCCATGTAGTTGACACCGACACAAAGTATGTCATGCCCCGGAGCAGGGAAAGGGGAGAGAAGGTGCACATCTTCTGACAGCGCAAAGCCTTCATCCTGATGGGCTTTGTCTTCAAGGAGCTTAATGTCGCTCTTCGGGGCGTCGATAAGAGAAGCTATGCTGTCGTACTTCTGCGAAAGCGGCAGGGAGCTAAGGGGGACAATTTTGTCACCATCTTTGGTAAATACACCGATGTCGATTTTAGCGCCAACCTTAAAAGCTGCAATTTTCATAAAAACCCTCTCCTATTTATAATTACTAATAAGTAGCGATATAGATTTGCTTGGACTGATGCACGGTGGAGTGCGTCATAAGTACCACTTTCGAGGATTGAGGAACAAAGGCCGCCGCCTCAAAGCTGATGGCGGCATCTCCCTCTCCGCCGATGAAAAACTGTGCTTCCTCTCCTGCTGTGAGGTTGAATAAGGCGGCCTTGCCGGCTTTTTCTCCCCCGCCGTTGGGGCTTGAGGAGCATAACACAAGATTATCTGAGGAAACCGCAAGGCAGTAGATGTATTCCTCGGCCTCGCCGTTTTCATCCTCCGCCAGATAGGAGGAGGTATCGAATGGAAGCTCGGAAAGCAGCTGCTGCCCAATGTCGTAAATGCCCTGGGGGATCATGGTGAAAAAGTCAAAGCAGAACAGATGCGATTTGTCCAGCACGATAATGTCACTGGCCGGCAGGTCGTGGAGCTCCTTGGTTTCTCCCGAATCGGTGTCGATGACAAAGGGATGGTACAGCCACTCCCAGCTGATGATTTTGCCCGCCAAAAGGCGGCTGTCGTCGCTCCACTGGGTGGCATAAGGCACAAAGACAGTGTTTTCCTCTTCGTCGCTTTCACCCTCCGCGCCTTCGGGGGCGGCATAGTTGGGAAACGCGCATATCTGGGTAGTGAAGTCAGCTTCGGTTACCAATAAGCCGTCAAGGGTATTAAGGGCGACCTTGGTCTTGTCAGGAGCAACCTCAATTGAACGGAGGTTGGGTATGGCGGGAATGGCGACCGACACGTAGGAAAGGTTGGACGGGTCTATATATAAAAGCTCTTTATATTCATAGGATTCACTGTCAAGGGTGATGACCGCCGCGCTGCCGTCATCAAGCAAAACGGAGGGGTACTGCGCCACAAGCCCCACTGGCATGCTTTTGCCGGTAAAGGCCATCTGGCTCATGGAAAATGTATACAGGTGCTTGTATTCGGAAACAGTGCCGTTTTCGCTTAGGTGAGATGTGAAAACCATAAGCGTCTCACGCGAAGCGGGAAAGACATGATCCACTGTCATACCCTGCCGCTCCAGATAACCGCAGTCAAGCATATAAAGCCCGGGACTGACCTCGATCACATCCTTTTCAGGCGGCTCCGGCTCCGGTTCGGGCTCTTGCGTATCGGGTTCAGAGGGCTGCACCTGCCCGTCGGGGGGAAGGGGGCCTGCCTGTTCCGTATTGCCGCAGGCGGCCAGAAGAAAAAGAAGAATCAACGCGGTAATCAGTGCCAAAAGTCTTTTATTCATTGCCCTTTACCTTTTTCCAGTACTCCTTTGCCTGCTGCTCTGCCTTGTTGGCGCCTTCAATGTAGTATTCTGTATTTTTGATTGAATCGGGCAGATATTGCTGCGCCACATAGTTGCCGGGGAAGTTGTGGGGGTATTTGTACGTAAGACCGCGGCCAAGGCTGCCCGCGCCCTGGTAATTGGAGTCTTTAAGGTGATCGGGAACATCTCCCGCCTTTCCGTTTTCCACATCGGCTATTGCAGCGGCCATAGCTGATGATGCCGAATTGGACTTGGGTGCAGTGGCCAGCAGCACAGCCGCTTGCCCCAGCGGCAGCTGCGCCTCGGGCATGCCCAGCTGCATAGCGCTGTCACAGCAGGCCTTGACGATAGACACTGCCTGGGGATAGGCCAGCCCTACATCCTCGCTTGCGACGCAAAGCATACGCCTGCAGGCGGACGCCAAATCGCCCCCCACCAAAAGGCGGGCGAG
>JAVBSJ010000040.1:0-4202 GCA_031547105.1 Oscillospiraceae bacterium
GAATATGAAAGCACTATCGGTTATCGGCAGCACCGGCTCCATCGGACGCCAGACGTTGGAGGTCGCCCGTGTGCAAGGGCATAAAATATGCGCGCTGGCGGCGGGAAAAAGCGTAGATGTGATGGAGCGGCAGGTGAGGGAATTTAAGCCCTCCCTGGCTGTGCTGATGGATGAAAATGCGGCTGCGGAGCTTAAAAAACGGCTCTCCGATACTTCTTGCCGGGTTGAATATGGGGAGGATGGCGTTTGCGCTGCCGCCTCCGTCACTGCTGCCGAAATGGTGGTCAATTCCGCTGTCGGAATCGCCGGACTTCGCCCCACACTGGCTGCAATTGAGAGCGGTAAAGTACTTGCACTTGCCAACAAGGAGTCTCTTGTTTGTGCGGGAAGTATCGTGATGGAACGGGCTAAAGCGAAGAAAACCTCTATTTTGCCCGTGGATTCGGAGCATTCTGCGATTTTTCAGGCGATGCTGTCGGGAAAAAGCAGTGAGGTCTCAAAAATAATTATTACGGCTTCCGGAGGCCCTTTTTTTGGATATAATAAGCGGCAGCTGGAAAAGGTCAGCGCCTCCGACGCATTAAAGCACCCCACATGGAATATGGGCAAGAAAATCACAATCGATTCAGCCACCTTGATGAACAAGGGCTTTGAGGTTGCTGAGGCTGCCTGGCTGTTCGGCCTAAGACCCGAACAGATTGAAGTGGTCGTCCACCGCGAAAGCATCATACACTCTATGGTGAAGTTTAGGGACGGCTCGGTCATAGCACAGATGGGCAATGCCGATATGCGTCTGCCCATAATGTATGCGGTAAACTATCCCCACCGCTATGAAAATGCCTTTGATACGCTGGAAATTGCTCAGCTCACTTCCTTGAGCTTCGCTCAGCCTGACAGGGACACCTTCCCCTGCCTGGCGCTTGGGGAAAAAGCAGCCCTCTTGGGCGGGAACTTCGGCGCTATAATCAACGGTGCCAATGAGGTTGCGGTTGCGCTGTTTCTGGAAAATAAAATAGGCTTTAACGATATTTACCGCTTGATTTCGGCCGCGGTTGAGCGCGTGCCTTTTATCGAAGCGCCGAAACTTGAAGATGTTTTTTCTACCGATGCTGCGGCAAGGGCCGCAGTGCTTGCTTCACTTTAAGCAGAAAGGGAAACCATGGGCTACATTTACGCGATTTTAGTTTTCGGGCTGATAATTTTCATTCACGAGCTGGGTCATTTTATTGCGGCAAAGCTATCCGGAATAACTGTTTATGAGTTTAACATCGGCTTCGGACCGCCGATTTTGAAGAAAAAGAGAGGGGAAACCCTTTATGCGGTCAGGGCTCTGCCATTTGGCGGCGCTGTTGTGATGAAGGATATAAACGAAGATCCTCCGGAGGGGGTTGACCCTGCCGATTTTACAACCAAGGGGAGCTTTCAGGAGGCCAGCTACCTGAAAAAGGTTTTTGTCAGTGCGGCCGGTGCCGCAATGAATATGGTAACCGGCATACTGATAATATTTATGATACTGCTGCCGGCACAGTCGGTTGCGGGGCGTACACTGTCAGGCTTTGCGGAGGGTTTCCCGCTGACCGATACCCTTTATCCGGGAGACACGATACTGAAGATAAACGATATACACGCCTACACATATAACGATATTTTGATTGGACTTGAGCTGGGCAGCGGTCAGCCATATGATATTGAGGTTTTGCGGGACGGAAGCCGTGTGGTTTTCCGCATTGTCGATATTACTCCCAGAGATTATGACGGCACAGGTCAGCTTCGCTACGGCCTTAATTTCACCTATGAGGATGTAAGAGGGCTGAGGAAGGTCGATTATTCCTTCCGCACGGCTATGAGCTTTTTCCAGTCGGCCTACAAGAGCATAGGTATGCTTTTTTCGGGTAAAGCACAGCCAAGCGAGCTTATGGGCACTATCGGAATAGCTGATACCTTGTCTGAAAAGGCCTCGGAATCAATGGCCGATATGTGGTATTTTGTGGCGTTTATTTCGGTCAATCTGGCTTTTATGAATATGCTGCCCCTGCCTATTTTGGATGGCGGGCGCATAATAATTTCAACTATTGAGCTTATCATACGCAGACCCATTAACAGCAAAATCGAAAATTATGTCTCCATGGTCGGAATGGTATTTATTATAGGGCTGTTTGTTTTTGTCACCTATCATGATATTGTGCGGCTTATAACGGGGTAGATTATGAAAAAGAGAATATCAAAACAAATGAATATTGGGGGCGTCACAATCGGGGGAGGGGCGCCTATTGCGGTGCAGTCCATGTGCAATACCGATACAAGAAATGCCGATGCTACCCTTGCGCAAAGTGCCGCTTTTGCCGATGCCGGCTGCCATATAGCACGGGTGGCGGTGCCTGATATGGAGGCGGCAGACGCTTTAGGGAAAATATGCCGCCTGTCTCCCATTCCGGTGGTCGCTGATATACATTTTGACCATCGCCTGGCGCTTGAGGCGGTCAGGCACGGGGTACATAAGGTGCGCATCAACCCGGGCAATATCGGCGGCCAGGACAAAGTGCGGGCTGTGGCGGAATGCTGCAAGGCGGCCGGAGTACCGATAAGGATTGGTGTAAACGCAGGGTCGGTAGACAAGGACCTGAGGGAGCAGTACGGCGTAACTCCCTTTACGCTGTACAAAAGCGCCGAGCGCAATGCAGAGCAGCTGCTTGCCTGCGGATTTGACAATATTTGCCTGTCACTTAAGGCATCAAACGTTTTTGCGACTGTTGAGGCATATCGCCTGATGGCAGAAAAGTGCGATTTTCCGCTGCACCTGGGCGTAACTGAGGCGGGGTCGCAGTACATGGGTACACTAAAATCAGCCGCCGCCTTCGGCGCCCTTTTGTGTGACGGCATCGGCGACACTATCCGTGTTTCGCTGACTGACGACCCCGTAAAGGAAGTCCATGCTGCAAAGGATATTCTTAAGGCGCTGGATTTGCATGAAACAGGAGTCACAATTGTTTCCTGTCCCACATGCGGGCGCACTTGTGTTGACCTTATTCCCATCGCTCAGGAGATAGAGAGGCGGCTGTCCGGTATGCGTTCCCGCATAACGGTGGCTGTTATGGGCTGTGCCGTCAACGGTCCCGGCGAAGCGAGAGAGGCCGACATCGGTATTGCCTGCGGCAAGGGTGAGGGCTTAATAATCAAAAAAGGTGAGATACTTCGTAAGGTCAGCGAGGGACGTCTTGCGGATGAATTGATTCTGGAAATAGAGAACATGACAGGGGAGAAGATATGATGGGCACGTTGGGCAGTCTGTTCAAGGAAATAAAAGGTGACTTTCCGTGCATGGACAGCCAGGTGCTCAATCTCGCGATTGATGAAGAAAAAGACCTGCTTGAGATCACTGTCTCAGGCGACAGTTCATATGATTTCTCTCACATTGAAGCAGAGATAAGGCAGGTATACGGCGTAAGCCGTGTTTCGATAAAATGCTGCCAGAGTGCAGCGCCCATTCCTCCCCATCTGCTTGTAAGGGATGCTTTTTTTGACAAATACCCCTCACTTGCCGGGGCGCTGGAGGAAGAGGCTATTCTTATAGAGGGGGACAGGCTTTGTGTCACTGTGGCAGAAAGCTGGCACAGCCGCTTCTCGGCGCTGGAAAAAGAGCTCCTGTTAATTGCGCGGGAGGCTTCCGGACTAAGCCGCCTCAAGCTGGAGCTTTGCGTGTTTTCGGAGGAAATATCCTTTGAGGAGCGTAAGCGCCGGCATCTTGCCGAGGTAAAGGACAACCCCCCGGCGGCGCCGGCCTATCCTTCCTCCCCCTCATCACGGAAGGAGAAGAGTGAGTGGGCTTTCGGCAAAAAGCCCGGCAAAAAAGCCACAACAGGTGAATCGCTCGCACCTCCTGCGGAGTCTGACATTATTTACGGCAGGCCGACAAAGAGCGGGATCACTGCCATCGGTGATTTAACTGTCGACAGCGGCAGGGTAACCGTAAAGGGTGAGATTTTTGACCATGAGGCGCGGCGTATGGGCGCAAAGGGCACGCCCATTATCACAATTGACATTACAGACGGAACCGGCTCCCTACATATTGAAAAGCGGCTGAGCGATGAAGAGGCAGCTGAAATAAAGGGCAAAATTGAAAAAGGCCAGTCCATAATAGTGCAGGGGCAGATCAGTTATTCCAAGTTCTATGGGGATATTAGCCTGACCCCTTCAGCGATTAT
>JAVBSJ010000159.1:0-9507 GCA_031547105.1 Oscillospiraceae bacterium
CGGCGCAGAAGGCTACACCGGCACCAGCTGGGCGGCCAGCGTCCTGAGAGACGGTCAGAAGGCCAACCTCTTTATGGATTACACACCCTCCGTCTCGGCTCCTGTCACACGTGAATGGGCTGCCAAGATGATCGTCAACGCCATCATCAACGTTGACATGGTGGGCTACTACGGCCACTACAACGGCACAACCTATGAGATCCAGAGAAGAAGCGAAGACACCTCCTACGGTGAAAAGGTTCTCAACCTCTATATCTCCTACGCCATGGCTGTTGGCAACAACAACATCAAGATCGGCGAGAATGTTTCCGATGTTTTCGTCAACAATGACGGCAAAAACACCCACTCCACCTTCGCTGCAAGCCTGGGCAGCTTCACCATTCCTGAGGGCTACGAAGTAGCCAGCGCCAGCGCGCTGAACGTCCTCAACAAGATGAAGTACAATGTCTCTGAAGAGCTTGTCGGCCACATGGTCAAGATCGTTTCCCGCCACAACGGTGTTGCCTCCAACGGCGCTGATCCCTACACCAACGTCTTTACAGAGATTTACGGTGTCTACGCCGCCGACACAGCCGTTACAACAACAATCGACGCAGTTAAGTTCACAAAGCAGTCCGACAGCGCCTACTATATGACGGTAGACGGCGCCAAGGTCTCCTACAAGAACAGCAAGCTGCTGGACATCTACGCAGACTACGCCCTGGCGAATACCGCTGCCCCCGCAGTCGGCACTTCCGCAAAGGTCACAGCTGCCGCAGTTATCCCCACAAACCTTGACCACAGCAAGTTTGTCGCCCTGGGCGCAAACGACAACCGCGCAGTTACCATGATCGACTATGATGAAGACGGCTACTTTGATGCAGCCTTTGTCAACACCAAGACCTACGGCATAGTCAACACCTTTGACTCCGCCAAGTATAAGTTCAGCCTTAAGGACAGCGCCACAGGCTTTATCGGTCTGACAAACAGCGCTATCACCGCTAAGGAAGCCTTTGAGAAGTACAGCTTCGGCACCGATATGGCCGAAAACAAGGTCGTTTCCGTTGCTTACGATTTCTCCAAGGGTAAGGAAGCCTACACTGTCGAGCTTATGAAGGCCGTCAGCGGCAGCTTCACAGAGTTCACCTACGGCACAACAGCGGTTGACAAGGTCGCTATCGACGGCACCTTCTACTCCTCCGCAAGCGGCGCTCTGCTCATCGACAAGAACGATGGCGGCCACAGCTTCGACCTGCTTAACGGCACACAGTCGAACCTGCTCAACAAGGAGTACAACCTCTACACCGATGGCAAGTTCTACGTTTACGGCGAGCTGGCCAGCGAAACCTTCAACGCTCTGACAAGCAACATCGCCATGGTCATGTCCATGTCTGCTGAGCAGGGCAACGCGGTTGACGGCAAGTATCACAGAATCAAGGTCATGCTTGCTGACGGCACTGTCGCAACCTATAACTACAAGGCCGACAGCAAGAAGGTCGAAAACGGCACAGCTGTTGCAGGCTCCGCCCTGTACAGCATGGTCAACGGCACAGACCTGTTCCCCGTGTTCGAGTATGTGCTGACCAATGACGGCAAGGAAGTTTACTTCAAGTCGGTCAACGAGAGCACCTACAGCTTCTCCGCACCTAAGGCTTACAGCCAGTTCATCAACGGCGGCATGGCCATCTACGGCAACACCGCGACCTATGCAGCAAATGTCAACGACCTTGACTTCAGCTACAATAAGGACAGCAAGACCGTTACACTGAATGACGGCTCCATTGCCCGCATTGATCCTAATGCCGTTATCTTCATCAAGTACACCGAGAACGGCGAGAACAAGTTCCTTGCCATCAAGGGCTCTGAGCTGAAGACCAACCTCAACAACCTCAGCCTTGGCTCCTATGTCACCAGAACAAGCAACGGTATGAAGTACGTTGTCATGGCCGCTGTCTCCACCAACTATAACGCAGCTCAGGTATCCTCCAGCTTTGGTATAGTCAACAAGGATCCCTCCACAACAATGGTTGACGGAACCCGCGTGACCAAGATCAGTGTTATGAGCCTTAACGGCGAGCAGGTCAGCCTGTCCGTCAAGGAGCTGGACATGGTCGACATCATCGGTGCTCACCAGCTGCGCAACAGCCTGGTATCCTACAAGATCAACGCTGACGGCTACGCCACTGTTGAGCTTATCACAGCCAGCGCCACCGGCTCTGCCGCAGAGCTTCAGTCGGGCAAATGGTACGCCGCTTCCGTTATCGGCTCTGACAATGACATGCTGTATGTCGACGTCTACGCCTACGCTGCCGGCAACTTCACAAAGGCCGCCGGACTCTCCGGAAAGTTCATGGAAATGGCTAAGAGCGCCCACATCTGGAACATCGATGTCAAGACCGACAGCTTCACCCTCAACACCGATGGCAGCATTATGAGAGCAAATGAGACTGCTGAAGGCTCGGGCGAATACTTCGTCAACGCTCTGTTCAGAGTCAACAGCGACGGCGAGATCACAGACATCATCATCGACATCAACGGCGACCAGAATATCGTCGGCGGGAGCCTGATGAAGAACCCTGTTATCGCAGTCATCGACTAAGGCAATCGTATAATCCTTCGGCACAAAATAAAAGTTAAGCCATGTTTACCGCCCCGTGAAAACGGGGCGGTTTTTTTAACTATAATGCCGTTCGAAGGGGGTGTATCGCTTGAATATACGCCGTTTTCA
This sequence comes from Oscillospiraceae bacterium, assembly GCA_031547105.1. Taxonomy (GTDB): domain Bacteria; phylum Bacillota; class Clostridia; order Oscillospirales; family Butyricicoccaceae; genus JAVBSJ01. The sequence goes on from JAVBSJ010000159.1 coordinate 2,708, forward strand.
CTGTATAATTTTAAGCATAAGATAAATTGAAGGGATGTGGCATCTTGGAAATGCTTAGCAAAGCCGCCTGCGGGACACTGGAGTCAGGCGATATTTATATTGAGATAGAGAAGATCGCCTCCGGCATCGATGTACAGCTTAAAAGCACCGTTATGGATCTTTACGGCGCCCGCATAGCGGAGGTTATCCGCAGCACGGTGGCGGAAATGGGGCTGGACGGCGTGCGGGTGACCGCCACCGACAAGGGCGCGCTTGACTGCACTGTCCAGGCCCGCACAAAGACGGCCGTTTTCCGCGCCTGCGGCAGCGAAGATTATAACTGGTAAGGGGGTAGAGTGATTATGCAAAAGCAGAGACTGCGCAGAACTATGATGTTTATTCCGGGCAACAACCCGGGCATGATGCGCGATGCCCATATTTATGGCTCAGATTCAATTATGTTTGATCTTGAGGATGCCGTTTCCATGGCCGAAAAGGACGCGGCCCGTCAGCTGGTGTACAACGCCATAAAGACCATTGACTACGGTACAACCGAGGTTGTAGTCCGCATAAATCCCCTTGACACCCCATTCGGGCGCAAGGATATAGACGCCATGGTGGCAGCCGGCGCCCATGTGCTGCGTATGCCCAAGACCGAGACGGCGCAGGACATCATCGAGTGCGAAGCGGTCATAGCCGAGATGGAGCGCAAGCACGGCCGCCCGGAGGGGGATACCCTTATGATGGCGGCGATTGAGAGCGCCATGGGCGTCCTTAACGCCTATCAAATCGCAACGGCATCCAAAAGGCTCATCGGTATTGCCATCGGTGCGGAGGATTTTTGCGCCAATATGAAGTGCCAGCGCACCATTCACGGTGCAGAGCTGCAAATGGCGAGGCAAATGATAGTTCTTTCGGCCCGCGCCGCCGGGATTGACGCCCTTGACACGGTTTTTGCCGACGTCAACGATGAGGAGACCTTTGTCAGGGAGACGCAGTACATAAAGGACATCGGCTTTGACGGCAAAAGTGTAATCAACCCCAGGCAGATCGCCCCTGTTCACGCTATTTTCAACCCGACCGAAAAAGATATTGATAAAGCAAGGCGCATAATCGCCGCCCTTAAGGAGGCGGAGGCAAAGGGCTCCGGTGTCATTTCCCTTGACGGAAAGATGATCGACCGCCCCGTAGTGCTAAGGGCGCAGAGGGTGCTTGAGCTTGCGGCGGCCTCGGGAATAATCAAGCCCTGGGAGGTGGAGTAAATGAAAAACGCTATCGGACATGAAATACCAACGGCGCTGGCGGATAAGCTGGGGCTGGGGATATACGGCGTAAACGCCGACAAGCGCTGTGCAGAAAAGGACACCTCACCTCTTCCGGTGCGGGAGAAGGAAAACAATAAAATTGTCCCCACTATTGCTGACGCTGTGCGCCTTTGCGGGCTTAAGGACGGCATGACAATTTCCTTCCACCACCATTTCAGGGAGGGGGATTATATCCTCAACCAGGTGATGGAGGTCATTGCCGAAATGGGGATAAAAAACCTCAAGGTGGCATCTTCTTCGCTGACGGGCATCCACGCCCCGCTTATTGAGCATATCAAGAACGGCGTTGTCACCAGGCTGGAAAGCTCCGGCTGCCGCGGTAAGCTGGCGGAGGCTATCTCGGCAGGCCTGTTGGCTGAGCCTGTTATTTTCCGCTCCCACGGGGGCAGGGCGTCGGCCATTGCCGACGGAAGCCTGCATATTGACGTGGCCTTTCTCGGCGCGTCTGTTGCCGACGCTTACGGCAACGCAAGCGGTATCTGCACCCAAGAGGGGCTGGAAGGGCTTGCCGAATGCGGAAGCCTGGGCTATGCCAAGGTGGACGCCCAATACGCCGACAAGGTTGTCATCCTCACAAACAACATCGTGGCATATCCGAATGTGAACGGCGGAATTGAAGCGCCGCTGGTGGATTGCGTCGTCAGAATAAATGAGATAGGCGACCCGAAAAAAATCTCCACAGGCGCCGCCCGCTACACCTCCAACCCCAGAGACCTTTTGATCGCCGAAAAGGCGGCAAAGGTTATGATTAACGCCGGATACTTTAAAAACGGCATGTCGATACAGACCGGTACCGGCGGCGCCGCCCTTGCCGCAACCCGCTTTTTAGAGAGCGAAATGCGCCGTCAGGGCGTTAAGGCCCGCTTTGCCCTTGGCGGCATAACCGGGCAGATGGTTCGCCTGCATGAGGAGGGGCTTATAGAGCATCTCCTCGATGTGCAGGATTTTGATACTGAGGCGGTGGCCTCACTTAGACGCAACCCCAATCACCATGAGATAGACGGCAACTTTTACGCCAGCCCCTTTAACCGCGGCAGCGCCATAAATCAGCTTGACATGGTGGTGCTTTCGGCGCTTGAAATCGACACCGGCTTTAATGTAAACGTGCTGACAGGGTCGGACGGCGTTATCATGGGCGCTATCGGCGGCCACCCCGACACGGCTGCCGGCGCGGCGCTGACCGTCATCGTCACCCCTCTTATCAGGGGGCGCATTCCCTGTGTTGTGGATAAGGTGGGAACTGTCTGCACTGTTGGGGAGAACTGCGACGTGCTTGTCACCGATGTGGGCATTGCCGTAAATCCCAAACGGCCTGATGTTCTGAAAAACCTGCGTGACGCGGGCGTTGCGACCCTTACAATAGAGGAGCTTAAGGAAATGGCCGAAAAAGTCGTGGGCAAGCCTGACGAGCTGCGCTTCGGTGAAAAAATTGTCGCCGCCGTCACGGCTCCCGACGGAACTATAATCGATGTCGTGCGTGAAAAGGCTCGCTAGCGGGAGGGAGGTTACCCTCCGGCAGGTGCTTGACAGCCGCGAAAAAAGGGCAGAATACCAGCGGCGCCTTTTGGAGGCATATCCCGGCTGCGCGCTTGTTTCGTTTACTGTCAATATGCCCGGCCCCGTAAAGGATAATATTATTTCGCGGCAGGTCCACGCCTATGGCATGGCCCTGCTGCGGGCGGTTTTCGGGCAGGCCTGCCTCTTTGCGGAGCAACGGGAGTCTGCTTGCGGGTATGAGGGGTTTGCGGTGATTGACATGCCCTCTCTTGAGGTCAAACGCAGCACCTGCCGCATTGAGGATGAAACGCCCGCAGGCCGCCTGATGGATTTGGACGTCCACACGGCGGCAGGGCAGGTCAGCCGCACGGATTTGGGTCTTCCGCCCCGCACATGCCTCATCTGCGGCAGGGCGGCCCACGAATGCGCGCGCTCACGCGCCCACAGCGTCGATACCCTTCTGGAGAAAACCTGCCATTTGTTTTTATCGGCCTTTAAGGAGGACAGCAATGGACTTTGGCACCAAACCGGTGACGCAAATACCGCTGAGTATTGATTCATACCGCAGGCAGCTCGACGCCTTTCTTAACAAAATGGGTCTCCGTATGGAGAGCCTTGAATATTATGCCGTTATACGGGGGTCGAAGGATGAGATCATCGCGGGCGGCGGGTTTGACGGCAGGGTTATAAAGTGCATCGCCGCCGACCCTGATTATCAGGGCATGGGGCTGATAAACACCATTGTCACCCATCTCCGCTCAGAGCTTTGGGGCAGAGGAGTGACCAGCCCCTTCCTGTTCACCAAGCCGGAGAATCGTGAAATTTTTGAGAGCCTTGCTTTCACCCTGATAGGCGCCGCCCCCAGGGCGGTTCTGTTAGAGGGGGACAGCCGCGGCATTGAAAACATGCAGAAGCGGCTTGCCGCCCTTCGCAAAGAGGGGAAAACAGGGGCAATTGTGATGAACTGCAATCCCTTTACAAAGGGGCACTTATATTTGATTGAAAAAGCCGCTGCCGCCTGCGATAATCTGGTGATTTTTCCTGTCAGGGCTGACCGTTCGGTCTTCCCCTATGAGGACAGGGTTGAGCTTATCAGCCGGGGCACTGCCCATCTGCCCAATGTCCTGCTGGCAGACGGGGAGGATTATATAATCTCAGACGCCACCTTCCCCACATATTTTCTTAAGGAGCTTTCGGAGGCCGCCGCAACCCACGCCCTGCTGGATATAGATATTTTTGCCCGGCATATAGCTCCCCCGCTCAACATAACCGCCCGCTTTGCCGGGGAGGAGCCTACAGACCCCCTCACCGCCCAGTACAATAAGGCCATGCTGGAGCTTTTGCCCCCCAGGGGCATAAGCGTCACCGTTATTCCCCGCCTTGAGGGCGGTGGCGCGCCGGTCAGCGCAAGCGCCGTGCGCCGCCTTTTGGCCGCAGGGGATATGGAGGGGGTCAGGGCGCTGGTGCCCGAGACAACATATAAGTATCTCTGCTCGGAAAAAGGGCAGGCGGTGGCTGAAAAGCTGCGGAGGGGCAAATGACCGACATTGTAGCCGATCTTGCCCTTAAGGCGCTTTTGTATGAGGTTGCGGCTACCCCCAAGCCGGGGCTGGTTGACCGGTGCAATAACGGCGCCCACAGGGATATGGATTTTTATACGTTTGTTGACAGCGCTATTGCCCTTCGCCCCCACTTTGCCCTTATTGCGGCGATGGGGTATGATTTCCCCGGGCAGGCTGAGGAGCTTTTCAGCGCAGTCAGACCCTTGGGAATTGAGGCGGAAAAAGCTATGCTCAAGGCCACGGGAGGGGTAAACACCCACAAAGGGGCGCTTTTTTCTCTGGGACTTGTTTGTGCCGCCGCCGGGAGACTGCTTCGGCAAGGGGAAAGGGTAAGCGCCCGAGGTCTGTCCCGCACTGTCGCGGAAATGACCCGCGGTCTGGTTCTGCGGGAGCTTGCCGGGGCAGAGCCGCTGCCTGCGCAGACAAAGGGCATGGAGATGTATCGCCGCCACGGCGCCCGCGGCGCCCGGGGGCAGGCGGAGGAGGGCTACCGCATGGTTGCGGAAGAGGCGCTGCCCTTCATGCGGGGGATGGCAGCGGAGGGGCTGAACACCGCCCATGTCAAAACGCTTTTGTTTATTGCCTCTCGCGAGCTTGACACAAACATACTCTCACGGGCAGGTGCGGATACGGCCGGCTGGGCGCGCGCAAAGTGCGCAGAGGTGCTTTTGAGGTATACCCCTCTGGCGGTACAGGAGCTGGATAGTATATTTATCGAAAAAAACATCTCCCCCGGGGGGGCGGCCGACCTTTTGTCGGTGACGATATTTTTTGATTTACTGGAGAGGGAGTTTAATTTCAGCCGACTCCCCCCGGCATAAATACTTATATCAGATATAAATTAAAGGGGCAGAAAGCCTGCGCATATTATAGTGCGCAGGCTGGTTTTATGTCGGGTAATGGCGGGTAGAAGGGATTTTAATGACCCTCTCCATTGTTTTTGCCGGGTGCGTATGATATACTCAATGAGTTAGAAAAAAGTATAGGAGAAAAGAAAATGACAGAAGAAAAATCCCCGTCCGGGCTTTTTTACGGCTGGGTAGTTGTGCTTGCCGGCACGCTGGTAATGTCGGCGGTAATGGGCGTTGTTTTCAACTGCGCCAGCCAGTTTATTAAGCCCGTCTGTGCCGATCTTGGCTTTTCCCGCCAGGCTATGAGCGCCATTCAAACAATTATCGCGGTTATTCAGATGATAATTTCCCTTTCATGGGGTAAAATATTGCCTAAGATTAAATTGAAGAATATGATGGTGCTTTGGGCGATTATCGGTCCCATTGCATATTTTTGCAATTCCTTTGCCACGCAGATATGGCAGTTTTATGCTATCGCGGTGCTTTTGGCACTGACCATGAGTATGCTTACCGTGCTGCCCTTTTCTTATATCCTGACAAATTGGTTTTATGAGAAAAAGGGACTGGCAATGGGCATATGCTTTATGGGAAGCGGCCTTGGCGGCATGATCCTCAACCCGTTTTTGGGGCAGTGGCTCACCCTTTACGGCTGGAGGATGTCCTACCGTATTTTAGGGGTCATCATGCTTGTGGTGGCCTTGCCCTGCGTGCTGTTTTTCGTCAAAATGAATCCGGCACAAATGGGTCTTAAGCCGCTGGGGCATGAAAGCATGCAGGCGCAGACGGCAGGCGCCCCTGTGGAGGCGGATGGCATGATGCTTTCCGAAGCCAGGAAAACCCTGCGCTTCTGGCTGCTTTGTGTTTGCTGTATGTGCATAAATATGGGGCTTTCCAGTATGGTTATGAGCCTGTCGCCCCACTTGACCGATAACGGATACACCCTAACCTTCGCCTCCGCCATGGTTTCGGTCAGCATGGGCGCGATGGCGGTGGGCAAAATTGCGCTGGGTCAGATTTTTGACAAGCTGGGGACAAAGCGCGCCTCTCTTTTCTCTATGGCCAGCGGCTTTTGCGGGCTGATGGGGATGATTTTCTGCCGCACAAAGCCTATGCTTGCCCTGATAATTCTGGGCATCGGATTTGGCTGCTCCTACGGCACCGTGGGAGGGCCGGTAATGGCTCAAAATGTCTTCGGACGGAAGGATTACAGCGCTATTTTAGGCATTTTTACCGCCTGCAACGGCTTGGGCGGCGCGATTGCGCCCATTATCAACGGCGCGGTATTTGATTCCAGAGGAAGTTACACACCCGCCTTTTATTTGTGGGCGGCCTTGATTGCAGGCGTGTTTGTCTGCTTCGGCTTTGTTTTGCCTTCATACAAAAGTGAAAAAGCAAAGAACATAACATAATTTTTGGCTAAAAGGAGCTTTTATGGACGCAAGCGGCGGCAAAAAGAGCTTTTTCTACGGTTGGATAGTCGTTTTTGGCGGCTGCCTTGTGCTGGGCGCAGTGACAGGGGCGGTGTTCAACTGTGCGGGGCTTTTTGTCAAGCCGGTCTGTGAAGATTTGGGCTTCTCACGGGGGGC
>JAVBSJ010000077.1:0-6780 GCA_031547105.1 Oscillospiraceae bacterium
GGAGAGGAAGCCTATCTGAAGGAGTTTTACCTGGGGCAAATCGAAAAAAGCGTCTCTGATAGCGGTTTTGGAGAGTTTAATATCACCCACATTGACGGCGGCGATGTAACAAAGGAAGCCCTTATTGACGCTGTAGACAGCCTGCCCTTCGGCGGCGAGCGCAAAATGGTTGTACTTAGGGATTTTGAGCTTTCTTCAGCGCCCGCAAAGGTCAAGGATATTTTGCCTGAGGTTTTTTCTTCGGTTCCCGACTACCTGATCCTGGTGCTTTATTATAGCGCGGTGGAATATAAGCCGGACAAGCGGCTTAGTATTTTTAAGGCGCTTGAAAAACATGGGCAAACCGTGGAGTTTTCCCGCGCCGGAGAGGGTGAGCTTATATCGTGGCTGCGCAGGCGTTTCAGCGCGCTGGGCAAAGAGATAAGCTCAGGCGAATGTGAGTACATGCTTTTTGTCTGCGGCAGTCTAATGGCAAATCTTATAACCGAGGTTGAAAAGATCGCGGCCTATTCCCGCGGAAGCAGTGTTACCAGGGAGGATATAGATGCTGTCGGCTCCCGCGTGCTGGAGGCCGATGTATTTGACCTCACGGACTGCATTATGGATGGCGCCTATAGAAAGGCGGCATCAATTTTGTGCCGCCTGCTGGAAGCAAAAAACGACGAAATATCCATACATTCTGCTGTTACCAAGCAGGTACAGCGCATTTATTCTGCCTGTCTTGCCGCAAAGCATGGCAAAGGGGAGAGCTATATAATGCAAATGAACGGGTTTCGGTCATCCTACCCGGCGCAGCTGCTTGTCAGGGCGGCAAGAAAAACCACGATTGCTAAAGCCCGAAAGGCGCTGCTTATTTGCTGCGATACCGATACTGAGCTTAAAAGCAACATTCCCGACCCGGGCAGAGTGCTGGAGCTTATGATCCTCCGCATGGCCGAGGTGCAGGCACATGATTAGCATAAAGGAAGCCCTAATCGTTGAAGGCCGATATGACAAAAACAAGCTAAGTCAGCTTTTTGACACCGTGATAATCGAAACTCAGGGGTTCGGGGTTTTCAATGACGGCGAAAAGCTGGATTATATCCGCCGGATTGCCGAAAAGCGGGGGGTTGTCATTGTGACCGATTCTGACGGCGCCGGTTTTGTAATCCGGAATTATCTCAAGGGCGCATTGCCCAAGCAGGGGGTTTACCACGCCTATATTCCCGAGATTGCCGGAAAGGAAAGCCGTAAAGCCCATGCCGGCAAGGAAGGGCTTTTGGGTGTCGAAGGAGTTGACAGCGCTGCCATTGTGCGCGCTGTGCTTGGGTGCGGAATTATATCCGGCGGAGAACCTGCAAAAAAAAGGGAAATAACCAAAGCGGATATGTATGCGCTGGGACTTTCCGGGCACCCGGGCAGTTCAGCCAGGCGAAGGCAGCTCTGTGACAGGCTTCATCTGCCGGCGAAAATCAGCCCAAACGGTTTGTTGGATGCATTAAATGCCCTCATCACGTTTGAGGAGCTGTGCAGGTGCGTTGAGGATATCGATTCACATTAGCCCCCTGTGTGGCAGCAATAGCTTAAAGGAGGGATAGCCTGTGTTTAGTATTAGATATGCCGCGATGGAAGACTGCGCTTTTTGGTATTCGCAAAAAGAGCAGCACATGAGCAAAAGCGAGTTTGAGCTTAAGGTCAGGGACAAGCGGTGCTATATTCTCAGCTCAGATGATCGCCCGGTCGGTATTATGCGGTACAACCTTTTTTGGGACTGTATACCCTTTCTCACTCTGATCTATATTGAAGAGGGCTTTCGGCAAAAGGGAATAGGCAGGGAAGCCCTGCGGTTTTGGGAAAGTGAAATGCGTTGTATGGGCTACAAAATGGCAATGATATCGACACAGGCTGATGAGGAAGGTCAGCACTTTTACAGAAAGCTGGGCTATAAGGATGCAGGATGCCTGCTTTTGGATATTCCGCCTTATGCACAGCCGACAGAGCTTTTTATGGTAAAGCCTTTATAAAATCAATATGAAACTGCCTAACCCAATAGGGTTAGGCAGTTTTTAAGGTATACGGTAAAAAGAAACGGCATAGCGTAACCGCTATGCCGTAAGCTTGTCCGTTGTCAGTAAGGGCTAAAACACCGTGCCGCTGCCGATGTAGTGGGATGAATAATACTTAGAGTCCAGCGAATCATAGCAAACGCTTTTTCCGGGGGAGGGAGCGTGAATAAAATTGCCGCCGCCCACATATATTCCAACATGCCCTACGCCGCTGCCGCCGTTAGTGAAAAACACCAGGTCGCCTATGTTAAGATTATCTCTGGAGATCTTTGTTACATAGGACTTATACTGAGTTGCGGAAGAATGGGGCAGGCTGATATTGAAATGAGCGTAAACATACTGGACAAACCCGGAGCAGTCAAAGCCCTTGGGCGAAGCGCCGCCGTAAACATACGGAACGCCAAGGAAGGTCTCAGCATATTCAACGATCTGCTGTCTGAGAGAAGAGCCGGCGCTGGGTGTATAGTCGCTGCTGACGCTGGCGCGACCGGATGCGGAAGCCGCCGTGCCGGAAACTGCGTATTCAACGACCGTGGCATAATCGGGATGTATATATCCCTTATAAGAGGAGGTTTCGATTTTGAACCAACCGCTGTTAATGCCGATGATTTTCACTATGTCGCCCTTGCTGAGCCTTGAAACGATCTCGGCAGAAGTGGAAGGGGAGCTTCTTACATTAAGTACATCTGTTGTGATCTTCGCGCCGCCGGGGGTGACGTTCATAACGTCATTAAGCTCGACAAAATCAGCGCTCATATATCCGGTTGCGCCGTTGTAGGCAACCTGATACCAACCGTTTGTTTCGTCCAGAACGGCAACCCTGTCACCATCTGCAAGGCGGGTAATGACAGCACTGCCGGTGTTGGCCTCGGAACGAAGATTAACCGACGATGCGGTTTTGACTTCACCACCCTTGACCTCATAGGCAAAAATGCCGGTAGAGACAGCGGCGGCAAGAAGACAGGACAAAAGTGCAATTCTTTTTACCTGTTGGAACCCTTTCATGCAAACCTCCTAAAATGCGCGGCAGGACAGACTATTTTCCGCTTAAGGCTCTTTCAAGCCATATTGAGGCAATATCCAAAGCCTCATAAAGTCCGTCCTTGACTGTTGACTTAATAACTCTGTCGCGGGAACTGATATCCGGATCGGTAAGCTGCAGCTGAACGGAGACTTTGTCGGCCACATCAAGGCTCTTGACCTTGGAGGAAGCGGTGACAAGCATCATGATGATATACTTGTCGGACATGCTTCCGTAGTAGATGACATTATCCTTGCGTATAAGCGGTCTGCCCTTATACGTAAGTGGAACATTTGCAATTTCGCTCATTGAGATTACCTCCGCTAAAGTTATTATAATCGGACACGTAACAAAAGTCAAACAGAAAAGTTACAAAGTGCTTACAAAAATGTAGCTATAAAATCGGTAAAATTTACGAATGCGCAGGAAAAAACAGGAATTAACCCGGGTTCGCAATAAAAAAGCTAAACCCTGCCGCATTGGGTAGGGTTTAGTTGCAGCTTTAATCTACCAGATATTGCCTGACAAGCTCCTGAAGAAGCTCGTCCCTGTCGATACGCCTGATAAGGCTTCTTGCATTATGGTGGTTGGTGATATATGTCGGATCCTCCGAAAGAATGTAACCGACAATTTGATTAATGGGATTGTAGCCCTTTTCCCTAAGCGCATCATAAACCGCAGTAAGGATTCGCTTCATCTCGCCGTCAGCGTCGTTCGGCACGCTGAATTTTTTTGTTCCGTCGCTCACATTCATCCCTCCCAACCAAGATATAGGTTAATTATATAGTATCGGCAGGACAAAGTAAAGCCAAACTTGCACGTTTCTGCAATTGACGGAGTACAGTGCATTTTCCTTTTGTAATAGTTTGCTTATAAAAAAACAACCTATGCGAACGTGATTTTCCCGTCCGCATAGGTTTATCTCTAAAGTGGCACAAAGGGCTTTTAGGGCAATTAACGCCTGCTTGCTCCCAAGGAGCTTTCCAGCTTCCTAAGTATGCGAGCCATGGCTTCCTCAATCTCAGTATCTGCCAATGTGTGGTCTAAGGAGCGGAAGGAGAGGGCAAAGGCAACGCTTTTTTTGCCCTGCGGAACCTGCGCCCCACGATAAACGTCAAAGAGCTCAACCGCTTCAAGCAGGCTCCCTCCGGCGGAAGTGATGACCTCCTCAAGCTGCGCGACGTAGATACCCTCATCACAGGTAAGGGCTAAATCTCGTGTGACGGCGGGGTATTTGGGCAGTGCCTTATATGTGAGCGCGCCCTTGCGCATGGCCAGCATGGAGTTAAAATCTATTTCCGCGCAATAGACCTCAGTTTCGATGTCATGATTTGCCGCAACCGCAGGGTGGAGCTGACCGAGATAACCCATACTTGCACCCTTCGCATTGATGATCTCACCGCAGCGGCCGGGGTGGTAGCTGGGATTTGAGGTGCAGGGTCTGATGGAATAGCCTGTAACGGAAAGGTCATCTAAAATAGCACAAACGGCACCCTTAAGGGCGAAGAAGTCCCCGCTGCCATACATCGAGAGGGTAAGGATCTTTTTTTCCTCAGGCAGCATTTCAACATCAGGCTGCCCGTCCTTCATATGCGGCAGGTAGACCGTTGCAAGCTCAAACAGCCTTGCTGACGGGGTGCGCTGATTGTAGTTGCGGGCAAGGGCTTCCAGCATGGCGTGCAGTGTCGTAGTGCGCATAAGGCTCTGATCCTCACCCAGCGGATTTGCCACAGGCAGCGCCTTGCGGCGTATGTCTCCGGCAGGCAGGGCAAGCATGTCGAAGTCCTTTACTCCGGAGAAGGTGAGGGTTTTTATTTCATAGAACCCGGTGGCGAAGCAGGCATTGGCCGCCCTGCGTTCAAATATCTGCACATCGGTCATGCCGCCCTTGGTGATAGGCCCGTCAAAGGTGGTGGAGGGGATTTTGTCATATCCGTAGATACGGGCAACCTCCTCGGCAAGGTCAGCAATACCCTCGGCGTCGTCGCGCCAGGAGGGGACAGCGACATCGTCGCCCTTCACGGTGAAGCCGAAGGAGGTGAGTATGTCCGCCATGCGGCTTTCAGGCACGTTAGTGCCGATAAGGGCGTTTATCCTTGCGGGGTCAAGCTTGATGTGCCGGGTCTCTTTTTTGGAGGGGTATGCGTCGACAACGCCGCCGATTATTGTCCCGGCACCCAGCTCCTCAACAAGCTGGCAGGCGCGCAGCAGGGCAGGCATGGTGTTTTCACAGTCAAGCCCCTTTTCAAACCTGCCGGAGGCCTCGGTTCTCATTCCGATTTTTCTGGAGGCCACGCGGACAGTGGGACCGTCAAAGGTTGCCGATTCAAAAACAATCATTTTTGTATTTTCGGTTATTTCGCTGTTGGCACCCCCCATAACACCTGCAATGCCGATGGCCTTTACAGGGTCAGTAATAAGCAGAGTGTTGGGCGCAAGTGTCCTTTCCTGGCCATCCAAGGTAGTAGTTTTTTCTCCGTCCCTGCTTTTGCGGACGATAATGCTGTTTTGCTCAATACAGCTGTAGTCAAAGGCGTGCATTGGCTGGCCGTATTCAAGCATTACATAGTTTGTAATGTCCACAATGTTGTTGATGGGGCGTATTCCGGCGGAGCGCAGACGATCCCGCAGCCACGTTGGGGAGGGTTTTATAACGATGTCCTTTGCCATGGCGGCCGAATAGCGCGGACAAAGATCCGGCGCTTCGATTTTGACCGTGAGGTAATCTGCAATATTTCCGTCAGTGCTTTTTACTCCGGGCTCAGGCAGGGTGAGGGGAAGCTCAAAGGAAGCCGCCGTTTCCCGCGCTAACCCGATCATGCTTAGGCAATCGGGGCGGTTGGGGGTTATCTCAAACTCCACCACCAGGTCGTCAAGCCCCAGCACCTGGCGTATGTCGTCCCCCGACTTGCCGTATTCCTCCGGCAGAACCAGTATTCCGTTTTCTACGGCGTAGGGGCAATCATTGATGGTCAGGTTGAGCTCAGCAATGGAGCAGAGCATCCCGTATGACTCGATACCCCGCATTTTGTTTGTCTTTATTGTCACGCCGCCGGGCAGCCTGGAAACGCTGAGAGCGGCGGGGACAAGGTCGCCGACCTTGAGGTTCGTGGCGCCTGTAAGAATCTGCACAGGCGCCTCCTTGTCGACATCGACAGAGCATATCAGCAGCTTGTCGGCATCGGGATGCCGCTCAAGGGACAGGATACGCCCGACAAGGACATTTTCAATATCCTCGCCCTGCTGCTCATACCCCTCCACCTTGGAGCCGGTCATGGTCATTCTTTCGGCATATTCCTTTGCAGGGACACTGATTTTCACATAGTCCTGCAGCCACTTATATGATAAGTTCATAATATTTTCCTCCCTTAAAACTGCTTCAGGAAACGCAGGTCGTTTTCAAACAAAAGGCGCATGTCGTCAATATTAAACCGCATGAGGGTGAGCCGCTCCAGCCCGACGCCGAAAGCAAAGCCGGAATAAACCTCCGGGTCAATGCCGCAGCCGGAAAGAACCTTCGGGTGAACCATGCCGCAGCCCAGAATCTCTATCCAGCCCTCCCCCTTGCAGAAACGGCAGCCTGTGCCGCCGCATTTGAAGCACTGCACATCCATTTCGGCGGAAGGCTCGGTAAAGGGGAAGTGGTGCGGACGGAAGCGAACCTGGGTTTTCTCCCCGTAAAGAATGCGGGCAAAGGTTTCCAGCGTGCCCTTA
>JAVBSJ010000104.1:0-9506 GCA_031547105.1 Oscillospiraceae bacterium
ACGGCCTGGATGGTTGTGCCTCCGGGGGAGCATACCATATCCTTAAGCTCTCCGGGGTGGCGTCCTGTTTCCAGCACCATTTTGGCGGAACCCATAACAGTTTGGGCGGCAAAACGGTATGCCTTGTCGCGGGGCAAACCCTCTGCCACGGCGGCATCCGCCATTGCCTCAATAAACATATAGACATACGCGGGGGCGGAGCCGGAAACTCCGGTCACGGCATCAAAAAGCCCTTCATTCACTTCCTCCCACTTGCCGAAGGAGGAGAAGATGTCTCCTACAAGCTTCATGTCCTCCCCGCTTACATTCCCGTTGGGGCATAGCGCCGACATACCCTCCCCAACTAAGGCAGGGGTGTTGGGCATTGTGCGCACTATTTTTCTTTTCTCACCCAGCAGCCTTGAAAGATGTGCATGGGTTTGCCCGGGTGCGATTGTGACGACAATAGCCTCCGGGGTCAAATGCTCCCTGATTTCCTCAATGACAGCGTCATATGTGTTGGGCTTGACCGCCAATACCACTACCCGTGCCTGTTTTGCCGCTTCAATATTGCTGCCGCAAGCCGTAATGCCATACAGCTTTACAAGCTTCTCCAAAGAAGGCTTGTACGGATCGCACACTATGACATCCTCCGGCGGGCACAGCTTAGCACTGACGATGCCGCCGATCATTGCCCCTCCCATATTTCCGCCGCCGATAAAAACAATTTTATTTGTCATATCTCTTTTCCTTTCGGATTAATTTCCAAGCAAAGTATATCATTTGCGGCTGCTTTCTTCAAGAGACAATCATATTGCCGTATAAAGGATGGGCTTTCCCACTTTTGTGTAGTATTTTGGTTGTAATTGGTGTAAAATATAGTTTAGCATATCAAGCCGTGGAGGATGTCATGTTTGAAATAGTCAATGAAAAAACCTTATCTGAGTATGAGCGCTTTATAGAAACCCACCCAAAGGGTCACTTTTTGCAGTCCAGCCGATGGGCAAAGGTAAAATCCGCCTGGAAATGGGTGGCCATAGTCGTGCGCAATGAGGGCGGCGCAATAAAGGGCGCGGTGTCGGTGCTGATCCGCAAGGTGCCTGCCCTGCCATACACCCTTATGTACGCCGGCCGCGGCCCTGTTTGTGACCCCCATGACCGCGATACCATATCGGCGCTTACGGACGGAATGCGCGCCCTTGCCAAAAAGCACAAGGCCTACGCAGTCAAGCTGGATCCCGATATAACCAGTGACAACGGGGAGTTTATCGCCATCATGGAGGCTTTGGGCTACAAGCGCCATTTCGGCAGCAAGAACTTTGAGGGCGTTCAGCCCAACTACGTCTTCCGCCTGAATATTGCGGGCAAGACGGAGGAAGAGCTGCTGTCAGCCTGCCATTCAAAGACCCGGTACAACCTCCGTCTGGCGGAGCGCAAGGGGGTCACCGTCCGCCTGTGCGGAAAGGAAATGCTGCCCGACTTCTCTGCTATTATGGACGAAACGGGGGCCAGGGACGGCTTTATTGTCCGCGGCAAGGATTATTTTGCCGATATATTGGACAGCCTTGGTGAAGGTGCGCGCCTTTACATGGCCTTTTATGAGGACAAGCCCGTTGCTGGAACCCTCGCCATACATTTTGGCAACAAGGTTTGGTATCTCTATGGCGCCTCTTCAAATACCTACCGCAATGTTATGCCCAACTATATGCTCCAGTGGGATATGATACGCTGGGCTCTGGAAACCAAATGCGACATATATGACTTCCGGGGCGTCAGCGGTGATATTTCTCCCGAAAATCCCCTATACGGCTTATACAACTTTAAAAAAGGCTTCGGCGGTGATTTTACCGAGTTTTGCGGCGAGTTTGAAATGGTGTTTAACCCCTCTGCGGACTTTATAATAAACAAAGTCCTGGCAAGCGCCCGCAATGTGCGGCGCAAAATCGTGGTTGGCCGCAACCGTAAAAAGCTGCAAAATCAACCGGCTGCCGCCGCAGATGAAAACGCCCAATAAAGCAGGCGAGGTAGAGATGTGAAATACTTACAGGTTGAGCGGGATAAAATTAAAGAAAATATCGCGGTGATAAGAGAAAAGGCCGGGGCGGGTGAGCTTATTGCCGTCCTCAAAACCAACGCCTACGGTCTTGGCCTTAAGGAAATATATCCGCTGCTTAGGGAGCTTGAGGTCAAGCGTCTGGCGGTCACCGAACCCGATGACGGTATAGCCCTGAGGGAAATGGGGGCGGAGGATGAAGAAATCCTTCTGCTGCGCTCCACCGCCTGCGAAGAGGATGTGGGGAAAATCCTCTCGGCAGGACTGACGGCCACCATCGGGTCATACGACGCCGCCGTCATGCTCAACGGTGTGGCGGAGAAGGGGGGCGTTGTTTGCGACGTCCATATCAAAATCGACACAGGGATGGGGCGCTACGGCTTTGAGCCCAGCGAGCTTGAACGGGTGCTTTCGGTCTTTCGGTTTATGCCGAATCTGAAGGTAACCGGCATGTACACCCACTTCCCTTCTGCTTTCTCAAACAAAGGCAAAACCATGGAGCAGCACGCCCGCTTTCTGAGGGTGGTGGAAGCGGTTCGCTCTGCCGGGTTTGAGCCGGGACTGCTGCACGAATGTAACTCTGCGGCGCTGTTTTATGCCGAGGTTCCGGTGCTGGACGCTGTGCGGATAGGCTCCGCCATTGGGGGGCGCCTTGTGGCCAAGGGTCTGTTCGGGCTGAAAAAGACCGGCTCCCTCTGCGCCGACATTGCCGAGGTGCGCTGGCTGCCGAAAAACCACGGCATCGGCTACGGCTCAGCCTTCATTACGAAAAAGCCTACAAAAATCGCCGTTATCCCGGTCGGCACAAGCGACGGCTTTATGATGGAAAAGGCCCGGGACAGCTTCCGCCTGCGTGACTGTATACGTTACGCTTTGAGCGACCTTTACCGCTTTGTCCGCCCCCGTACTGCCTACATCGCCATTAACGGCCGCCGGGCAAGGGTTTTGGGGCATGTGGGCACTACCCACACCGTTTGCGATGTCACCGATATTGACTGCACGGCGGGAAACCAGGCGGTTTTTGAAATATCCCCTTTGTATGTCCCCAGGGAGATTCCAAGAATATACAAGTAACTTGTTTTTTCCGAATCAGCGTGGTATAATTTTGCTATAGTATTTGGTGCTGAATGCTTAATATAAGGAGGAACTACCTATGAAAATGATCATCGCCATCCTCAACGCCGACGATTCTTCGGCTGTCGTGCACAACCTTATGAAAAGCGGCTACCAGATGACAAAACTGTCAACCACCGGCGGTTTCCTGCGCACAGGCAACGTCACCATCCTTATCGGTGTAGACGATGCGAAGGTTCAGGACGTTATCGGAATCATCAAGGAAAACTCCCACTCCCGCAAGCAGATGATCGCCCCCTCGGCTGAGCCGGGCATAAGCTTCTATCCCACTATGCCTATCGAAGTCGTTGTCGGCGGCGCTACTATTTTTGTTCTTAATGTCGATCAGTTTGAAAAGGTTTAATCTGGTTGGCAACGACCATATTAAGAGCGCCGCCGAAAGCGGCGCTCTTGGTCAAACGGTGATCTTTGACGGACCTTCCGGCTCGGGCAAGCGCACTGCGGCACTTTATGCCGCAGCTGCCCTTCTTTGCACCGGGGGGACTCCCCCTTGCGGTGTGTGCCATTCCTGCGTTATGTGTGCCGCAGGCTCTCACCCCGATTTAGAGCTTTTTAATTTTGAAGGCGAAACGGTTAAAATAAAGGACATACGCGAGCTTCGCGCCCGCACCTTTATCGTCCCCAGCCAGAGCGCCTTTAAGGTGTTTGTCATCAACCGCGCCGATACCCTCTCACCAGAATGTCAAAACGCACTGCTGAAGGTGTTGGAGGAGCCTACCTCCTCAATATTTATACTGCTGACGGAAAATGCCTTCTCCCTGCTTCAGACGGTGCGTTCCCGCTGCAAAATATACACGATGGCGCTTATTCCCGGGGAGAACGTATCGGCCTTTTTGGCTGATGTCCGCCCCGAAAGTCCTAAGTCCCTGCGTGAGCAGGCCGCCTCAAACTCAGCCGGAGTCATCGGTCGGGCATTGGATCTTCTTGACGGTCAAAAAAATGAAGCCGCCGAGCTGGCGGCGGGTTTTATCTCCTCCCTCTCCAGGGGTGAGCTGGCTGTTGTGGAGGCATGTCTCGGCGCCTCGGCGCTGACAAGGAACGACTACAGCTGTTTTTTGGATGAGGTCACTGCCATCCTTGTAACCCACTGTCTGTCCTCGCCGGAAGCAGCCCCCTTTTATACCGCGATTTACGAATACATGCAAAAGCAGAAGGACAAGCTGGTGTCAAACGCCTCTGTCTTTGCGCTTTCAAGCGCTTTGGCCGCCTTCTGCGGCGCTTTTCAGGAGAATAATATATGACAGAAGTTATCGGCGTAAGATTTAAAAAGGTCGGAAAGGTATACTATTTTGACCCTAACGGCATCACCGTTGAACAGGGGCAAAAGGCTATTGTTGAAACCTCCCGCGGGGTCGAGTGCGGGGAAACTGTGCTTGCCAACCGCATGGTGGAGGATTCTTCCATTGTTCCTCCGCTAAAAAAGCTGCTGCGCGTTGCAACAGATGCCGATTTGGCTGTGCTGGCAAACAATGCGCGGCTTGAGCAGGAAGCCTTTGAGCTTTGTGAGAACCGCATCCGCAAGCACGATCTGCAAATGAAGCTGGTGTCGGTGGAATACACCTTCGATCACAGCAAGATTCTCTTTTACTTTTCTGCCGATGGCAGGGTCGATTTCCGCGACCTGGTTAAGGATCTGGCCTCGGTTTTCCGCACCCGTATCGAGCTTCGGCAGATCGGCGTGCGCGACGCAGCCAAAATGGTCGGCGGTCTGGGAATCTGCGGCCAGCCTCTTTGCTGCAACACATTTTTGGATGATTTTCAGCCTGTGTCCATCAACATGGCAAAGGATCAGGGTCTGTCTCTCAATCCCTCCAAAATTTCCGGCACCTGCGGCAGGCTGATGTGCTGCCTGAAATATGAAAATGAGGCTTATCAAGACCTGATAAAATCCTCGCCTCCCGTTGATTCTCTTGTGGATACCCCCAAGGGCAAGGGAAATATCATTGATGTTTCCCTTTTGAAGGAAACCTGCAGGGTTAGGCTTCAGGCCGATCCCGATAAACCGGAGGTTTTCAAATGGCGGGAATGCAAGGTTCTGCGCAGAGGGCGGGGGCAGGTTCATTCTCCTGTGGCCGATGTGGGAGAGCCTGTGGATCCTAAGGCTCTTGCCAAGCTGGAAAACTAGTTTTATTAATCAAAAACAAAGGCTCCGAACAGATTACTGTTCGGAGCCTTTTGATTGGCAAAAATACCTGCTGGCTTTCGGACTGCCGTAACCCTTCTTTTCGGTGTGACCTAAGGGGGATCGGTTCCACGGGTAGGTATATCAGGAGATATGCTTATGCTATGTTCCTTGATGGCTTTTGCTATTTTATATCCTCCGTTTTATGGCCTGTACTTTTATATCATACATATTCCCTGTCTTGGCTTCACCGCTAGTGGCGCGGGCGGCCAGTTACTTTTTAGTGTAAAAAGTAACCAAAAACACCGGGTACGTTGCGCATGCGTCCCCGACCCCTCCGCGCCTTCTGCCTTGTGCCCAAATATGTCTGTTGCTCATCAGTACACATGTCCCATTTACACCATCAATACAGCTCGTTTTTCGCAAAAATTTATACGTACATAGCTTTTGTTTTCTTGCTCTTGTGTTTTTTGCTGCCTTTGTGGAAGGTCAAAATTGTCTTATGCACTTATAGCCCCAATTGCGTAAGCAAAGGTATCAGCCTCGATAAGCGGGGCTGACGCTGTAAAGCTAAAACAGGGGCTGCGCAGGCAGCCCCTGTTTCAATAATCTACTTAAAAATGTCCTTCATTTTTGAGAAAAAGCCTTTTTTCTCGTTATAGTGATCGTCCCCAACCGTGTCGTCAAACCTGCTCAAAATCTCCTTCTGCTCCTTGGTCAGGTTTTTGGGTATCTCTATATTGACCTTGACGTACTGGTCTCCCCTGCCCCTGCCGTTGACCTTCTGAATGCCGCTGTTTTTAAGGCGGAAAACCGTGCCGGTCTGGGTGCCCTCCGGCATGGTGTACTGCACCTTGCCGTCAATGGTCGGCACAGTCAACTGGCAGCCCAGGGTCGCCTGCACAAAGGAAACGGGCATTTCAAGCATGACATCGGCGCCGGAGCGCTGGAACAGCTTATGGGGCTGCACAGAAATAAAGACATATAAATCACCGGCGTAGCCGCCGTTTTTACCGGCGTTGCCCTGCCCCTGCAGGGGTATAGTCTGCCCATCGTCAATACCCGCCGGTATTTTGACGTTTATGCTGCGCCTTTTACGCACCTGTCCCGCCCCCTGGCAGGTCTGGCAGGGATCCTTGATAACCTTGCCTGTGCCGTGGCAGTTCTGGCATATGCCGGAGGTCTGGAAAACGCCAAAGGCGGTGCGCTGTGTCGTCCGCACCTGTCCCGTTCCGTGGCAGACAGGGCAGGTCTCTGCGCTTGAGCCTTTTTTTGCCCCTGTGCCGGAGCAATCCTCACAGACCTCAGAGCGGTTAATGCTTATGGTCTTTTCGCAGCCGAAGGCCGCCTCTTCAAAGGTCAGCTCTACATTGACCCTTATGTCCTGCCCCGGCTGAGGGCCGTTTCTGCGCTGGGCCCCTCCGCCAAACCCGAACCCGCCGCCAAAAATGCTGCCAAAAATATCGCCTATGTCAACATCGTTGAAGCCGCCACCGCCCGCGCCATAGGTGGGATCGACGCCGGCATGGCCGTACTGGTCGTATCGCTGCTTTTTCTCGGGGTCGGAGAGTATCTCATAAGCACCGTTGACCTCCTTCATCTTCGCCTCGGCCGTTTTGTCGTCGGGGTTGACGTCGGGGTGGTACTTCTTTACCAGCGTCCTGTATGCTTTTTTTATCTCATCCTCCGAAGCGCCTCGGCTCACGCCCATCACTTCATAGAGGTCGCGCCTCTCATCAGCCATTTATCTTTTCTCCCTTGATAAGTGTAAGTTGCGGAAAAGCAGCGCCCTTCCCGGACGCGAGCGCTCCCGTCCGCGCAGGGGCAATTCATTTGCCCCGAAGCTATAAAATCCAACGGGGGCCCCCCCCGAAAGGCCTGCCTTTTGGGGCGAGAGGTCACGCCTCTCATCAGCCATCGATTTTCTCCCTTGATAAGTATAGATTCAGGGCGGCAGTCGCCGTCCGCCCTCGGCAGTTCGTTTACGGAAATACTAAAAAATAAGGAAAACTGCCGATAGTGCTATAAATGATATTGTATCAGTCTGCCCCCTATAAAAGCAATGCTTATCAGAAGCAAACTGCAATTTTCAAAGTGATTACGGGGTTTTAGTGGTTGCCCCCGCTTTTTTCAGAAAGGAGGGGCATATAATTTGTAGTGCCGGAATGCGGAAAGTGCTCCGCTACACAAAGCAGCGCCCTTTGCGTTGCTGCCGAAGTATGCAGGCGCCCCGCGGCCTGCCCCCTCCGAGGGGGCAAGCCGGGGCAAAGTATGCTATTACTTGTTTTCGTCATCCATGACTTCGTAGTCGGCATCGACTGCGCCGTCAGGGGCGGCATTGGGGTTCACATCCCCGCCCTGGGGGGCGGCATCCTTGTAGAGCTTTTCGGCAATCACATAGAAACGCTTGGTCAGCTCCTCACTGTCCTGCTTGATCTGCTCATAATTATCTGTCTTGAGGGTTTCCTTAAGCTTGTTGAGCTGCTCCTCAACCGGTGCCTTTTCCTCAGCGGTGATTTTGTCGCCCATGTCGGTAAGGCTCTTCTCGGTCTGATATACAAGGCTTTCGGCGCTGTTTTTGGTGTCGATTTCTTCCTTGCGCTTTTTGTCCTCTTCGGCAAAGCGCTCCGCGTCCTTGATGGCCTTGTCAACATCGTCCTTGGAGAGGTTTGTCGATGCGGTTATGGTTATTTTCTGCTCCTTGCCGGTGCCCAGGTCTTTTGCAGAAACATTCACGATGCCGTTTGCGTCGATGTCAAAGGCGACCTCGATCTGAGGAACGCCGCGGGGCGCGGAGGGGATGCCGTCCAGATGGAAACGGCCAAGTGTTTTATTCCCGGCAGCCATATCCCGCTCGCCCTGCAAAACGTGAACCTCAACCGATGTCTGCCCGTCTGCGGCGGTGGAAAAGACTTGCTTTTTGCTGGTGGGGATGGCTGTATTTCTCTCGATGATCTTGGTGCAAACACCGCCTAATGTCTCAATACCCAGCGTAAGCGGTGTGACGTCCATCAAAACGATGTCCTTCACCTCTCCGCCCAGAACGCCGGCCTGAACTGCGGCGCCCAGAGCTACGCATTCATCGGGGTTTATGCCCTTGAAGGGCTCCTTGCCGGTGAGGTTCTTGACAGCCTCCTGCACGGCGGGGATTCTGGTGGAGCCGCCTACAAGCAGAACCTTTGCCAGCTTGTTTTTATCAACTTTGGCGTCGTTCAGCGCCTGACGGACGGGGCCGGTGGTGGCATCAACAAGGTCTCTGGTCAGCTCTTCGAACTTGGCTCTTGTCAGTGTCATCTCAAGATGCTTGGGGCCGGTGGCGTCGGCTGTGATATAGGGCTGGTTAATAGAGGTTGACATAACTCCTGACAGCTCTATTTTGGCCTTCTCTGCCGCTTCCTTAAGGCGCTGCATAGCCATTTTGTCGCTTGTCAGGTCAACCCCCTGCTCCTTGCGGAACTCGGAGACGATCCAATTGACAATGCGTTCGTCAAAGTCATCGCCGCCCAAACGGTTGTTGCCGGCAGTAGCCAAAACCTCCACCATGCCGCCGCCGATGGACAGAACCGATACGTCAAAGGTGCCGCCGCCAAGGTCGTACACCAGAATAGTCTGATCCTCTTCCTTTTCAACCCCGTATGCAAGGGCGGCTGCGGTGGGCTCGTTGATAATTCTCAGAACCTCAAGCCCTGCGATCTTGCCCGCATCCTTTGTCGCCTGTCTTTGCGCGTCGGTAAAATACGCGGGAACAGTGATAACGGCACGGGTGACCTTGCCGCCCAGATACGCCTCAGCGTCGATCTTGAGCTTCTGCAGAATCATTGCTGAAATCTCCTGGGGAGAATATCTCTTGTCGTCAATTGTGACTGTGTAGTTGGAGCCCATCTCCCTCTTGATGGAGGTGATGGTGCGCTGGGGATTGGTGACGGCCTGACGCTTCGCCACCTGGCCTACCATACGCTCACCATCCTTGGAAAACGCGACGACGGAAGGGGTGGTTCTTGCGCCCTCAGAGTTGGGGATGACGACAGCCTCGCCGCCTTCGATTACGGCGACGCAGGAGTTGGTTGTACCAAGGTCGATTCCTATAATTTTTGACATAATATAATTTCCTCCAAACTTAGTGTTTATTTATTTAATCTTTATGTGATTAAAGTTTGCAACCTTCACCATGGCGTGTCGCAAAAAGCGCTCAACAATGCGGTAAACATTTAGAATGAA
>JAVBSJ010000019.1:0-12044 GCA_031547105.1 Oscillospiraceae bacterium
AAGGATAAGGCCTATGAAAGCGCTTTTAGTCCGCCCTCCCCTTAACAAAAACATCACCACTGTCAAAAACTTCCTCTTCGGCGAGCCGATGGGGATAGAATGCGTCTCCGCCATCCTGAAGGAGCAGGGCGTCGAGACGCATTTGGTGGATTTTATGCTTGAAGAACGCCTGACCATCCGGCAGGTGCTGGAGGAATACCGCCCCGATATTGTAGGCGTGACCTCCCAGTGCACGGACGTGCTCAACGTTCTTGAAATTGCCCGGGAAGCGAAGGCCTTTGACCCCTCAATAACGGTTCTCATCGGCGGCGTTCAGGCCACCTGCTTTGCCGACAGCTTTTTTAAGGACGAGGTCGATTATGTTTTTCGCTCCACCACCCGGGCAAATGTGGCAAAGCTGCTGGATGTCATCGGGCGCGGCAATCCTGCTGAGCGCCTGGACGGCATTTATTCCAAAAGCCTGGGCTTTGAGAATGACGGCCTGTTCTGCCTCAATGAATACATTGTGCCTGACCGCAAGTCCACGGCCAGATACCGCAAGGATTACAACTATGTTGGTTTCCGCCCCTGCGCCGTGCTTCAAACGGCCTACGGCTGTCGCAACCGCTGTACCTTCTGCGTGCGCTGGCGGCTTGAGGGCGATATGCTGCAGGAGGAGCCTATTGACCAGATTGTTCAGCAGATCGCCGACATTGAGGAGCCGTATATTATGATTTGCGACAATGACTTTCTCATAAACGCCCAAAGGCTTGAGGCCTTTTGCGATTTGGTCGAGAAAAGGGGCATTTACAAGGAATACATCTGCTACGGCAGTGTAAACAGCATTCTTGAGAAGCCGGAGCTGCTTAAGCGGCTGCACAAAAATGGCCTTTCCGCCGTCATCGTCGGCTTTGAGGCCTTTGACGATGACCGCCTGCAGGAGTACAACAAGGCGGCAACCGTTGATGAAAACCTCCGCGCAAAGCAAATGCTTGTGGATGCGGGTATAGCCTGCTGGGGTTCCTTTATCCTCCATCCGGACTGGAGCAAGGAGGACTTCAGAAAGCTGCTGCGCTATATCAAAAAGCTCAAGCCGGAGCTGCTTTCCTTCTCCCCTCTCGTTCCCCATCCGCTGACCCCGCTGTATGACCAGTACCGCGACCGTCTGCTTTACCCCATGGAGGATTATGAAAAATGGAACTTCGGCGATGTGCTGGTTATGCCCTCAAAAATGACCCTGCATGAATACTACGGGCAGGTGATCCGCCTTGCCATACGCATAAATACCAATCTCCACGCCCTGCGCTATACCCTCAGGGCTTTCCCGCTGAAAAACATCACCAAGCTGGTGCTGGGGTTTGACAACTTTTTCGGCGTGTATATTAAAAATTACAGAAACAGCAAGGTAAAGCCATGAAAATCATGCTTGTACGCCCTCCAGCCCCCAACAAGCTGAGCTTTACCAAGGTGCTGGACAACGAGCCCCTTGAGCTGGAGTATCTGCACACGGAAATTATGCGGCTGGGCTTTGACGACTATATTTATGACGGACTGATCGAGCGGGAAAGCGTCGAAACCGTTATGGCGCGGTACCGGCCCGATATTTTGGCCGTGACCGGCTACATCACCCAGGAAAAGCTGATGATAAAATACTGCCGCGCCGCAAGGAAGCTGGGCATTAAAACCCTTATCGGGGGCGTTCACGCCCAGCTAAACTACCGCCGCCTTTTTGATGAGGGGGTGGATTATATTATGCGCTCCGAGTCCATGCCGGCCTTTGGGCAGCTTGTCACACTGATAGCGGAAAATGCGGAAAGCGAGAGTGCCTTGCGCGCCATTAACGGTCTGTGCTTTAAGAATGGCGGGGCGTTTGAGGTCAACCCTCTTATCCCTATTTCAATAAATGAGCTTCCCATACCCGACCGCAGCTTTTTTGACAAAAACAAGGGGCACTACCGATACCTTGACCTGACGGAAATTGCAACCATCAAAACCTCCTTTGCCTGCCCCTACGATTGCAGCTTTTGCTACTGCACCCTTTTGGGCGGCGGCAAATATCAGGAAAGAGACCTCGCGCTTGTCATAGAAGAGCTTAAAACCATCTCCTCACCCAACGTGCAGATTGCCGATGATGATTTCATGGTGAGCAGGGGGCGGATATTCGATTTTGTCCGCATGATAAAGGAGAATGGCATAAATAAAACCTTTATCTGCTACGGCAGGGCAGACTTTATCGCCGCCAATCCCGACGCGGTGGAGGCGCTGGCCGGTATAGGCTTCAAATATTTCCTCGTAGGGCTGGAGGCCGTCACCGATGATGAGCTCCAGGGCTACAACAAGCGCACCTCACTCGACGACAACCGCCGCTGTGTGCAGGTGATAAACGCCACAAAAACCGCCCATCCCATAGGCCTGATGATAGCGCCAATAGACGCCACAAAGGAGTATTTTGAAAACCTGTACCGCTGGATTGTTGACAACGGCCTGAAATATGTCACCGTTTCGATTTTCACCCCCATCCCCGGCACCCCCCTTTACGAAGCGGAAAAGCACCGCATCACCTCCTCCGATATTGAGGACTGGGATTTTCTTCATCTTGTGCTGGAGCCGGAAAACATGAGCCGGGCAGAGTTTTATTACGAGTATTACAGGCTGTTTCTAAGGCTGTACCGTTTAGCCGCAAAGACCGGCATATATGATTTTATGGATCTGCCCTTTTACCGCCGCCTGTTGGGGAATTATCTCCGCAGAAAGGCAAGGGAGGGCTAAATGAAGATACTGTTTATACAATCTACCCCATATCATCCGGGCGGCGGGCTGGTGAAAAAAAGCCGCCTGTACTTTGTCGGGCTTGCCCCCGCCATTTTGGCGGCGCTTATCCCCGATGCGGAGTTTGAGATATGTCTTGAGACTATAGAGGACATAGATTTTGATACCGACGCCGACCTTATCGCCATCGGCGCCATGGGACATGCCGTCATCCGCAGCCTGGATATTGCAAGACGGTTTAAGGCGCTGGGCAAGACGGTGGTTATGGGGGGATATATGGTCAGCCTCATGCCGGAGGAAGCCAAAAAGCACTGTGACAGCGTTATAATCGGCGACGGTGAGCGCGCCTTTGTCCAAATGGTGCGGGACTTCCAAAAGGGGGAGCTAAAGCCCTTTTATGACGCCCCCTTGGAAAAGCTGACCTACCCCCTGCCCAAATACGAGCTTCTGACAGCCAAAAGGATCGGCGATTTTCTGCCGGTGCAGGCGGGACGCGGCTGCCCCAACTCCTGCACATTTTGCTCGGTTTTCTGCCTGTACCGCAATAGATACATGCAGCGGGACATCGGCGAGGTTGTGCGGGATATAAGGCGCGTCAAGGAGCTTGGCTACAACAAGTTCTTACTTCTGGATGACAATATTTTTTCCGATTTGGATTATTTAAAGGCCTTATGCGCCAAGATTGAAAAGCTGGGTATGACCTGGCTGTCACAGTGCTCTATCTCCATTGCCGACAACCCCGAGATTCTGGCGCTGGTTCGCAAAAGCGGCTGCATTGCCCTGTCCTTCGGCATTGAAAGCATATCACAGGAGAGCCTTGACCTCATGCACAAATCCTGGGCGCAGGTGTCCCGCTACAAGGAGCAGATTGCAAAAATCACGGCGTGCGGCATCGATGTGTCCACCGAAATGGTTGTCGGCGCCGACGGCGACACGGTTGAAAGCATCCGCAAAACAGCCGATTTTATTGTGGAAAACAAAATCGTAGTCCCCCGGTTCTATATCCTGACTCCCATCCCCGGCACAGATTTCTTCAACGAAATGCAGGCGGCAGGCCGTATAGTGAATGAGGACATCTACAGCTATAACGGGGCAGAGGCCGTGCATCAGCCCGCCAATATGAGCCCCGAAGCCCTTACTGCCGAATACTGGCGGCTGTACAGAAAAGTGTTTGAGGTAGGCAGCATCTTGCGCCGCACGGTTTTCCGGCGTGAGTTTTTGAAAAACCCCGGCAAGTACCTTTTTTACCTTTATGTCAACCTTTATTACCGCTACCAGATCAAAAGAGGGATCACCCCTAATATTATTTGACAGGTGCAACGTATTATGGAAATAACCCGCAAAACACCAAGCCTTAGGCAGTTCAAGGCCGCTGTGCGCCATTTTTACAGCGGAAATCCTTATTTTAAGGACAATAAATCGGCCTTAATTGACCTTGTCTGCGCCCCGAAGGGCGCCTTTTATGCCCGCTCCCGGCAGCGCCTTTCGGCCTACTACAGGGAGGGTGAGCTTCTCTGCCAGTGCGCTTTTATTCAGCACAGCGAATATGCAGGCACACTGCAAATCGCCTTTTTTGAGGCGCTGCCGCCCGAGCGCCCCGGTGTGCAGGAGGCTCTCCGGCAGCTTATAGCCGACGCCAAGGCGCTTGCCGAAGAATGGGGCGCCGGCACCCTTACCGCCTCCCTGGACGGGCACTGCAACTACTCTCTGGGCTTTTTAAGCTCCGGCTTTGACCTATGCCCCGATTTCGGGCAGAGCTTCAACCCTCCCTTCTACGGCGAAATATTCAGCGGCCTTGGATTTTCTCCCGTCAAGCTTGTCAGCTTCCGGGAGGATCCACATAATATCGACCTGCGCCGCCTCCGGCTGGGCACGCGGCTGATGGCGCGCAGCAATATAACCCTGAGCGTGGAGGACGGAAAGCTTTCTCACAGCCGCTTCCGCGGCACCATGCGCCGCTACACCGACCTGTGCAACAGCATTTTCAGCGGCCACCGCTACTGCTTTCGGCGTGATTATCAGGAGGATTATGAGCTGTTCACCCCTATGCGTCTGCTGCTTGATGACGAAAACCTCATCATCGCACAAAGGGACGGGCAGGACGTGGGCTTCCTGCTGTGGTACTTTGATTTCAATATGCTTATCAAGCCGGGCGGCAAGCTTGGCCTCCCCGCTCTTCTGCGCCTGCGCACAGGTAACAAGCCCACGCGGCTCAAAATCGTCCAGATGGCCATCCTGCCGGAATATGAGAACACCGGCCTTATTGCCCTTATGCTTGAGGAGCTGCTTACCCGGGTACTGAGAAAGTATCCTCAGGTCGATTGCGCCGTAAGCGCGTGGATTTTAGATGAAAACGCCCGGTCTAAAAACCTCGTCTCGTCCTTTCTTAAACACCCTTATAAGGAGCAGACCGTTTATGAGTACCTCATTTGAAGGACGTATCTTTGATGAAATACCCCACAACTATGAGGAGCTGCCCTTTGCAGGTAATTTTTTTGACCGGCGGACGCTGACGGTGCTTAAGCGCGCAAATCCTACCCCTTTCCGCATAGTTTCCCATCCCCAATATATTTGTACAGAGTATCCCTTCAAGCTCAATATCCTTTCTTTTTTAAGCAAAGCCAAGCTGCACCTGCCTGTCACCGTTATCGCGCCCCCTGTTTCCATCTGCCAAAGCGGCTACAGGGGAAGTGCCCATGCCCTTATCGCCGACTATAAGCGGCGCAAGGGTCTGTTTTTGATCCTGAATATGGACGACAACCGGGGCATAAATGACGCCACTGGCGAAACGCTGGCAACCTGCGTGCTTCAAACCCCCTTCCGGAGCTTCGAAGCCTATATGGCAAGTATGCGCGCCTCCTACCGCAGGCGGGCGCGTCAGGCGCTTGAGCGTGGGGCGGGTTTGATTGTCAGGCCGGTTCCCGCAGACCGGTTTGATACAGAGCTGTGGCAGCTGTACAAAAATGTCGTCTCCCGCTCCGACTATCCGCTGGAGGTGCTTAACCAGTCCTTTTTTACCGGCTACAACGGAGAGTGCCATGCCTTTTTTGAGGGAGAGCGGCCTGTGGCCTTTGTTTTCTTTGAGCAAGCCGGCACTAAGCTCAACTTTATTTTCGGCGGTATGGACTACAAAAAAAGAGATCAGTATGACCTCTACTACAATATGCTGCTGCATTTGATTGATATTGCCATTAGCCGGAGTTGCGAGGAGCTTGATTTCGGACAAACTGCAGAAAGCACCAAAATGCGCCTGGGCTGCACGCTGAAGCGCAAGTACATGTGTATTTTCTCCGGAAGCCCTCTGGTGAACAGTATATTAAAGACGATGGCCGGGGCGTTTACCTATAAAAACGCGCTGCACTTTTCGGTATTCAAGGCGCCTTGATAAAAACAGCTATACCAGATAAAGCCAATAAGCACAAGGGCGGAGACTTTCTCCGCCCTTGTGCTTTTGTACCCCAACTTGCTTTCGCGTCAGGGCTTACTGCGCAAGCGCTGCAGCAAGCCATGAAAAAATATGCGCCTGGCGCGCGGTGACGTCCCGCTGTCTTTGCACATCAGAATTGCAAAAGAAAGTTCTGCCGGCGCTTCAGGCGCAGTTCCCCATGCAACAATCTGTGCATATATTGTAACAGCGAAACCACCTATTAACCGATTGAAAGGGAAACTAATTATATGAGTATGCCAATTATTGAAGGCAGCACCGTTTTGCGCTGCCAGGCAGTCACCGATATTATTGAGTCTGTCGCTCTGGAGCAGGCAGCTCTCTCCCATATATTAAATGCAGAAGGTGAGAAACTGCAGGCTGTCATCGCCATGCAGGACGTCACCAAGGACGACCTGCTGGCTGTAAACAAGTCGGTGCGTTCCATGGTTGAATCGATAACAAGGCTTGAGATGCTTCTTCAGGCAAAACTCAGTCTGTTTGAGGAGTATTTTGACATTGTCTGCCCCGATGAACTTGCGCCATAAGCTGAATGGGCGAGAAACGCCGTCAACCCTTGTGTTACGGTATTCTTGATAAGGAGACTGCAATGGATGTTCTCAGTTTCGAAATTATATGTGATATTGCGGGAGATACCTGCGGCAAATACAGCGGCATTGCCTTTGACGGTCTTTGCTTCTACCTGACCCTGCCCGGGCAATGTGAAATACACCTGCTTGACCAATGCTGCCAAAAGCTCGGCTGCATAAAAACTCCGCGGGGTTACGAAGCCATTTGTTATGATGACCGACTCAAATGCTTTTGGGCAACCTCATCGCGGGGACAGCATGTTTACAAGCTCAACCGCAAATGCGAAGAAATTGACTGTATAAAAATCAATAGCAGGAACCCTCTTGCGGTGCTAAGCGGAATATCCGCCCTGCCCGTCCCAGACGAGCTGCTTATTTCCTCAGCCGGTTGGCTGGCGGCAATTTCTACAGCCTCCCCCGCAGAACCAACCATCTTAAAAAAGATTTGCGGCGCGATTCGCGTCGGTGTCGCGGCTTCACACGAAAAGATATTTCATCTGACTTGCGGCCCTCAGGGCGATACGATAACAGTAGTCAGCCCCTTCCGCGAGCAAATGTATGTCCTCCCGATGGAGTATCGCGCCTGTGCCATTGCCGCCGGAGAGCCGGGCACGCTGTATGTGCTGGCAGCAAAGCATTGCCAATATCAGTGCATCATAAAATGTGCTCCCTGCTGTCCTGCGCCCTGTCCCTGTCCCTGTCCACAGCCCTGTCCCTGTCCACAGCCCTGCCCTGCGCCTTGCCCAAAGCCCTGTCCAAAGCCCCCCGATTGCCGCCGCGGAGCGGGCGACATCGTAGAATCCATCGCGCTGATTGAAGCCTCCCTTTCCCATATACTAAACGCGGAGGGCGAGAAGCTCCAAAAGGTATTGGCCTGCACCGACGATGTTTGCGAGCTGCTAAAGGTCAATGAGTCGATCAGAGAAACCATTACCTGCGTCACGCATATGGAACATGTATTGTATGACAAGCTGCGCCTTGCCGAAGGGCTGTGCAAGGCACCCGCCCCCGGCCCATGTCCTTCGGACACAGAGGGGTTATAGCGCGGTCTGCAAAACAGCTTCGGATCCCTTTAAAATAAGGAGGCCATTATGGCTTTTACTATAAACTATAGCCTGCAGGTTGAAGACCCCACAGGGTCAAACAACTGGCTTTCCCACCCTGCCGGCATTACCCGCCTGACGGGTGAGTCGGCAAACTATCGTATCTACTACAGCTTCAGCGCCACCGAGGGAGGCACCTTCGATGATATGTCCTTTGAGGTCACCTTCCCTGACGCATATAGCAACCTGAGCAATGTAAGCGACGTCGGACTGCCCCTGGGCGCATCCTACACCATGGATCGCGATGCAGACAGGCTGTGGATGAAGCTTGTTTTCGCGCCCTCTCTTCCCTCCGGCCAATCGGGCTTTATTGAGTTCTTTGTGAACTCCTTAGCCCCTGCAGGTCCCAATGATTACCTGATCTCTCCCACCATCAGGCTGACCGGTCAGTTTCACAGCAGTGACGGCGCAGTGACACCTATCAACGAATCCGGCTTGGCTCCCACGTGGACAGTCCGGTGCGCTCTGCACGAAACTTTGACAAAGCAGGTGACCTATAACGGAAGCTTTTATGTGGAGGACGCCGACGCCTATATTGTTGATTATCGGATTTCGCGCAGATTAACTCCTCCTGTCCCCGGCAGCTATAAGGGTGTTTGGGCAGTCGAAAGCTGCACCTTGACCGAGTATCTGCCGGTGATTCCCGGCGTGACGCCTACCATTGTATGGGCTGACCGCCCCTATACCCGCATTGGCGGCAGGGTTATTTGGGACTTTTCTCCCGCCCAGACGCCCTTGGCCGGAGTTCAGGTAAACTTCCGCCTCTTATATCCGAAAGCACAGGTAGATGCGCGGGGAGGGCCTTCGGCCATTGGCAACATCACTGACTATACTACCGCCAACTATATGCTGCGTGGCGGTGTTTCCGATTCTCTGAGCTCAAACGTCACTCATCGGCTTTTACCTGTTCCCGCCCCTGTCACAGGTACGGCCACTGCTATAAAGGCCAGTAACCCTCCCTCTATTTCGGGAACCATACTGGATCTGCAGAATATCCCGGTTTTGTTTACTCTTCAAGGCTCCGCACAAAACGGCAACATGATTCCCAGCACCATCCAGCTGACCGACCTGGGTCTAAAAATTGAGCTTGCTGACGGAACTGTCTATGAGCCCGCGCCGGATGAAATTGAGTGGAACGCCATCCAAATCAACAACGACAGCGTAAGTCTTGAGTATAAGACGGCATTGGGCGGCGACACCTGGACGGATGACCCCACCGTTGTCGGTCGCGTCCGTCATCCCTTTCCCACTGTGGCCGCGGGTGATCACATCACCTCCTTCCGCTTCTCCGGCAGCGGCTTTACTCACCCCTTCAGCTATTTGTTTGCCTATGTCTGGCTGACTGTCAAACGCCGCAGCACTGCCCTTGCGCATTACAAGAGCATCACAAACGAAATGTCGGCCACGATTACCATGTCGGACGGAACGGACATCACAGAAAACAGCCAGGTAGTTTTGCCGGTGGATTATACGCTGAATATTGTCACTCAAATCGTCAACGCCACAGTTGACAATCTGACAGTAAATCCGGGCGGAACGGTTACGATGCGAGCCGCCCTGGATATTGCGGCGGGCACCACGACGCCGGTCAATGGCACCGATATGCTGGTGGTCATACCGCCCGGCTTCTCCCTGAACGTCGTGAAGGACAACGAAACCCCTCTGCCCCCTTCAGCATATACCGTTACCCCAAACTGGCAGGCGACGGGGCAGTCTCTTCTGCGGGTTCCCATTAAGTACAGCATTGGCAGCCAGGCGGGTCAGCATTTTTTCTATTCTCTTGAATGCGGCGTCAGTCCGCTGATCATACCCGCGCTTTATGATTTTCAGTTTTGGTATGTCCTCAACTCAGATCAGGCAAATGACCCCAATATTACCCATTCCGCCACCGGCACAACGGCGCCCGACATTTACGATTTTGACGGGGACGGCGATTTGGAGGAGCTTGTTGCCATGCGCACGCTGCCCGTCACGATCAGCTCCGCCCACGTTGTCAACGTGCTCAAGCTCAGTAAGGGACCCCGCGATGCCGATTTTGATCCGGACAACGACACCCATATCACAAGGGGTGAGCAGTTCCTTTACAGGAAATCTGTCCGTAATGACAGCTCCGACCCTATAACAGACCTTGTGATGATCGATATTTTTCCCTATTTGGGAGACGAGTTCGGATCCCAGTGGAGACCTCTTCTCAACACACCCATCCTGCCTCCTCCGGGCGTCGTTGTTCAGTACTCCCTGTCTGACGACCCTGTCATGGCTCCTATCGGCCCTGGGGGTACGGGTGCGTGGCTCGATGTTCCTCCTGCGGACATGACCACCGTTCGCTCCGTCCGCTTTGACTTCGGCAGCCGTATTTTCCTGCCTGGAGAATCAGCCTCAGTAATCGCCGACATGGTAGCACCAATTGATGCGCCAATCAATACAACATGCTTCAACAGCGTGCGATATATTGCCAGCGCGATTATCGGCGGACGTCATGAACCATATCTTCCCGCCTATTCACCTCCGGCTTACGCAAGGGTCACCATTAGCGAAATCACAAATATCATTGGTGACTATGTATGGTCGGACATCAATGGCAACGGCATACAGGATCCCGGCGAGCCGGGAATTAACGGAATAACGGTTGAGCTTTACGACGACAGTGAAGCCCTGCTCCAAACAACCGTCAGCGGCAACAGCCCCGACGATGGCAGCCCGGGATATTACTCCTTCCGCAACCTTGCTGCGGGCATTTACCGTGTAAAGTTTGACCCTGCCCCGCTGCAGGGCGCTGTGCTGACCGTTCAGCATGCGGGCAGCGACCCAAATCTGGACAGCGATCCTGACCCCATCACAGGCTACACTGATTTTATCACCCTGGATGCCACCACTGTGCGAACCGACATCGACGCGGGTTACTTTACCAAGGGCCCTTGTCACGATGAGCTCTGTCAGGCAATCACCGACCTTATTGAATCGGTTGCTCTTGAGCAGGCCGCCCTCTCTCATATCCTCAACGCTGAGGGAGAAAAGCTGCAGGCCTATCTGGCGATGCCCGATCAAACACCCGGCTCACTGCTGAAAATCAACTCCTCTGTAAAGAAAACGGTTGACGCCATCACACAGCTTGAGATGATTCTGCAAGGCAAGATCAACCTCATTCAGCCTTAACCGCAACCGGCGGAAGGCGCCGCAGCGCTTTGCGCAAAGATATTGACGCTTGGACGCAATTAAAACCGCCCTTAACCAGGCGGTTTTTTTGCGCCGCTTACCCTGTAAACGATATAAATCATAATAAGGTCTAATTTTTCATAATATAAAATAAGCTCCGCACAGGCAGCAGCTTAATTTTCAGCATTGAAGGAGGCTATATGCTTCGAGGTGACAAAATGATCCCAACAGATACAAAAAGTCAGATACTGACAGCTGCCATAGATCTTTTTGCCTCTCTCGGTTATGAAAAGACTACAATGAGGGCAATCGCAAAAAAAGTTGGCATTACCTCGGCCAGTATCTACTATTTTTTCGATTCAAAGGAAAGCCTGCTGACGGCGATTTTTTTTGAGTTTGAAGCCAATTTCACCAAATACAGGAACCCGCCGGACGCCATATTGAAGGCCGCTTCGGAAAAACCTCTCGATGAGGTTTTAAGCATGCTGTTTTACACCTTCGGCAGTCAGGAGGAGCATAATCGAATGATGACCATATCCCGTATTGTTATGTCGCTGCAATATGAAAACACCGCAGCCCAGAACCTCTACGAAAAAATCATGGTTCAGGACGCACTGGATTATGGCATCCGGGTTTTCAAGGGTATGCATGCTATGGGGGTTATCAAGGAGATTAATTTTGAGTGGACTGCCTTTGCCTTTCACTCCTTTGCACTGCTTATTTTCCAGGCCAGTCAACGGCGCCTGGACTCCTTCGCAGACAGCAGCGACAAGTTTGAAGAGGGCATACGGTTCCTTTGCTCCACATATGCCCCTATAATTGCGGCGCAGACTGCAAAATCCTTCCATAGCAATGGCTTAGGCAAAACATGAGACAGCGGGCAGGTTTTCGTCCGGAGAACTGCCCTTTTGCGCCTGGCGGGGAAAGCTATTATCACAAACAGGCGGTCAGGGAGTGAAGGTACAGCCGGCAGGCATTGTGCCGCGCAGCAAGGCTGTGGGACAAGCTAAAAAATTGTTTTCA
>JAVBSJ010000114.1:0-11038 GCA_031547105.1 Oscillospiraceae bacterium
CTCCTCCATGCCAAGGAAGCGCACCAGCATTATTGCCGCCTCTGCCCTTGTGGGAACGCGGTAAAGCTCCCACCCCTTGTCGGTGCCGCGGAAAAGTCCGACGCGGCTGAGGGAAAGTGCGCTGTGAAACTCCACATCCCAGACATATGAAGTGACCGTGTAAATCATATCCTCGGGCACAATATGGGTTTTGGCCATATCCTCCCCGGAAAGCAGGAAATAATCAGCTCCGGTTGAGGAGTTCAAGTCATATGTCACGTCTACATGATATATTTTGTTCTCCAGAAACACGATATTCCACGAGTGGTTCATTGCTTCACTTCCGACGTACATACAGGGTATACCGGCCTCACGGCACATCATTTGGAATGCCGCGCTTATGCCGTCACATACAGCCGACTTGTTCACCAAAGCGCCGTATGCGGTATATGCGTCCCCGCCAAGAGCCTGGTTGAGCGCCGAATGGTCATCGTAAACGCAGTTTTGGCGCAAATATGTCTGAATAGCCGCAAGCTTTTCGCGGTCAGTCATGCCGGGGGTTACTATTTCTCCGACTATCTCAGCTGCAGCTGCCACTGCCTTATAATGCTTGTCGGCATCGTCGTATTCGATGCTGAGCGCCGAGCCAAAGGAAGAGCTCATATACCGCAGCAAATAATAATCCCGGTACAGCATTGATACATAGCTGTAGCACAGATCAAGATTAAACCCTGCCGTCGCGTAAAAGCTATAAGCGGTTCCGCCTGTCGCAGCCTCTTCTGCAAGCGCTACCGCTGCTGCAAGCTCATTCTGCTGAACCGGAGCAGTTTGGGCGGCAAGCGCACCCTGCCCCAGCAAAAGTGCAAAAACCAAGACGAAGGCCGAAATTTTCTGAATCCTTTTCATTATGATTACCTCCTGTTTGAAAAAGGGCAAAAGAATTGCTCCTTTTGCCCCTGTATCATATTAAAGACATGCCCTTATATCAGCTTGACAGTAAAATACACCGCGCTGAAAACCAAAAAGCCCACAAAAGCATAAAGAATATAGTACGCCCAAGGTGCGCCCAAAAGATACGCAAGTGCCACCAGCATGGCGCTTATGGCATATACCCCATACACAAGATTTTTGTCCGCCTTTCCGCTGGAAACCGCAAAGGTAAAGCCGCCTAGCTTGACCTTGCCTTTGTTCTTAAAGGAAAGACTAAAAAGCAGTATGGCTCCCGCACAAACCGCAAAGGCCGCAACTGTGGCCAAAAGCGCCACAGAGGCATTGGCCGCCCCGCCAGAGCCCTTTGCAATTATCCATATAGCCAGCGAAAGCATCGAATGTGTGACGCAGAGCACAAAAAACTCTCTCTGGTAAGTGCTGTAAATCAGAAAAAGTACAGCAATGGCCGGCAGAATAACATAGTTAAGCCTGCGGGCAATTGTATAGTCATACTTTGTTAGCATAAGGGAAAAAAGCAGTACCGCAAAAAACAAGGCGGCTATAGCGCCGTTAAAAACGCTTTCTTTTTTGAATGTCCCCTTGCGAACCGAACTGAAATACCAGGCAAGGCTTGCGACAAGACCGACCACGGAAACGCCGAGCAAAATATTGTTGGCGCTTATTGCGCTGTAGTAGCTGTAGCTATAATCATATTGCTTCCACAGAAACGCAAGTCCCCACAGCATAACCGCGGTAACCCCGAAAACCAACAAAACCCGGTTGGTTATATAATCGTCATTTTTCTTCAGCTGTTCTTTCTTCAAGACATTCACACTCCGACATTAAAATTACCGGTGTGGTACATAATGGCACACACCGCCGCAACAGGTGCCGTTTCGCACCGCATTATTCTTGGCCCGATAGAAACCGAGCGCGCACCTGCCGCTTTGACAAGCTCTGCCTCTTTATCGGTAAATCCCCCTTCGGGGCCGGTCAGTACATTGACAGACGAAAACCGCCCAAAGCTCTCTAAAACTGTTTTAAGGGAGCTTTGCCCTTCATTTTCATACAAAAACAAGCTGTTTTGGTTTTTAAGTGCCGCCAAAGCCGCTTCCAAAGCTACTATTCCGCCAACCGTAACCGGACGTGACCTTCGCGCCTGCTTTGAAGCTTCAAGAGCGATTTTTGCAAAGCGCTGCTGTTTTTTGGAATAATCCCTTGTGTCCGGGCGGGCTATGCACCGCTCTGTAAGCACCGGAACTATGTGAGCCGCGCCGACCTCGACACATTTTTGTATTAAATAATCAAACCGCTCCCCCTTGGAGAGGCCTGCGTATACTGTGACAAAAACATCCGGCTCAGTGCTGTGGCTGCCGGAAGCCTGAATAGAGACGCGCAGCTCGCCGCCCTTGTTTATACTGTCGATCCGGCATAAATGTTCCCGTCCGGCATCGTCGCAAACAACAATTTCCTCCCCTTCGCGCATACGAAGCACACGGGAAATATGATTTACGTCCTCCTCGGACAATTTTACTGCGCTGCCGCAGATATCTGACTGTGAAACAAAAAAGCGCAAAGCAGCACCTCCAATGAATTATAGCAAAACCTGCAATGCTTGTCTAGAAAAAAATCCTTTTCCGGCAATTTTTCCCTTTTTTCATGCAGTTATTTTCTATTCGGACACCTTTTATTCTGCCGCGCTGACAGCCAGCATGACCCAGCCATCACTTTCCGCGCTGTCAAGAATACTGAAGCCCTGCCCCTTATAATATTCCCGGACTTCCTCTCCCCGCTCCGAAATTATGCCGGAAAGTATCAATACGCCATCCGGCGCCAGCCACTCAGCAAAAAAGCCTGCCATCCCCTTAAGCACGTCGGCGACAATGTTGGCAAGAATAATATTATACGGGCCGCCGCTTGCAATTTTCTGGGGGGTTTTCGGGTTTTCCAGCACATCTCCGGCAACAAAGGCACAGTTGTCGGTTATTCCGTTTTTGATGAGATTTTCCTGCGCAGTTTTAACGGCGCCCGCTTCGATGTCGCAGGCTGTGAGGCGCTCCGCCCCCAGAAGCATGGCGCACACACCCAGTATACCGCTGCCGCAGCCCATATCCAGCACATTGGCCCGCCGCAGCTCTAGCCCATCCAGCATTTCCATACACAATCTGGTTGTGGCATGGGAGCCGGTTCCGAAGGAAGATGCCGGATCCATCACCATGACAGTGCGCCCTTCTTCGTCCTCAATGCTCTCCCAGCTTGGTCTCAGGTACAAGCGGGAGCCAATTTTAAAAGGCTTATAATACTGCTTCCAGTTGTTCTCCCAATCGTCT
The DNA here is from genome assembly GCA_031547105.1 of Oscillospiraceae bacterium. Taxonomy (GTDB): domain Bacteria; phylum Bacillota; class Clostridia; order Oscillospirales; family Butyricicoccaceae; genus JAVBSJ01. The sequence goes on from JAVBSJ010000114.1 coordinate 3,240, forward strand.
GAGCGCACACTGTCAACGCTCAGGCTGTATTTGCCTCCAATATCGGCAATAACGGCGCGGGCGGCTTCAATATCCTCTCTTCCCTGCCCGTCATCGCTGACGTAAAAGCATACAACCGGATTTCTTGAGGGGTTATCATAAACACCCTCATCAATGTAGTCCCACCTTACCAGCTTTGACGAGGTAAAATCCTCCACAACCTGTGGATCGTCGATTTCAAAGCCCGAGGCTATATCGCTCAGCGCCGCGCAAAGCTCATCCGCGTTGCCTTCAACTATTTCAATTTTCACCTTAACGTAATCCATTTCTTCACCTGCCTGATATATACATGCTAAACAGCATAGCAGCCTGCGGCGTGCCATTGGACAAGCCGCATGATTGCTTATTATACACATAAATTGTCATAAAGTAAATATTGCTTATGAAGCGCCCTCATTCCGCAGCGCGGGATTGACTATGGCAGCATCACTCCAGGCCTGCTATAAAAAATAAACTATGCTGTTTCATTGCCCTTCGGTTGTATTAAAGGAGCTTCGCAAATCACATAATTACTTCTTGCATATGCTTTTGCCCGATGTTATACTTGAAATACCTAATATTTAGTTTGACGAATAAATCAGGAGGTTTCCTATGGATTGCCGGGAGCTATTAAAAGACTTTATCCTTGATTTCCCCACGCGACTCTCCAAGTTTGAGCAATCTGCGCTGGAGACCGGGCTTGATATTCCAATTTCAATAGCCGAAATACACATTATAAATAAAATCGGCCTCGAGGGCAGCGAAAAAATGAGTACCGTTGCCAAAAAGCTCGGCATAACGCAGGCAACCCTAACAGTGGCGTGCGATAAGCTTGAGGAAAAGGGTCTGGTGGCGAGAGAGCGGGATTCTGTTGACAAAAGAATTGTCACTATCGGTCTCACTCCCACCGGAATAGTCACCTACAGCTTCCATCAGGCGCTTTTGGACAACATTATCGACACTGTGCTTTCAGGCGCCAGCAAGGCAGAGGAAGAGCTTATTGCAGACCGCATCATGCGCATATATGATAATATGACGTTTTAGGCTTCAAAACTACGACGCCGGGAGTTGACAGAAATGCCATTTAAGCTTATTGTTGACAGCTGCTGTGACAAGCAGGATCTGCGCAGTGAAAGACTGCGCACAATCGTTGTCCCCTTGACCATTAGCATTGACGGTATGACCTATACAGATGATGACAGCCTTGACAAGCTGTGGCTCATCAAGGCCATGCGGGAATCAAAAAAGCTGCCCGCTACGGCGTGCCCTTCCCCGGCAGAGTATGCCGCCGCAATGAGCGGCGAAGAGGACTGCTTTGTAGTCACCCTTTCCAAGGAGCTTTCCGGCTCTTATCAAAGCGCCGTAGCCGGTATGGATATAAAAACCGGCAGCGGACGGGTGCATATTTTTTCTTCTGGCACTGCCTGCGCAGGGGAAGCCCGTCTGGCCTGCAAAATTGCCGAACTTGTTGAGCGCGGCCTTCCTTTTGAAGAAATCGCACAGCAGGGTGATGAGTTTATAAAGGGCATGAAAACGTATTTTATTCTTCAGTCTCTGGACTCCCTCATCAAGGCCGGGCGCATAAACAAAATCGTCGGGCAAATGGCGGGCATTATACAAATGAGGCCAATTATGACCGAGGACGGTTCGGGCAATATAGTCCTGCTGGAAAAGGCACGCGGCACGGCAAATGCCATCGCCAGGCTTGTGCAAATCGTCTGCCGCAGAGCGGAGGAGCGCAGGTCGCTTGGAGATGTGCGGGACACTCTGGTAATTTCCCACTGCAACTGTCCTGAGCTGGCCGAATCACTGCGCAAGGATATACTTCGCGCCAGCAAAACCATAACCAATATCAGTATTGAAAAAACCTCCGGCATAAGCACCTTTTACGCCTGCGACGGCGGCATCGTCATCGGCTACTGAAATATCCTTCCTGAAACCGCCTTCCGCGGTTTCTTTTTTTGCGCAGTTATGCTATGCTTTTACTAACTTTAACTCTTCGGGAGGTTTTATATGATCTACTTTAACTGCGATTATAACGAAGGCGCCCACCCTGATATTTTGAAGCGCCTGTCGGACAGCAATTTTGAACAAAGCCCCGGCTACGGCAATGACACACACTGCAAAAACGCCAAGGAGCTTATTCTTGCGGCCTGCGGCAATCCCGACGCCGACATCTATTTTATGGTCGGCGGCACCCCTGCAAACCTTACCACCGTCTCTGCGGCTCTCAGGCCGCATCAAGGGGTTATTTCAGCCGATACAGGGCATATCAACGTCCACGAAAGCGGCGCCATTGAGGCAACAGGCCATAAGGTGCTGGCACTGCCGGGGGTTGAGGGCAAAATAACGGCTGCGCAGGTCAAAGAGGTGGTGGACAGCCATAATTCCGACGGCGCCCGCACCCACACTGTTCAACCGAAAATGGTTTATATTTCTCACCCCACCGAGCTGGGAACGCTATACACAAAAGCTGAACTTGAAGCCCTGTCAGCCGTGTGTAAAGCAAATGGGCTTTACCTCTATTTGGACGGCGCCCGTATGGGCTACGCCCTTACCTCAGACAAAAATGATTTGCAGCTGTCTGACTTTGCACAGCTTTGCGATGCCTTTTATATAGGCGGAACAAAGGTCGGCGCCCTTTTCGGCGAAGCGCTGCTAATCCTCAATCCCAATTTAAAGCCCGACTTTGCTTATATCATCAAGCAAAAGGGAGGGCTGCTGGCAAAGGGTCGCCTGCTGGGTATCCAGTTTGAAGGTCTCTTCACCGATGAGCTTTATTTCAAAATGGGCGCCCACGCCAACGCATGTGCCAATGTTATAAGGGCGGCTCTTGTTGAGGGAGGCTTCTCCTTCCTCGCCGACTCCCCTACCAACCAGCTGTTCCCCATTCTGCCAAACCAAATGCTTGAGCAGCTGCGCTACGAGTTTGTGTATGAAACAATGCAGGCGGCCTCCTCAACTCACACGGTGGTGCGCTTTTGCACCAGCTGGGCCACAAAGCCGGAGGATGCCGAAAAGCTGGCAGCGCGAATCAGGGCGCTTTCAAAATAGCCTTTCCGCTTAAGCACCGTCTGCTGCGCTTGTATGGCAAAAAAATATAAAAAAAGCGGGGCTGTTGCCCCGCTTTCAGCTTTTTAACCTAAGAACTTCAGCACCGCTATTTGCATGGGGGTAGTTTCCCCGACGTGAATTGTATCGCTGTCATATCTTTTTATGGCCGACTCTCCGTAGTTTTCCAGAAAATCGTCCAGCTTGCCGCATACAGAATGGCCCCGCTCTCCATCCCGGTAGTGCATGGGAATAATGACCGTCGGGTTCAGCTTTGCCGCGACTCCGGCCGCCTCATCAGGCCCAATGGTGTAGTAGCCTCCGACGGGAAGCATCAGCACGTCGCAAAACCCTATTTCAGTGACCTGCTCACTGCTGAGCGCATGCCCCAAATCACCCAAATGCACCAGCTTAATTCCATTGCCTTCAATGATGTGGACAAGGTTTGAACCGCGCTGTGTGCCGCCCGAATTATCGTGGAAGGTATCTACCGTTCTAACAGTAAAAGGCAGCTCCCCTTCGCAAGGGATGATTTCCACAGCCTCCACATAATTATGGTCGCCGTGCCCGTGGCTTGCCAGAACCATATTGGCGCAGGTCTTAAGGGGCGGATACCCCCTGACCTCATGATAAGGATCTATGACAATCGACGCTTCTCCCAGCGAGATTTTATAGCAGGAATGCCCAAGCCATTTTATATCAATTCCACCAGCCATTTTGTTTCCTCCCAACACATAAAGTCACAAATCGATTTCCATAACTATTTTCGAGGGCTTCATCCCCATATTTCTGTAGAAGGCAATAGCCGCTTCATTAAAGCTGCCGACCTGCAGGTCAATGCAGCTATATCCCTGCGCTTTTGCCAAGACCATCGTTTCGGTCTGCAGCGCCTTCCCCAGGCCTTTTCCCCGCAGCTCCTCATGAACGGCAAGTGTATCTATGTGAGCCTTCTTGCGTGCAACATGACCGGGAGCATTATTAAGCGGCCTCAGATATGTAAAGCACATACCGGCCAGCCTGCCTTCCCATACCGCAACCAGCGGCAGCAGCGTTTCATCCGCCAGCATTTCATTATATACCTCACGGCTCCAGGGCGAGCCGGGGCAGTATACATCAGGTCTCGCATCTACATGAAGCTGGTGAACCTGAGCCATAATTTCAGCAATGCCTTCATAATCCTCTGCCGTTGCGCGGCGAAGCTCCGGCTTTACCGGCTTTGTGATGCCGTATATAGCTACATCCCTGAAAACGCCGCCTTTATAAGCGGCAGCCTTCATAATTCCTTCACGCGAAAAGCCGTTCTTCTCAAGCACTCTTTGAGAGGCAATATTGTGGGCATATACATCCCCAAATACACGCTTAAGCCCGCATTGCCCAAAGGCTATATCCAGCAGCTGTTTGACAGCCTCAGTGGCAATTCCCTGCCCCCAGTACTCTCTGCCCAGCCAATACCCGATCTCCGCCGAGTAGCGGGAGACATCATCCTGCATGACCAGGCTTGCGCCGCCGGCGACTTCACCGTCAACCTCCACCGCAAAGGCAATTTCTTTATCGGGCGCAACGCTTGAGGCATAGGCTATAAAAGCCTCTGCATCCTCGATACCATATGGACTGGGAAACACATCCCGCAGCATAGCTGCAATGGCCGGGTCATTAGCCTGTCTCTGCAGGCCTTGGGCGTCTTCCTCACGCCACTTTCTTAAGCTTATCATATCTAACCCCTTTGCAAGGCACTATTTCCCGCCAATATCCACTGGTTTTCCCTCAAGTGTCTTCCAGAGAAACAAGCCCTTTTCTGCCGTCATATATCCGTGGCTGCTGCCGTTTTTCGGTATTGATACTGAGCCGGGGTTCATGTATTTTATAACCCCGCGCTCCTCAAAAAACGGTATATGGGTGTGCCCGAAAATAAAGGCATCTCCCTTTCGAAGCGCAGGCGGATTATCTAAGGAAAGCTTGTGCCCGTGGGTAAAGAAGATGCGGCATCCGTCCTCCACATAAATACAGTTTTCCGCAAGGATAGGAAAATCAAGAACCATCTGATCAACCTCTCCGTCGCAATTGCCCCGAACAGCCAGAATAGCTTCCTTCCTTGCATTGAGCATAGCGGCAACAGCCTTGGGCAAATAATCCCGCGGCAGGTCGTTCCTGGGTCCGTGATATAAAATATCCCCAAGAATAACAAGCGTGTCTGCGCCCTCCCGGTCAAAGGCCTCAAGCATTTTTGCGCAATAATATTCAGACCCGTGTATATCAGAGGCAATAAAAAGCTTCACATTCTCACCTGTTATATTTCCCAATATTCCTTTGCACTTACAAAAAGCTCCAGCAAAACACCCCTGTGCTCATCCAGTAGCCTTTCCATGCTCTCATCTATCGCTTCAAACGGAATAAGCTCTTCATCGACAGCAAAGCTGTACTGCTTTGCATCGCCTTCCAAAACCATAGTATATTCATATCCGGAAAAGACCCCGGGGACGATAACCAGTGTTCCGCCAGTGCCATCCGAGATACGCAGGCTGCCGCTAAACTTAAGGTATCCGGGTTTTTCCACAGTAAACTCATATCCGCCCTCAGTCTTGGATTCAAAGCGTGAATACCGTGCCGAAGTGACCGAAAACCACAATATATTATATGCTGCAAAAACGGCAGCTGCCGCCAAAACTACAGCCACTATTTTATTATTCGTTATCTTTGACATATTTTCCTCCGCCGGAATTATCCCTTTTCAAAGCCAGGTTATGCTTAATTCCGATAACAACTATACGCCGTTTATTATATCATATATGACCTCTCGCGTCATCATAATTTTTATGCTGTGCCCCGGTACTGCGCTGCCAACACCTCATTGCAGCCAAAAGTGACGATTTCCAAGGACATAATTACATCAAAAACAGTAAAGGCTTTATACTTTACTCCCACTAAAACAAGCTGCTTTCATGTAAAAGCTTCTTGCGAAGAAGCACCTCTCTGCCTCTTTTTGCTCTATCCGCTCTCCCTCTTTCGCAAATCCCAACGACTGGTAAAAGCGATGCTGTTATCTTCATTTCGCAGTTTGGTATTGGCTGCCTGCCCCTCGCCCATGTCCCCCTTTTTCAAGTATGAAGCAGGTGATATAAAAAACGCAGCCGCAGTATTCACGCACTAAGTGAATACTGCGGACATTTTACACCCTTTTGCTATCCTGCTGCATATGCACACCGCCAGAAGCCTTACCAACTGTCCGCGACGCACTAACATGTCTTTACACGCAATCAAAATAAAGAGGGCGCTTATTTTTCCAGCCTTTTCTTGCATTCCAGCAGAGTATAAACATCGGCAAGAATACCGCATTCGGTTATGTCGAACACCACAGGAAAAGTCGGCACCTTGCCCATCGTCCCGGCATCACTGATGAGCCGCTTTGCCTCTTCACTCACATTGGCGCGCAGGACTTCAGCGCGCTCCTTTTCCTTAAACCAAATCGCTACGCTAAAGTACCCTTCGAAAACATGCAGCCAGTATATGTTTTTTTCTTTTTTCGCCCCCCGCGGAGTTGTCCAGAAATGCTGCCCTTTTGCAAACCACGCCTTATATGGCGTATACCATTGCCACGCCTGCGTTATCTCCAGACCGGGCAAGGCATCCTGAAACACTTCATAGGCGGCAAAGCTGCCGCCTAAAACCAGCTTAAGGATTTCACTTGTCGGCGTAATTATAGGGTCCCGCAGCTGCATTTTTTCACTGTTATTCATTGTCCTGCCCCCTGAACAAATAATATTTCCTATGCGTTTTATGACGGGCTTGTTGCCGCCATACTGCTGCTCAGCCTGATATATGCGGTCACCTCATGCGTGGCGGTGCTGATCTCAAACTGACAATTTGGATACTTTGCTACAATCCTTTGTACATTCGCCAACCCCAGACCTTGATGCCCGGTTTTGCTCGTTTTGCCGGCAGCCAGCATTTGCTTAATATCGACCGGCTGATCGACGCTGTTTGTCACCGTTATTATTTCCAGCTGCTCTCCTTTTCGGTCAATTGTAAGAGAAACAGCCTTTTGCTGCGAATCAGCGGCGGCCTCGATTGCGTTGTCCAGAAGGCAGGCGACTATACGGCAAAGATCAATGTCCTCCATCGGGAGCTCGTTCAGCGGATGCCTGATCCCAATGTTCAGCCTCACATGCATTTGCTCTGCCTTGTCATTTTTACTGAGGAAGAGCGCAATAAGCGCGGGATTCTCAACGGCACGGCGGCTTAAATCCAGCAAATTGCCCGCTTGGGTAGTAATTTCCACAAGGGAACGATGATACTTCTTGCACGCCTCAAGATCGCCGATTTCCAAGTAGCCGTTGTAGGTTTGCAGGATATTGTAAAAATCATGCTTTACCGCGCTAAATTGATTCATGCTGTCAAACAGCGATTGGATATGTGTTTCTTTGCTCTGTATCTCAGCCTTGGCATATCTGATATTGCTTAAAACAATGGAAAGTGCCATGAAAACGGATAACAGAAGCAGGCTGATCGCATTGGCCACAAATGCATCAGGTATGGACATCACTATAACTGAGGTGCAAAAATAAATATAACAAAGCTGAAAAACAGAAAAGGCTATACTTGTGCTTGGTGTAGTGTCACTTCCGGTCTTAATGATAAGCAAATGCGGTTTGTTTGTTAAAACCCATGACATCCCTCTATATATGGCCGACAGAATAAGGAAGTTTATGATGTGGGTTTGTATGTACAGTGAA
>JAVBSJ010000028.1:0-6255 GCA_031547105.1 Oscillospiraceae bacterium
AAAGCCAGCGCCGCGCCCGCAGCGCCTGCGCCGAGAGAGTTATGCCCGCAGCCCTGCCCGTAGCCGCCGGGGATAACAGGATCCTTTTCCGCCTTGGCAGCCTTTTGTGAAAGGGTGGGCAGTGCATCGTATTCACCCAAAAAGCCTATTACGGGAGCGCCCTCGCCCCATTCGGCCACAAAGGCGGTGGGGATGCCTGAAACGCCGTCGCTTACCTTGAAGCCCTGCCCCTTAAAAAAATCAACATAGAAGGCGGCCGACTTATATTCCTTCATGCCGGCTTCGGCATACTCCCATATGGTGTCGTTGACTGTGATTATTTCTTTCTCATATTTGTCTACCAAACGGGATATTTCCTGTGTCTTGTTCATTTTACCACCTCAACATGCTTTATTTGGAATTATAAATGAAATTATAGCACGCCACCGGCATTTCGTAAATCTAAACCTGACGCCCTGCTTTACGAAAGGTTGAAATTGGTGTAAACTCTATATATATTCCACATGGAGGGGTTTTATGACCTGTGTCATAACTGATGTAAAGTACCGCATGTCCCTCTCCCTGATCAGAGATTTGGGCGAGCGGGGAGTAAATATAATCGCTTGTCAGGGTGAGGATGCCCTGCCGCCTGTCGGAGCAGCGTCAAAATATGTGAAGCGCTTCCATGCGCTGCCTTCCATTGAGAGTGAGCCGCAGGGTTATCTTGACGGCCTTTTTGGCATATGCCAAGCACTTTGCCGTGACGGCGAAAGGCCTTCCCTGCTGCCCGTAGGCGCCAAAACGCTGGCACTTTTGTGCGCGCCGGAGGTGCGGGCGCGGTTTGAAGAGGTTTGCGGGATGTGTCTGCCTTCGGCAGACGCCCTTGAGACGAGTAATGACAAGCGGTGTGTCGCTTCCCTAGCCCGCCATCTGGAAATCCCCGTCCCCCGGGAGTATGATATTTCCGAGGGTGCAGAGCATGTATCCTTTCCCTGTGTTGTCAAGCCGGAGTGCGGAGAAAGGTTCGGCATACCGGCAGAGAAGCGGTATATAATCGCCCGGGATATTCCCGGGCTGGAAAAGGCCGTTTCGCACTTTTTGTCCCTGACCGGCAGCGTGCCCATAGTGCAGCAGTATATCGGCGGCCGCAGCGTAGGTCTTTCGGTGCTTGCGCAGAAGGGCGTTATCGTAAATTACATCTGTCATGAGCGCGTACGGGAGTACCCGCTGTCTGGCGGCCCTTCAACCTGCTGCCGTTGTCTGAGCGGCGACCGGCTTTATCCATACGCAAAAAAGATCATTGCCGCGCTTAGATTTTCCGGCTTCGCCATGCTGGAGTTCAAGCTGGACATGCAGGGCAGGCCATTCCTGCTTGAAATAAACCCCCGTCTGTGGGGAACTTTTCCACTTACAAGGGCGGCAAAAAGCAGCCTGTCCTACGACTGGCTCGCCCTTTCTTCAGGCTTGGAGCCGGAATGCACTCCCCCGAAAACCGGCACGAAAATGTACTACCTTCCCTCCGATCTGCGCCCCGCGCTGGCAATGCTTAAAAGGGGCAGCTTTGGCGCCTTCCTTTCGGCTGTGCGGGATTGGCTTAGTCCGTCAGTGAAGGATGGAATACTGGATTTTTCCGACCCGGGAGGCACAAAGGCTTATATTTCTTCTTTATTTGAGCGCAGGTGATAAATATGGAGCTAAAAATTGATTTTCATGTTCATTCCGCCAAGTCTCCGGACGGGATCTCACCGCTTTCGGATATTCTGGCGTCTGCTAAGCAGGCGGGGCTTGACGCCATTGCCCTCACCGACCATGATATATTGTCCGATTACAAGGAAGGCAGTATCATAGTCATACCGGGGTGTGAGTTTTCAACCGACAGCGGACACATTCTTGGGCTTTTTCTTGAAAAAGGTATCGAGCTTCCCTGTTCGGACGGTACACTGCCGCCGGCTGCGGACATTTGCCGCGCCATTGTGGAGGCAGGCGGTATATCCTGCCTTGCCCACCCATTTGAACGGCCCGGCAAGGATTACACCCCTCTGCTTTCCTATCTGGACTGCATTGAGGTCAACAACTCCAGAGCCTGCTTCCGCAACAAGCAGGCCAATGATGAGGCGCTGGAGCTTGCGGCAAAGCACGGGAAGCGTATGCTGTCCGGCAGTGATGCCCACAGCGCACAAGAGGTCGGAAACTCCTATGTGTTGGCGGATTGTAAAGATAAATCCCTTGACAGTATTAAAGCCGCGGTAATGGCGGGAAACACGAAGCAGGTACTTGTCAGAAACACCCCGCGGATAAGAAAAGGCCTTTCCCAGCTTGCCAAGTGCAAAAAGCGCAAGGCACCCCTCACAAGGATGCTTAAGGCTTATATATACATTGTCTACTGTTTTATGCTTGATTTAATTAAGAGGTAAAAAATGTCTGTTATAACTTACGGCATAGGCCTTGCCAAAAAGGCCAAGCGCATCATTAAGAACGCATCCGATGAAAAACGCCCCCTTTATCTCTCCCCGGTGCGTAGGATTGAGCGTGTCAAGACAAGCGAGAGGGTCGTTGCCATGACCTTTGACGACGGGCCTACGAGCCTGCCCCCATATCCCGGCGAGGATAAGCGCCCCCTCACCCTTTCACTGCTGGAGACGCTGGAAAAGCACAGGGCAAGGGGCACCTTTGACGTTATCGGCGACACTTCAGGCAACTACCCTGACACCCCGGGCAAGCACGGCTCTGCCACCTGGGGAGGCAAGAAATATGACCACTACCCCGATATAAACAAGGATTCCCTTGCAGGCGCCGTGGGCTGCCCGGAGCTTATAAAGCGCATACTGGACGGCGGACACGAAATAACCAATCACACCTATTCCCATGTTCTTTTCGGGCGGAAAAACATTGTTTACGCCACAAGGCAGCATATGGGCTCCCTTGATGAGGTCTACGCCGATATAAATCGCCTCCACAAGCTGATGGAGGAGAAGCACGGCTATCAAATGGGCTTCATGCGTCCCCCTCATTACGTGGACAATATCAGCGGAGGCTTTGACAGCTACGACGCCTGTGCAATGATGGGCTATCAGTACCTTGCCGCCTCCTTTGACGGCGCCGGCTGGCTTCCTCTGCAAAGCTATGAGCAGGAGGTCAAGGCAACGTGGCAGCCTTTACTCAAAGCTTTGGAGGAAAACCCCGATTCCCTATGCGGGCAGATAATATTCCAGAAAGACGGCTTCAACATGGCTCGCCGCACCCCCATTGCCGACGGCTTGCCCAAGGTGCTGGAAATATTGGACGGATACGGTTATAAGGTCATTACCGCAGGTGAGCTGATGAAGCTCTCTCCCTTTGCCGACATCGGATGCGGCGATGAAATATTTGATGATGCCTGCTTCCTTCTGGAACAAGGTTATTCTGTCGCCTTCCGCAACAACAAGCTTCTCCCATCAACCTCCCTGACCTTGGGGGCAATGGCGATGATGTATTTCAGCTTTGAGGCAGCCAGACGGCGCATTGGGCTTATCCGCCGCAAGGAAAGCCCTGCGGGAGGGATCAAGCCCTCCCACCCATATTCAGGCGCTGTTTCCCTTGCCCTTGAAAAAGGGGCTGTTAAACCCGGAAACGTCAACCCCGACAGGGCGGCGACGGTTGAAGAGTTCAGGGTCTTTTGCCGTGCGGTTTTCAACGCAGAGATACCCTCCGCCTCACCTCTCACCCACAGAGAGGCCATAGTCGCCTTTGCCCAGCTGGAACGCCACAGGCTTGGCAACCTATAGCAGTAAAACGCTTCAATTGGAGGGATATTTATGGAAACAACATGGGCTGACCTTTACAATGCCGCCAAGAGCAAGCTGAATCCCCGCCTGATCTCCCCCTTTATTGAGGCGGGGGGCGTGGCGGCAGCCATACTCACGCAGAAAGGCAGCATATATACCGGTGTCTGTATTGACACCGCCTGTTCCCTTGGCATGTGCGCGGAGCGAAACGCCGTCGCCAATATGATAACCAACGGCGAAAGCCGGATAATAAAGCTGGTGTGCGTTATGAGCGACGGAAGCCTTGCCCTCCCTTGCGGCGCCTGCCGGGAATACCTGATGCAGCTGGATAAGGAAAGCGGCAGCATGGAAATCCTCCTTGATCTCACCGAAATGCGCGCCGTCAAGCTGGCAGAGCTGCTTCCCCACTGGTGGGGCGAAGAAAGAATGGGACAATAAAAAATCAAGTCCGGTATGGTTTGCACCATACCGGACTTTTCTTATGCTGCTTCGCAGCCTTACTTTGTCATTTTGGCAACTTCTTCCGCGAAGTTGTCTTCCTTCTTTTCAAGCCCCTCGCCCTTTTCAAAGCGGGTAAACTTGGCGACCTTGACAGTGCCGCCCAGCTCAGAAGCCACCTTGTCGGCATACTTTTCAACCGACAGCTTGTTTTCCTTTACAAAGGCCTGATTTACGAGGCAGTTTTCCTCATAGAACTTGCCGATACGGCCGGCGACGATCTTCTCGGCACCGGCGGCGGGCTTGCCCTCGTTCATGGTCTGGGCAAGGAGAATCTCCTTTTCTTTCTCAATGATGTCGGCAGGAACCTCATCCTTGTTGAGCCACTGGGGACGCATGGCGGCAATCTGCATACAGATGTCCTTGCCAAGAGCCTTGATGGTCTCATTGCCCCTGAGATTTTCGGAAACCTCAAGCCCGACCAGAACACCGATACGGCCGCCCATATGGATATAGGCAACGTTCATGGTGCTGTCGTCATATCTGGCAAAACGCCTGATTTGAATATTTTCACCGATGGTGAGAACCTTTTCCTTCTGCATATCGCCGACAGTCAGGGTGGAGCCGGGATATTCGCAAGCGGAAAGGGCATCAAGATCGGCGGGGTTTTTGATTATAATCGTGTTGCAGACATCGGCCTCAAACTTCTGGAACTCGTCGTTTTTGGCGACAAAGTCAGTCTCAGAGTTGATTTCCACAATAGCGCCCACGTGGCACTTGTCGCAAACATAAGAGTAAACAGCGCCCTCAGCCGCGATTCTGCCTGCCTTCTTGGCGGCAGCGGCAAGACCCTTTTCGCGGAGGTATTCGATCGCCTTTTCAAAATTGCCGTCAGCCTCTGTCAAAGCCTTTTTGCAATCCATCATTCCGGCGCCGGTCTGTTCTCTCAGCACTTGTACGTCCTTAGCTGTAAAAGCCATTATTCATATCCTCCTTTAAGGTTATTATTCCTGCACGATTTCTTCGGCTGTCTTGGACTCTCTCTTCATAGGTGCGCGGGGGGCTGTGTCAACAGCGGGGGCGGCTTCGGTCTGCTCAGAAGCCTGAACGGTTTCATCTGTGACCGAGATCTGCTCGCCCTGGCGGCCTTCGATAACGGCGTTGGCCATGGCCTGCGCGATCAGCTTGATGGCGCGGATGGCGTCATCATTGCCGGGGATAACATAATCGACCTCGTCGGGGTCGCAGTTTGTATCAACAATGGCGATTATCGGAATGCCCAGCTTCTTGGCCTCTGCAATGGCGTTCTTCTCCTTGCGGAGGTCAACGACAAACAGTGCGGAGGGCAGCTTGCGCATTGCGGTTACACCGCCGAGGTATTTTTCCAGCTTTTCGATTTCCAGCTTGAGCTTGATGACTTCCTTTTTGGGAAGCAGGTCAAATGTGCCGTCTTCAGCCATTTTATTGAGCTGTGCAAGGCGGTCGACCCTCTTGCGCATCGTCTCAAAGTTTGTCAGCATACCGCCAAGCCAGCGGGCGTTGACAAAATACATGCCGACTCTCTCGGCCTCTTCCTTGACGGCGTCCTGTGCCTGCTTCTTTGTGCCGACAAACAGGATGCTGCCGCCGTCGGCGGCGATGTCACGGGCGAAGAAATAAGCCTCTTCCAGCTTCTTGACCGTCTTCTGAAGGTCGATGATATAGATTCCGTTTCTCTCCATGAAGATGTACTCGGCCATTTTGGGGTTCCATCTTCTTGTCTGGTGACCGAAATGCACGCCGGCTTCCAGAAGCTGCTTCATTGAAATTACTGACATTTGTATGTCCTCCTTCGGTTTTTACCTCCACCGCATTCATCCGCCTTGGCGGTCGAATCTCTCCGACACCGGCCGCAGCGTTATACGGTGTGTGTACTGGGGCTTTGCCCCGAACATTAGCTTAAATAGAATATCACAGTTAGCTAACAGGCGCAAGGGTTTTGCATCAAAAAAGCCGCTCTACTTCAGCTTTTTCTGCCTTTTTTTACTCCAAATCCAGAAAAGACCGCTCACGCTGACCGCTCCGCCTTATTGAA
>JAVBSJ010000024.1:0-7403 GCA_031547105.1 Oscillospiraceae bacterium
CCTGCATAGGCCCGGATGCAACAGCCGAAACCAAAATAGTTACAACCAGCTCACTTGGCTGCATCTCGCCCACCTGGCGCTTGCCCATCAGCCTTATGGCGGCAATAATAAGGAAGTATAGTATGGTTGTCCTAAGGAAAGGCACCAGCATAAAATCACCCTCACCTGGCAGTATTTACATACTATTGTCTGCGCGCAGCGTGAAATTATGCCTATAAAAAAGGCGGCCCGAAGGCCGCCTTTTGCGCTGTAGCAGACTAAATGTTAAAATAGCTGAAAAGGAAGGAAGCGATGATCCGGAAGCCCACCGGCAGGGAGTCAAGCATAATGTATTCCTCTCTCGTATGTGCGCCGCGGCCGATGTAGCCGCCGAAGCAGACTGAGGGAATGCCGAGGGAGAAGGAGATATTGCAGTCGGTAGAGCCGGAATAGGTGGGCAGGTCGCCGGGTGCAAAAGCAGAAATAGCCTGCTTGGCCTTCTCAAGCAAAGCAGCCTGCCTGTCTTGGGGAACATCGCCCATACAGGGGCGCTCACCCAGGACAGTTACAGTCAGGGACACACAATCCTTGCGGGCGTCCTCAATAATATCATTAAAATACCTGCCCATGGTGTCAAGGCATTTTTGCGAATCGGAACGGTATTCATACATCATTTCCGCTTGCTGGGCGATTGTGTTGACCGATGTTCCGCCGGAGATCATGCCCACGTTATAGGTGGTTTTGCTGCCGCCGTCGTGAGGGACTTCGATTGCGTAAAGCTTTTCGACGATACTGGCCAGCCTTTGGATAGCGTTTCTGTTGCCGAAAGCGCCGTAGGAGTGTCCGCCCTCTGTGGCAAGCTCTACCATATAACGCATGGAGCCTACAGCCTTGTCGCATATGCCGGTATAGGAGCCGTCCAGGGAGACAAACTCGGCAATACGCCCGGCATAGTCCTTGACAATCTGGCGGGAGCCCTTAAGGTTGCCCAGACCCTCTTCACCGGCGTTCAGGACAAATAAAACGCCGTTTTCGCTCTTCAGCTTGTTTTCAATGACGTATTTTATAAGCAGCAGCAGTATGGCGAGGTTTGCGGTGTCGTCTCCGATGCCGGGGCACGCGGCGATGTTGCCGTCCACCTTGACGGAAAAAGGCTCCATATCGGGGAAAACAGTATCGGTATGCGCCATTATCGCCAGAAGCTTATCGCTTTTGCCGCACTGATAGGGGTATACTACGTTTAAGGCATCGTCGATATATACCCCTTCCGCGCCCAGTTTTTCCAGCCACTGCTTGATAAATGCCGCCCTAAGCTCCTCGTGGTTGGAGGGAGAGGGGATGGTGCACAGGTGAAAGATAAGCTCTTCAAGAGCGGTTTTGTTGTTCGAGATATATTCCTCAGCGTGGCTTGACAAAGGTTTGATCATGATGTAACCTCCTGATTTTTTATATTTTCAGCATAACATTTTACAATTGCGTAAACAAGAGCAAATTGACGTTAATGCATGAATATGGTATTATTTCAGTTATATTATTGTTGTCGCCTGCCAATATTTAGGAGGAAATAAATGAAAGCAAAAGTTATGAAAGAGTACAAGCCCGGCAAAGGGGGTAAAAAGCTGCTGGTAAACCTTCTTATAACCCTGGTTGTGGGGCTCATCTTGTTCTATTTTCAGCTGCCGGCCATAAACCTGCAAAGTGAGGAGTTTTACGGCTTTTTCTTCATCCTCGCCGCGGTTTATTGTATGTGTGCCATAATGACTTCGGGCATATACAAGACGCAGGAAAAGGGAGATTTTTTCAAATCGGTCAAATCTCACTGTTTTTTGCCCTTGGCAGTTTGCGCGATTTTGATTGCCGTGTTCATTATCGGCGGCCTAAGCTCCGCTGTCATGCTCAGGGCAAAGAGCTATGCTCAGCTTCTGGTGCCCGAAACAGGGGATTTTGCCGCAGATGTTAAAGAAATATCCTTTGACCGTATTCCGATGCTGGACGCCGATTCCGCCGTGCGGCTTGGCGACCGCAAGTTGGGGGAGCTTTCCGATGTGGTTTCTCAGTTTGAGGTTTCGCCCCGGTATTCGCAGATAAATTACCGCGGGGTGCCGGTTCGGGTGGCGCAGCTGGAATACGGCGACTTCTTCAAATGGATGAACAACCGCTCCGGCGGCCTGCCCGGGTATGTTGTCATTGATATGGTGACACAGAATGTTGAGGTTGTGAGGCTGACCGAGGGGATGAAATACTCCGATTCGGAATACTTCTTCCGCAATATTTATAGGTATCTGCGCTTCAATTATCCCACATTCATGTTCGACACCCTTAACTTCGAAATCGATGAGCAGGGGGTGCCCTATTGGATATGCCCCAGAATTGTCAAGACTGTCGGCCTTTTCGGCGGCACAGATATAAAGGGCGCGGTGCTTGTCAATGCAGTGACGGGGGAGTCGAGCTATTACGAGGATGTGCCCACGTGGGTTGACCGCGTTTATTCGGCTGATCTGCTTATACAGCAGTATGACTGGCACGGTATGTACGGAAACGGCTTCTGGAACTCCATGTTCGGGCAGAGGGGGGTTACCGTTACCACTGCCGGGTACAACTATATTGCCCTTAATGACGACGTTTATATTTACACCGGTGTCACCTCGGTGGGCGGAGATGAGAGCAATGTCGGGTTTATTCTCGTAAACCAGCGTACAAAGCAATCCCGCTTCTATTCCTGTGCCGGCGCTGAGGAGTATTCGGCGATGATTTCGGCAGAGGGCATCGTGCAGCATCTTGGCTACAGGGCGACCTTCCCGCTGCTGCTGAACGTCTCCGGTGAACCGACCTATTTTATTCCTCTTAAGGATAACGCCGGTCTTGTAAAAATGTTCTCCATGGTAAACGTACAGCAGTACAATATCGTCGCAACCGGTGCAACCGTTGCGGCCTGCGAAAGCGAGTACCACCGCCTGCTGCTGCAAAACGGCGTTATCGACAAGCCGGTTACACCCGAAAACAGCATATCTGGCGTCGTAACCGACATTAGAACCGCCGTTATAGATGGCAATTCCCAATATTACTTTAAGCTTGAAGGACAAGGCTACTTCTACGCTATAAACGCATCAAATTGTGAGACGGCGGTTATTGTGGCTATTGGAGACACGGTTGAAATAACCGGCGCTGCCGACAGTGGCGCTCTCCGCCCCGCCGCTCTGATTCATATCAAGTAACGGCATAAAAGCAAAGGCCTGCAAGCTTACGCTTGCAGGCCTTTTTAGCACAATTACAGCCGCAGAGAGGTACGGCTTGTTATTGCTGCAGGGAAGCGGTTATTCAAGCACCTTGAGGGGGACGTAGCCCTGGGCATCCGCCATCTGCTGCCCTGAATCGCCTGTCAGCCAGGCCATAAGCTGCCGCACCGGGGAATCGGCGGCGGCATCCTTGCGGTAAATGGCATAATAGCCATCGCTCAGAGGGTAGGTGCCGTCGGCAATGGTATCGTGTGTGGGGGCTATACCGTCAACCGCCAGCAGCTTGGCGCCCGGCATTGCGTACATGTCGCTTGCAAAGTAATAGACGGAGTAGCCGATGGCCTGCTTGCCCGTTTCAAAGGAGGCGACGCTTTCAATCAAGCCCTCCATTGAGGAGACTGTGAGCTCCAAAAGCGGCTCGGCTATCTCTGCTTTGGGGACGACCAGCTTATACATCAGCGTTTGTGAGCCGGAGTTGTCAGGACGCTGATAGGCTAAAATCTCTCCGTCCTCGCCACCTAGCTCACTCCAGTTGGAAATCTCGCCCTTGTATATTTTTCTAAGGTTTTCCAGAGAAATATCAGTTACCGGGTTATCTGCCGAGTTAAGAAATACAAAGGCGTCCTTGACTGCCATGACTATCTCAAACTCAATTCCGGAATCCTCCATCATTTGCATTTCCTCTTCAGATGGAGGGGTGACAAAGATAATATCGCAGCTGCCTGCAATCAGGTTCTCGTAGGCGGAGTGGGTCTTGTTGTGCTTGACCATAGCCTGCGCCTGTTCAGGCGTGTAACCCAGCAGAGCCTGCACAATACCCTCAGACAATGGGATGGTGGCAGTGCTGCCGTCAAGCCGGGGCAGGGTTTCGGCGGTAAAGCTTGGTTTGACCGGGGGATTGGGGTCTGCCTGCTGTGCCTGACAGCCCCACAGTGCGGCGATACATAAAACGGCTGTCAATAGTGAGATGGTTTTTTTCATATTTCCTCCTTGCGGTATAGCGGTGCCAGACTTACTGAAGCACCATTTCTTCCTTGACATACTCCAGCGGAATATACATATTCTCTTGGTTTTCCGGTGAATAGAGCCATAGCGCACCTTGCGCAATTGTAAAATTGTAGTTCTGTTGGGGGTTTGGTATTAGGTAGTCGAATTGCTCCGCGGTATACTGGTTTAAGCCTTCCGCATCCACGATCACATCGGCAAGGGACAGCGGTTCGCCCGTTTCCCGGTCAAAGCAGCGTCCAAGCTGATATTGCGAATATTCATCATCCTGACTTATGCTTAAGCTAACCATAAAGGATAGTGTTCGTTTCGTACCGGCGCATAAGCCGTCTGTGTAGAAATACACTTTCGATGGGTCAGTGCTTGTGTCAATAGGCAGTTCCTCCTGTGCCATTTCATCATAGAGCGCAGTCATTTGGTTGTTGATTTTGCTCTTCAGCGGTTCATCCACCCCGGACAAAATCAGCGGGCCGAGGGCACTTGCCCGTACATCACCAAATATATAAAAGTGGTATGCCGTAAACTTTATGGTGTCACTGGGCTGCCAGTAATTTTCGTATGCTCCAGGCTCAAAGCTCAAATACTTAAGGGGAGTGTCAAAGGGCTGGGCAAGGTGAGCCGAAATGTCATTAAGCGGAATGGACACATAGCACATATACTCATAGTCCCAAAACGGATTATTGCCGGGAATCATAATAAGCAGGCTTTGGGAGTCGACTGAAAAACTGTTGAAGTTATCCGGAAGGCCTTTAAAGGGCCGCTTGCTTAATTCACTTGAGTTTAGCTGTTTGGCAATGATAGGGTTAAGCAATGCGTGAAAGTCGGTCTCTTCTTTGAACATATCGGAGAGGGTAAGCTCCTTGCCGGTGGAAAGGTCAAAAATATAATTATGTGACTCGTCCATATAATAGCCTACAGCAGACCAAACATACATGCCGGTATTAATGCACAAGAGGTTGCCGACAACTGAAGGATAGGCGTAAAATGACTTGCTGCGCTCGCCGGTTATGGGACTGCCGTCATCCAAAGTAAATGTGCGGGCCTTAAATGCCTCAGAAAGCTCAGAAATGCGGGCATTAATGCTCTCCTGCATGGTTTTGTCAACAAGGCCCACAAGCTTTTGGATGTTGATTTCAACCTTCCATTCATCCTCTGTATAGCTTTCAGTCAGAGTTTCCGTTAATCCGTCTGAGGTGTAAGCCAGCGTGTCTATTGTTGCAGTGGTTTTTCCGGTGCCGAACATGGAAGGGGAGCAGGCGTTCCAGTCAATGCCACCGGTCACCGGCAGCTTGGCCTCAAATTGCTCATCTCCCCCTGGTGCCGGGGCGGCACAAGAAACCAGCATAAGCGCCGAAAGCAAGAGGGATAGCGAAAAGACAACTTTTCTCTTCATGTTTGCACCTCCAGGTTGTATGTTGTATAATGTATTAAAATTAGTATCGGTTTTTTACACTGAAATATCTGAAGCGGCAGGCTAAGCTTTTTCTTACAATAAACGCTACAGAGTATTATTTATACTGATGTACATGGTAAAAAGTTCCGGGAGGCGATTGATTTGAAGTACACACATATTATTTGGGACTGGAACGGCACCCTGCTGGACGACCTTGAGGTTGCGCTGCGCGCCGTCAACGATATGCTGGACAAGCGCGGTATGCCGCGCACGGATAAAGAGACCTATTTGCGTGAAATTGAGATGCCCGTCAGCAAATACTATGAAAAGCTGTTTGATCTCAGCCAAATATCCTTTGAGCTTATCGCGCAAGAGTTTACCGAGAGCTACTTTAAGCGCAGGGAGCTGCTTGCCCTCAGCCCCTATGCTGAGGATGCGCTTATGACCTTCCGGCAGGCAGGGGCAAGGCAGCTGATTATTTCTTCATTGGAGCAGCGCCAGCTTGAGCATTTCACGCAGTCATTCGGCATTGCGGATTATTTCGATTTGATCTCAGGCGCGCAGAATAACCTTTCCCAAAGCAAGGTGGAAAGGGCACAGTCGCTTTTGAATGGAGAAAAGAGGGGAAAAACCCTGGTTATCGGCGATCTTGAGCATGATTTGCATATGGCGCAGGGGCTTGGGGCCGATTGCGCCCTTGTGGCCAGGGGACATCAGAGCAAGCAGACCCTGCTTGCGCTGGAGACTCCGGTTTTTGACGATATCGGACAGATGATGGAGTGGGTGCTCAATGACTAATGAACATATCGCGTATTCTGCCTTAGCGGAATATTATGACAGGCTGACTTTTGATGTCGATTACGCCGCCTACGCCAACAGGGCGGACAAGCTGTTTAAGCGCCACAGGATACCGGGCAATCTGGTGCTTGACCTCGCCTGCGGAACGGGCAGCCTGACCGTGGCACTTGCGCAAATGGGATATGATATGATAAGCTGTGACAGCTCACCTGAAATGCTGCATAAAGCCAGGGAAAAGGCGACAGGACTTGATATTGCGCCCACCTTTATCTGCCAGGACATGACTGAGCTTGACCTGTACGGAACCGTTGACGGATGCGTATGCGGCCTTGACAGCCTTAATTATCTCACAGACGGCAGAGATTTGAAGAGGGCTGTCAGCCTTGTCTCGCTATTTATGAACAAGGGCGGAGTTTTTATCTTTGACGTAAAAAGCCCGGGCATGTTTGAGGATATGGCGGGAACCTCAGCTGTATGCGAAATAGATGATATTTTTGCCGTTTGGCAATACGGATATGACAAAAGAAGCCGTATGGCATCCCACACGGTGGATATTTTTGCCCAGAAGGGCAGCTCGTGTCAGCGGTATACTGAAACGCATTTTCAGAGGGCATATACGCGGGAAGCAATTGAAAAGCTGCTGACCGGTGCAGGATTTTCAGTTCTTGGAGTTTATAGCGGCACTACAAATAGATTGTGCACAAATGACAGCGGCAGGCTGATGTTTGTCGCACAAAAATAGCGGAGGAATTATGAAGGACTTTCTGATAAGAGGCATGACAAAGGACGGATATATCAAGGCCGCAGCTGTTCAGACCACAGAAATGGCAGAAGAGATGCGCCGCATTCATAAAACGCTGCCGCTGGCGACAGCGGCGCTTGGCAGGACGCTTACCGCTGCCAGCATGATGGGGGATGAATTAAAGCAGAAGGGAGGCTCGGTCACCCTGCAAATCAGGGGAGAGGGGCCTCTTGGAGCTATAACCGCGGTG
>JAVBSJ010000148.1:0-12091 GCA_031547105.1 Oscillospiraceae bacterium
GGGATAGCTGATAACGTCAGCCGAGAGTGATCTTAGGACAAGTGCAACAGAGATATACCGCCCCGCTTGCGGGGTAAGGGTGGAAAGGCGAGGTAAGAGCTCACCGGTGCGGCGGGTAACCGCCGCTCCCTGTAAACTCTATTCGAAGCAACACCGACACGGGGGATACGGCCTGCTCGGCCAATCTCCGGAAGGGTGGCTAGAGGCGCGCGGCGACGCGCGTCCCAGATAGATGGCTGCAAAGACAGAACCCGGCTTACAGGCTTGCTTGCAAAAAGCTTCACCCTTTCGGTGGAGCTTTTTGCAAATGGCGGGGTATATCAGGCAGCCCGCTTTGGGTTTATTTGCGTGTTTACATATTTGGGAAGAGGCAGGACATGCTAATGGCGAGCATAAAATACTTGCAGTATATACACCCATATAGTATAATATTTCCGAAATAAATAGAAACAGGAGGAAACAGGCATGATCGTAACAAAAGATACCGTCATCGGCGAAGTTATGGCCGCTGACAGCAGCACCGCCCAGTTCTTTATGGAAATCGGCATGCACTGCCTTGGCTGACCGGCTTCACAGGGTGAGAGCATCGGCGATGCTTGCGCGGTCCACGGCACAGATGCTGACGAGCTTGTTGCAAAGCTCAACGCATATTTTGCCGCAAAGTAAGTGAAAAGGCGGGGGCAATCGTAGGGTTGCCCCCTTTCTTTAGCCTCTATAAAGGAAAAAGGGTTAGGGGACGGTTAGGTGAAGCTTTCAAAAAGACTGACGGCCTGCGCCGAAATGGTGGAGGGACGCAATACAGTTATAGATGTGGGGTGTGACCATGCCCTGCTGCCGATTCATCTTGTGCGCTCAGGCAGGGCGGCGCGGGCGCTTGCCTGCGACATAAGGCAAGGCCCTCTGGACAGCGCCAAAAGGAACATATCGGGCTTTGGGCTGGAGGGTAAAATCACCACCCTGCTGACCGACGGCCTTGACGGTGTCACTGCGGCTGAGGAGGGGGATGCCGTGCTGCTTTGCGGTATGGGTGCGGAAAATATTATTGAGATACTTAAAAGGGCGGGGTGGACAAAAAACGGCGTCCATTTGATTATGCAGCCTCAAACAAGGGCATACAAGCTGCGGGAGTTTCTTTATAAAAACGGCTACCGCATAACCGATGAAAAGCTATGCCTTGATTTTGGCAAGCTTTATGTGGCCATAAAGGCACAGGGAGGGTGCAGTGACTGCAATAACCCTCTTTTCACCCCCTATATTGAGAATGACCCTTACTTTGAAGCTTACCTAGCTATGCTCAGAAAAAAGTTTGAAAAGGCTTCCCTCGGAAGCGGGGAAGAGGGCGCAAAGGCCGGAAAGTATCTGGCGCTGCTTAAAGAATACAGGAGATAAATATGGCACTTGACAGCCTTACAATAGCCGCGCTGACAAAGGAGCTTAACGGTGAGCTCGCCGGCGCGAAAATCGATAAAATATCAATGCCCAGACCCTTTGAGGTGGTGCTGGGGCTTCACTCCGCCGGCGGCAACCGCAGGCTGCTTCTGTCCGCAGGCGGAACCAATGCAGGGGTGTATCTCACCGACAGCAAGGGGGAGAACCCACCCGCGCCGCCCATGCTGTGCATGCTGCTGCGCAAGCATCTGCTGGCGGGGCGCATATTGGAGATTCGGCAGCCCGAGGGAGAAAGGATGACCGAGCTTGTCATATCCTCGCAGGATGAGCTGGGGGTTTTTTCTGAAAAACGGCTGATTTGTGAGCTTATCGGACGCCGCACCAATATCATCCTCGCCGACAAGGAGGGTATCATCCTGGGGTGCTTAAAGCGGGTGGATTTTGAAAGCGACGGCACCCGCAGCGTTATGCCCGGAATGCTGTACCGTATGCCGAAAAAGCAGGAAAAGCCACAGCTTTTCGGCATGGAGGAAAGGGAGATACTGGCCTTTATCGCCGCGGCGCCCTCCGATACGCCCCTTAACGAGCTGTTCGACGGCGTTGCCCCCGTTATTGCCAAGGAGCTTGCCTTTTCCTGCCCCTCGGCGGAGGAGCAGGCGTCTGCCCTTTACCGCCTGGCAAAGGGGGAGGGCAGACCGTATATGATAATAAAACACGGCGCCCCCACAGATTTCTTCTGCCTGCCGATGACACATATTGAGGAAGGCGAAAGCCGCTTGATGGACAGCTTTTCCGCCATGATAGACAGCTTTTACGGCGGGCAGAGGGCGGAGGAGGTTAGAAAAAGCCTCTCTTCGGGGCTGGAGAAAACCGTCAAAAGCAGCATTGCAAAGCTGGAAAAGAAGCTGGGCAGACAGCGGGAGGAGCGGCAGTCGGCCAAAGGGCGTGAGAAGCTGAAAAATCATGCCGATTTGATCACCGCCAACATTTACGCCATCAAAAGCGGCGATACTCAGGCAACCGTGACGGATTATTTTGATGAGGCCATGCCCAGCGTCACTATCAAGCTGGATCCCGACCTTTCTCCCCAGCAGAACGCCCAGCTGCTTTATAAGCGCTACACCCGCATGAAAAACGCCGAGGAGGCGCTGGAAAAGCAGCTCGGGCAGGGGGAGAGGGAGCTTGAATACCTGAAAACCGTCATGTTCAGCATCGGTCAGGCGATGGGGGAAAAGGATATGGCCGCCATCCGGCAGGAGCTTGTCGAAGGGGGCTATATCAGACAGCGGGCGGTCAATGGCAAGCCGGCAAAATCCGCTGCGCCCGCTTTCAAAAGATATTACACCGATGACGGCTTTCTGGTGCTTCGCGGCCGCAACAACCGGGAGAATGAACAGCTTTCCCTTCACACCGCCAAGGGGGGAGACCTTTGGTTTCACACCAAAAACGCCCCGGGCAGCCATGTGGTGCTTTGCCTTGAGGGGAGAGAGGCCTCAGACAGGGCGATGGAGCAGGCAGCGGCGCTTGCGGCATTTCATTCGGGACTTTGGCAGCAGCCAAAGGTGCCGGTGGATTATACGCAGGTCAAATGGGTGAAGAAATTGCAGGGCGGACAGGTGGGCATGGTCAATTATTTTAATTACAAGACGCTGCTTGTACAGCCCTGCGATATGCAGGAGGATAAATAAACACAAAAGCACAGGCGGCCGAAAGGCCGTCTTTTTTGCGCGCCGGGGGAATATAAAGCTTTACAAAACCCAAACAGGGAGAAAGGACAGAAATATTTCGGGCAGACTATTGACAGGTATAAAATTGAGTGATATAACTGTATTAAGACATACGATACAGTTGATACAGCATTGGCAGGCGCCGGTGTGGGATATTCAGCGATTATATTTTCAGGAACAGGAGGTATACGATGTGATAAGTTTGAATTACCGGGATTCCAAGCCGATTTATGAGCAGATCAAGGACAATATAACACGGCTTATAATTTCAGGCGGTCTGCCGCAGGATGAAAAGCTGCCCTCTGTGAGGGAGCTGGCCGGAACGCTGGCCATTAACCCCAACACAATCCAAAGGGCGTACCGGGAGCTGGAGAACGAGGGATTTATTTACACTGTACCGGGCAAGGGCTCTTTCATCAACCAGAAGAACGATGTGGAATCGGCCAGAATGAGAGATACCCTGCTGGTATTTGACAAAACGGTGGCGGAGCTGCTTTTGCTGGGGCTGAACGAGGATCAGCTTAAGCGCAGGATCGACACCAGGGGAGGACAGACAGCATGATAGAGGTTAGAAACGTTGTAAAAACCTTTGAAGGGTTTAAAGCGCTGGACAGCATAGATCTTTCGGCGCCCAAGGGAGGTATTTACGGGCTTGTAGGTCCCAACGGCTCGGGAAAATCCACCATTATACGGCATATCACCGGCATTTACCGCCCTGACAGCGGAACGGTGACCATCGACGGACAGCCTGTATATGAAAACCCGCCGGTCAAGCAGCGCATTTCCTATATACCCGATGATATTTTTGCCTTTGTTTCGGCCAATATCAAGGATATGAAGACATTTTATAAAGGGGTATACCCTAGCTTTGACGACGGACGTTTTAACGCCCTGAGAGAGGTTTTTGCCCTTGACGAAAAAAGAGCCATACGGCATTTTTCCAAGGGTATGCAAAAGCAGGCGGCCTTCTGGCTGGCCATGTGCACAAGGCCGGATGTGCTGGTGCTGGATGAGCCTGTGGACGGTCTCGATCCTGTCATGCGCCGCCAGGTGTGGAGCATTATCATGGGCGATGTGGCGGAAAGAGGCACAACCGTGCTGGTCTCCTCCCACAACCTGAGGGAGCTTGAGGATGTCTGTGACCATGTGGGCATAATCAACAAGGGCAGAATGATGATTGAGCGCTCCCTCTCAGATCTGCAGGACAATATCGTCAAGCTGCAGGTGGTGTTCGGCGATGGCGGGGCTGATCTTTCCGATCTTGATATACTTCATTCCGGTTCGTCCGGCAGGGTCAATACACATATAATCCGGGGGAAGCAGGAAGAAATATGCAAACGCATTGAAAGCAAGAGTCCGGTGTTTTATGACCTGCTGCCACTGACGCTGGAGGAGATATTTATTTACGAGTTAGGAGGTGCCGAGTATGCAGTCAAAGAAATCGTACTTTGATAAGGCCATCTTTCGGAACAACATAAGCCGCTTCTGGCTTCTCGGTATCTTTCATTTGATCATATGGGTTCTGGGTATGCCGGTCATGGTAAGCAATATGGCCAGGTATACCGAGTTCGGCGGGTCTGTGGATATTTACAAGTATATTCTGGGCTTTGGCGCGTACGGGGCGCCGGCAATGGCCTTCGGCTTTGCAATCTGGTCGGTAATGGCGCTGTTTTCTTACCAGAGCACAACCAAGAGCGTGTCTATGTACCATTCCCTGCCAGTGACCCGCGCCAATTTGTTTATTACAAATTACCTTTCGGGCATATCCCTTATCCTGCTGCCGGCGGCGCTGGTATCGGCGCTCACATGGCTGGTGGCCGCGGTAAACGGAATCGGCGGCGCCGCAATTTACATTGTGCAGTGCTTCGGCATATACGCGCTGTCATTCGTGTTCTTCTTCGGCTTTGCATGCCTGTGCGCCCAGCTTACAGGCAATACAATGGCCACAGCCATGCTGTATGTTTTCCTCAACTTTGTGGTCGCCATTTTTGAGTTTTGTATAAGGGCGATAATGGGCATGTTTATTTACGGCATACGTATGGGCGGACTGACCTTTGAAAAGCTTATACCTATGGCGTACCTGTATTACGGGCGCATAAAAACAGTGAATACACTGCCGGCATACAGCGGCTGGAAGTATTTGCTTGTGATTGCCGTGGTCGGCTGTCTTATGACGGCTGCTGCATGGTTCCTTTACCAGCGCAGGCACAGCGAATCGGCGGGGGATATTATAGCCGTCAGAAGGCTGAGACCCTTCTTCAAGTACCTGTTTGCCAGCGTCATAACCCTGCTTCTGGGGTTGGCATTTTACGGCATTATTTTCTCCAGCCTGTTTAGAAACCAGAACAATTTGGCAGCCTTCACCGTCTGCATGCTGGGCGGGGCGTTTATCGGGTACTTTGTTACCGAGATGGCGCTGCGCAAGACGCTTAAGGTCTTCAAAACCGCGTGGAAGGGCTTTGCAGTGTTTGCGGCTCTTGTGATAGTTATGATGGGGATTATCGGCTTCGATGTGCTGGGCGCCGAGAAATGGGTTCCCGCAGCGGCGGAGCTGGAAAGCATCGAGCTGACGGTCAACGGAGAAAGCCTTGCTCTGTCTGCCAACGATCCTTTGGTTGCAAGGGTGCTGGAAATCCACCAAAAGATAGTAGCCTCCAAAAGTGAAAACGAGGGCGTGCTGGAGGCTTATTATGAATACTCGGGCACTTCGGGGTATGACGGCAGGTATTATGAGCTTAACAGCAGCTTCAGCCTCTATATAACCTATAAAAAGACAAACGGAGGCGTATCTGAGCGGTACTATACCCTGCCTGTGCAGTTTGACCCAAACACCGGCATGGCGACAAATGAGATCCCCGCCATGATCGAGGAGCTTTACAGCCAGCCGTCGGCCGTTAAGGCCCGTACCCGCATACTGTGGGAGAGCGATGTGAGTGTGACCTCAATAGAGGTTGTGGAGGTCAGCGTCTACAGCTCAACCTATGTGGATAACGAGGATTTTGCAGGGCTGATGGAAGCGGCAAAGGCGGATATTCAGCAGGGAAACATGCTGACCTACAACGTCCTGGGCAACGGAAAATATGAAGAGTTGGGCGCGTACAGGGTGTATATATCCGGGTATGAAACAGTCGGAGGCCGTGACAGCTATATTTACGCAAATCTGGAAGTGAACGAGGATTGCGTCAATGTTCTGCGGTTTTTGGAGAGCGGCGGATACCTGACGGAGATTGAAACTATCTTTCCCGAGACAGTTGAGCCGGCATAAAAAAGTATAATTACAACCTTGCAGGGAGGCCTTTTATAGGCCTCCCTGTGTTTTTGCATGGTGAGCGCTGCCGTGAAGGGCGGAGAAAATGCTTGACAAACGGAATGTGAAAATATATGATAAAATAGTTAAAAGTTTTTAACTGTTTTGGAGGGATGAAAGTGGAAGCGGCCTTTAAAGAGGTTTACACCAAGTTCAAGCTGCACTTTTATCAGGAGCTTTACGGCGCCATGGAGCAAGACACCGGCGAGCTTAGCGTTATGGAGACGCTGGCAGCCGAAATCATATTTGCCCTGGGGTCGCCCACCATAAGTGAGTTTGCGCACAGCATAGGCATATCCCGCCCCAGCGCCACATATAGGGTGCATATGCTGGAAAAGAAGGGCTCCATCACCCGCACCATATCGGAGCGTGACCGGCGTGAGCAGCACCTGCATGTGACACAGAAGTTTATTGACAATTACAGCTTTTCCGATAAATATATCGGCCTGGTTTGCCGCCGTATGGAGGAAAGGTTTTCTCTTGCGGAATGCTCCGGGCTTAACAAGATGCTTGAAATAATTTCAAGCGAGCTTATGCCCGAGGGCAAAACAAAATCCGGCACCAAGAAGGAGCAGTTATGAGTGTGAGAATCGTCATTGATTCTACGGCGGACATACAGGAACAGGAGGCCAGGGCGCTTAATGTTGAAATCGTGCCGCTTAAGGTTATTTTCGGAGACAAGGAATACCGGGACGGGATTGACCTTACAAACCAGCGGTTTTATGAGATGATGGACGAGGCTCCCGCCCTGCCCACCACTACGCAGCCCAGCGTAGGCGAGTTTGAGGCTGTGTTTTCCAGAGGCAGCCGCGAGGACGAGATAGTCGGTATTTTTATCGCGGGCAAGCTCTCAGGCACGGCGCAGTCGGCCACTATGGCCAAGGAAGCCCTGGGCAGAGACAACATATATATTGTGGACAGCGGCACTACGGCACTGGGGGCAAAGCTGCTGATAAACATCGCCATAGAAATGCGTGACAAGGGCTGCTCCGCCAAAGAGATCGCCGACAAAATAGAAGAAGAAAAGGGACGCGTGGTCATATACGCCGTGCTTAACACCCTTAAGAACCTGCAAAAGGGCGGGCGGCTTTCCAAAACCGCCGCTATCGCAGGAGGTCTTTTGGGAGTCAAGCCGATAATCCGGGTTCAGCACGGCATTGTTGACCCCATCGGCAAGGAGCGGGGCATTGCCAGGGCGTTTGCCTTTGTGGAGGCCAGCGTCGAGGGCGAGGGCGTAGACAGAGGTATGGAGGTACTGGCCGGCTTTACCTACAAGCCGGAGTTTATTGAGGAGTTCTTCAAGGTCATGGGGGAAAAGAAGCTGCCGAAAGGCACAAGCGTCAGCGATATAGGCGCCGTTATCGGTACCCATGTTTCCCGTGGCGGCACGGCATACGCTTTTTTCAAAGAAAAATAACAGCAAGCAGGCGGGGGAAACCCCGCTTTTTCCTATGCTGCAACTGCCGGTTGCGAAAAAGCAAGCTGCCGATGGTGGCGTTTTTTTGCGTTTGGGGGTAGAATAAGGCTATGAAAGGAAGTGCAAACCACATGAGACTTGGCGAAAACCTGCAGGAGCTTAGGCGGGAAAAAGGCATTTCGCAGGAGCAGCTGGCTGAAAAGCTTGAGGTTTCCCGGCAGGCTATTTCAAAATGGGAATCGGGCATATCGGTGCCTGAAATAGATAAGCTTATCACCCTGAGCGGCATATTCGGGGTGTCTCTTAACGCCCTTTTGGGTGTAGAAGGGGATGGCGCTGCGGAAAGCAAGTCAGAGGGGGCGGCAGCGTCAGGCATGAGCGACGGGCAAATGGAGCAGCTGACAGCCGTGATGAAGGAATACATAGCCGAGCTGTCACGCCAAACGGCAAAGCCCCCAAAAGCCAAAAGGTCAAGATGGGCTCCCGCTTTGGCGGGCGGGCTTGCGGCAATTATAACCTTTTCGCTGACAGGGTGGCTCAGCAGCCTGCAGGATAATATGAATATGCTGCGGTCGCAGGTGGGAGGGCTAAACAGCAGCATATCCTCCGTGGGCAGCCGCATGGACGGCCTCACCCGGGAGATGGCAGGCCTGCTGGAGGAGCAGGGAAGCCTGTTTGCCGATTACGGCCTTGATGTGACGGAGGCCGATATAGGGGGAAACCGCCTGACGCTCAAGCTGTACGCCACTCCGAAGACTTACCAGCCGGGGGATCGGCTTACCTTTGTGCTGGATTTTTACGAAGGGGACAGCGTTATTGTTGAAGGCGAGCTGACAGCGGCCTTGTCCTTTGAAGGGAGAACGGATATTCCGCTTAAGGATATTAAGACCATTACCGCTAAAATCACCCAGGGCGGCGAGGTACAGACCCAGCAGCTTCATATGCCGACTTCGGAGGTCAACTTCCTTGAGATGTACCTGCCGGTTGTTGATGCCAGATTCAGCGGCACTAACGCCATAAAGAGCCACAGTCAAGGCAAAATAGAGCTCGATGGCAAAATAGAGCTGCAGTGGTTTGGAAAAGAGACTGTCGCACAGCCGGTGTCGGGCAAGGCGGAGATTATGCTGGACGGTGAGGCAGTAAAGGAAATTATTTTGGAGGTGCCGGCAATAGATTTTGGCGATCCGGAGGACGCGAAAGCGGCTTTTGGCGGAGAGGCCACGTACTATATTTATCTTGCATCAGACATTGACTATGGAGATGCCAGGGAGGTCATTGTAGTTCTGACCATAGTGGACGAATATGGCATTGTGTACAAGGTGCCTGTTATCAGATGGAGCATAAATAAAAATGGCGTTATGGAGCAGGATCACCTCCTTTGGCGCAAGGTAACACGGACATTTCCATTTGAATAAAAATTAAAAAGAGTGCGCAAGCACTCTTTTTAATGGACAGAGAGGATTGAAATAGTCTCAAATTGTCGAATATAGGGTGTATTTTGCCGTTTACCGCAAAATCTGCATTTTTATGGTAGGTCTGGTATAATCAGCAGGAAAATTGCAGTATAAAGGTGGACGATTAATGAAAAAGTATTTTGCGGAAATGCTGGGCACTATGACACTGGTTTTTGTCGGCTGCGGAAGCGCCATGTTTTTGGGGTGTGACCCCGCGGGCGGTCACTTGGCGGTGGCGCTGGCCTTCGGGCTGGCTATCGTGGCGACGGCGTATGTCATCGGCAATATCTCCGGCTGTCACATCAATCCGGCTGTTTCCCTTGCCATGCTTATGCGGAAGAAAATGAGTTTTAATGACTTTCTCGGATATGCTGCGGGACAGGTGGCAGGCGCTTTGGCAGGTGCCGCCCTTCTGCGCGCACTTGTCGGCTTCGGGCTGACCGATTTGACAGGCGGCCTGGGCTCAAACGGGGTGGCTAACGCCGGCGGCGTCATGGGCGCCCTGTTGGTGGAGGTTATACTGACCTTTATCTTCATTTTCACCATTCTCGGCGTGACCTCCGACGCAAGCAAAAGCTCGGTAGCCGGAATCGTCATCGGGTTGACGCTGGCCTTTGTCCACATTGTGGGCATTCCGCTGACCGGCACCTCGGTCAACCCGGCCAGAAGCATCGGACCCGCTCTCTTTACAGGCGGCGCGGCGCTTGCGAACCTCTTGGTGTTCATAGCGGGCCACATGATTGGCGCCTCCCTTGCAGCAGCTGTGTTCGGCGTTCTTTACCCCGAAAGATAACTCTATTGCCCACCCTGTTACCCCCCCATAATAAAAGCAGCTGGGGACGGCGCGATAAGCGCCGTCCCCAGCTGCTTTTAATCAGATATTAAGGCTGAATGCGGTAAAACCGCAGGGCGTTTTGTGTTGTGATACGGCACAGCTCATCATACTCCACACCCTTGCAGGCCGCCATTGCCTGTGCGGTGTACTTGAGGTAGCCTGAGAAATTGCGCTCGCCCCGCATGGGGGTGGGCGCCATATAGGGGCAGTCGGTCTCCACCATCAGGCGGTCAAGGGGGGCGTATTTAATGACCTCAAGCGGCTTTATAGCGTTCTTAAAGGTGATAACACCGGTAAAGGACA
Organism: Oscillospiraceae bacterium; assembly: GCA_031547105.1. GTDB lineage: Bacteria > Bacillota > Clostridia > Oscillospirales > Butyricicoccaceae > JAVBSJ01. The sequence continues at coordinate 10,433 of JAVBSJ010000148.1, forward strand.
GGTGAAGGCCGAGGGTGAGCAGCTCTTTTGCCGTCTCCACACTGCCGGAATAGCAGTGGAAAACGCCGTCGTAATACCCCACAGACTTTATGATGTACAGGGTGTCCCGTGCGGCTTCACGCTCGTGGATGATAAAGGGGATTTGCATATCCCTGGCGGCCTCCAGCTGGCGCCTGAACACTTCACGCTGAACCTCCCTGGGGGAGAAGTCGTAATGATAATCAAGGCCGATTTCGCCCCAGGCCACCATTTTGGGCTTTCTCAGGAGAGCGCCTATCTCCCCGAAGGCCTCATCGGTCATGCTTTTGGCCTCATGGGGGTGAAAGCCCGCGGCGCCGTACATAAAGGGGTATTTTTCGGCAAGCGCCGCCGTTGTGCGGGAGGATTCAAGGTCGGCACCTATATTTGTCACATATTGTACGCCAAGAGAAGGCAGGGATGCGATAACCGCATCCCTGTCCGCGTTAAACCGTCTGTCGTCATAGTGGGCATGTGTATCGAAAAGCATTATTTTATCACCGATCCGGGCTCTGCATGGTCGGCCAGCAGCAGGCGCACGTCATTTTCACCGCAATCGGCGGAGAGAATCATGCCGTTGGACTCCAAGCCCATCAGCTTTGCCGGGGCAAGATTGGAGACAACTATAACGTTGTGGCCGATAAGCTCCTCCGGTTTATACCACTGGGCAATGCCGGACAGCACCTGCCGTTTATGGTCGCCCAAATCAAGCTGGAACTTAAGCAGCTTTTTGGATTTGGGCACGTTTTCACACTCCAGCACCCTGGCAACCCGCAGCTGCACCTTTGCAAAATCGTCAATTTTGATTTCAGGCAGCTGCCCCACCTCCACAGCCGGCTTTGGGGGGGAGTTTTTGGCCTGATAGAAGGCTTCGATCTCCTCCAGCTTCTTGACGGCGTCAATGCGGGCAAACAATATCGCCCCTTCTCCAACCGTATGTCCGGCAGGAATAAGGCCGAAGGTGCTCAGGCTCTCCCAATCGCCCTTTTCCAGCTTGAGCTGGGAGAGTATTTTTTCCGCCGTCTCGGGCAGGAAGGGGAACAGAAGATTGGCGGCGATGCGTATCGTCTCGGTCAGGTTGTAAAGCACGGTGTCAAGGCGGGCCTTCCGGCTTTCCTCCTTGCCCAAAAGCCAGGGGGTAGTCTCATCAATATACTTGTTGGCGCGCCTCAGCAGGGTGAAAATCTCCGAAATGGCGTCGGCCACATGGAGGGTGTCCATCTTTTCCTCCACACGCCCCGGAGTGGCGGCGGCGAGGGAGATAAGCTCCTCATCGATGGCGTCGTGCTGGCGCAGGAGGCCGATTGTGCCGCCCTGATACTTGTGGGTCATGGCGATGGTGCGGTTGACCAGATTACCCAGAATGTTGGCAAGGTCGCTGTTGACACGCTCTATAATAAGCTCATGGCTCATTACGCCGTCAGCCGAAAAGGGCATCTCGTGCAGGACGAAATAGCGGATGGCGTCGACCCCGTAAAGCTCCACAAGGTCATCGGCGTAAAGGGTGTTGCCCTTGGATTTGCTCATTTTCCCGTCACCGGTCAGCAGCCACGGATGGCCGAAAACCTGTTTGGGAAGCTCAATGCCAAGCGCCATAAGCTCAATCGGCCAGTAAATGGTGTGGAAGCGCAAAATGTCCTT
>JAVBSJ010000069.1:0-4452 GCA_031547105.1 Oscillospiraceae bacterium
GTCCGACCCCTTTATCGGGGGAGCGGGCGGGAAGGCTGTTAAGGGTCAGGCCGATACCGTACTGGTTCATGCCGTAGCGGCAAAGCTGTCCCGCCTCGGTCAGGCAGAACATATCGGGGCCGTCGTCCTGAAGAATTTCCAGCACCACACCATGCTCCACTGCCCACCAGGACATATCCCAGTTCTGCGCCATGATGAGATGGCCGGTTGAGGAACGCTCCGGCAGGACAGAAACGGTGGAGCACTCATCCGGAGGGGTAAAGCGCTGAAGCTCAGAGCGGCAGTTAAGTGCCACAATATCCTCAAAGGGAACCCCGGCGCCCTCTGCAATGCCCCGCATTTCCTCAAGCAGCTCGGGGGCGTATGCCTCTATCCCCGGAATGAAGCTTTTGCCGAACTCACAGGCCTGCGCCCAGGAAACAGAGTTTTTCTTCTGATCAAAATACCTGCGGTAATTGGAAAGCACAAGGGCAATTTGCTCCCGGCATTCGGTGCCGTAGGTGATGCCCCGCTGGCGGGGCGCGCCGGAAAGAACGACCTTTCTAAAGGTTGACAAAGCTTCCACCTCTTTCTTGTCAGTTTACTGTTTTCACCAAATGGCAGGCGACAAAATGATCCGGCTCCACCTCTGCAAGCTCAGGCAGCTCCTGCCGGCATATATCCTGCGCGTAGCGGCAGCGGCCGGCAAACCGGCAGCCCGGCTTGGGATTGACGGGGCTGGGGACGTCCCCCTCAAGTATAATACGCTCCCTGTGGTAATCTATTTTTGGTATCGGCACAGCCGACAGCAGCGCCTGCGTATAGGGATGGAGGGGGTTTGAGAAAATACGCTTGTAATCGGTAAGCTCTACCACCTTGCCCAAATACATAACGGCAACCCGGTCGGATATATGCTTGACCACCGAAAGGTCATGGGAAATAAAGAGATAGGTCAGCTCCATTTCCGTCTGCAGCTTCTGCATAAGGTTGAGTACCTGCGCCTGAATGGAAACATCAAGGGCGGAGACCGGCTCATCAAGCACCAGGAAGGAGGGATTGAGGGCAAGGGCGCGGGCGATGCCGACGCGCTGCCTTCTTCCGCCGTCAAGCTCATGGGGATAGGTGTTGGCAAGGCGCTCAGCCAGACCCACTGTCTCCATCAGGCGATAGACATGCTTTTCATATTCGGCCTTGTCCTGATATATTTTCTGTATGCGCAGCGGCTCACCAATGCTCTCAAAAACGCTTTTGCGCCCGTCAAGAGAGGCATAGGGATCCTGAAAGACTATCTGCAGCTTTTTGCGCTGCTCCCGCAGCTCAGCTTTACTCAGCTTGGTTATGTCGACGCCGTCCAGCAGCACTTCACCGTCTGTGGCTTCAAGCAGGCGGACGATGACGCGGCCGATAGTAGATTTCCCGCAGCCCGACTCGCCCACAAGCCCCAGCGTCTCACCCTTGCGGATGCCGAAGCTGACGCCGTCAACGGCGTGAAGAAGACCCCTGCGGGTGTTGAAATATTTTTTTAGATTTCTGACCTCAAGAAGGTTTTCAGCCATTCTTATTCCCTCCTCCGTCTGCCATCAGATGGCACTTGACAAAGTGCCCCGGCTCTATCTCGTAGTTCTCGGGATGCGTCTCGGCGCAAGCGGGTGTGGCCTTGCTGCATCTGGGATGGAACCGGCACCCCTCCGGCAAATTGGCCGGGTCGGGCGTCAGTCCGTGAATGGGCACAAGGGCGCTTTCCTCCTGGAGAATATCGGGAATGCAGGCAAAAAGACCTTCCGTATAGGGGTGGTGCACCTTGCCCGGTATAAACAAATGCTCTCTGGAGCCGTACTCGACTATTTCCCCTGCGTACATGATGGCCACATTGTCGCAAATCTCCGCCACAATGCCCAAATCGTGGGTAATCATTATCATGGAGGTATCATACTGGGTCTTCAGCTTCTTCATAAGCTCAAGCACCTGCGCCTGGATTGTAACGTCAAGGGCGGTGGTGGGCTCATCAGCTATCAGCAGCTTGGGATTGCAGGCCAGCGCCATGGCGATGACGACGCGCTGCTTCATGCCGCCGGAAAACTGATGGGGATAGTCGGAGGCGCGCTCAGCCTTAATGCCGACCATTTCCAGCATGTCGCAAGCCTTTTTATTGGCATCGGCCTTGCTGCCCTTATCGTGGAGCTGCACGACCTCGGCTATCTGGTCGCCCACTGTCCATGTGGGGTTAAGGGAGGTCATGGGATCCTGAAATATCATTGATATTTGGCTGCCCCTGATTTTGCGCATTTCCTTTTCGGTGGCCGTCAAAAGATCCTTGCCCTCAAAGAAAACCTGTCCGCTGACAATTTCGGCGGGGGGCTTGGGGAGGATGCCGATAACTGACTTGACCGTGGTGGTCTTGCCTGCGCCTGTCTCCCCGACAAGACCCAGTGTCTCGCCGTAGTCGAGGCTGAGGCTGAGGTTCTGCACAGCGTGCACCTCGGCATCATAGGACTTGTAATAAATCGTAAGGTCGCGTATGTCCAGCAGCTTATATTCACTCATTATTTTCCCCTCCTAGTCCTTGAGCTTGGGGTCAAGCGCGTCGCGCAGACCGTCACCCATAAGATTCATGCTGAAAACAGCCGCCATGATGGCAAGGCCGGGGAAGGTGCAGAGGTGGGGCGCGTCGCGCAGGAAGTCACGTCCGGTGGACAGCATGCTGCCCCACTCAGGCGTGGGCGGCACGATGCCGAGGCCGATAAAGCTCATACTGGCGCAGGACAGAATGGCGCCGCCGATACGCAGGGAGGCCTGCACGATGATAGGCGCCATGCAGTTTGGCAGAATGTGCTGGGTAATCAGGAAAAAGTCGGAGGCGCCGGCAGCGCGGGAGGCGTCCACAAACTCCTGCTCACGCAGGGTGAGGATGGAGGCGCGCACAAGGCGGCAATAACCCGGTATTGATGAAATACCGATGGCGATCATGACGTTCTGCAAGCCGCTTCCCAGCGCGGCGACGATGGAGATATTCAGCAAAATACTGGGGATTGACAAAAGCACGTCCATAAACCGCATTATTATATCGTCCAGCCTGCCGCCGTAAAAGCCGGCGATGGCGCCCAGGGTGACGCCCCCCACAAGGGAGATGGCAATGGCGATAAGACCAACCGACATGGATATGCGGGCGCCGTAGATAATGCGGCTGAGAATATCTCTTCCCAGCTCGTCAGTGCCGAACCAGTGCTGAGCCGAGGGGGGCTGCAAGCGGTTTGGCCTGTCTTGCTTTATAGGATCATAGGGAGAAATAAGCGGCGCGAAAACGGCACAGAAAATCAGGGCCATAACAATGACCGCCCCGATGAGCGCCCCCCTGTTTTTCTTGAACCGGCGCCATATTTCCTGCTTCTGGCTGCGTTTTTTATAGGCGGGCTTTGTATTTACGACTTCACTCATTCTACATAACCCTCCTTAACGGTATTGTGAGCGTATGCGGGGATCAACAAAGGCGTAGAGAATGTCAACGCCCAGGTTGACAAGGCTGAAGGCGAGGGCGATAACCAAAACGCCGCCCTGAACAACGGGGTGGTTTCTGGCCTTGATAGCCTCGACCATCATCTTGCCGACGCCGCTTATGGCGAAAATCGACTCAACCAGCACCGCGCCGCCCAGCAGATGCCCGAACTGGATGCCTATGGTGGTGATAACCGGAATAAGAGCGTTCTTAAGGGCGTGCTTCATGGTTATGTTCCACTCAGTTTGTCCCTTGGCCCTTGCGGTTGATATGTAATCCTGCCTGATGACCTCCAGCATACTGGAGCGGGTCATACGGGTGATGGCTGCCGCAGAGTGGGTGCAAAGGGTGAAGGCAGGAAGAATCATCTGTTTGACGGTTGAAAAACCGGAAGCCGGGAACCACTTCAGCCTTATGCAGAACAGCAGCATTAGCAGAAGCCCCTCCCAAAAGGTCGGCATGGCGTTGAGTATCATTGAAACCCACATAGCCACGTTGTCAAATATTGAGTATTGTTTTACCGCCGAAATAATGCCGAAGGACAGACCGATCACCACAGCCAGACCGACCGAAATGCTGGCCAGCTTGACGGTGTTGGGGAATGTCTGCTTTATGCGGTCAAACACGTTCTGCTTTGTGGCGTAGCAAAGACCCATATCGCCCCTCAGCAGTCTTGTAATGTAGTTATAAAGCCTTTGAAAATACCCGCCGTTGAGGCCAAGCTCCTCCCGCAGCGCTTCCCGCGCTTCCGGGGTGGCAGAGTCCCCCAAGAGTGAGTCGACCGGATCGCCGGGGGTGATATACATAAGTGAAAAAACCACAAGTATAACGCCCAGCAGAACAGGGATCATCATCAAAAGGCGTCTTCCGATGTATTTAAGCACAACATCAGCTCCTTCTTTGGCCGGAAAGTCTTTTAATTTGGCTCGCGGCGCCTTTAGGCGCCGCGAGCCGGTTTAAACTGTAATTTCACTTATTCT
>JAVBSJ010000035.1:0-10297 GCA_031547105.1 Oscillospiraceae bacterium
AAGCGCTGCCCGCCCCGCACATCTATGTCAAAGAGGTGCATTTTGCGGTGCCGTGCAATTTGCTTTCCCTGCCGGTCAAAAATAAAGCAGGTGTTGTAGACCTTTTCTCCGTCCAGCTCCGGTATAGAGCCGCCTATAACATATATGCCGTTTTCAGCGGCAGCCCTGGAGAGGGTCTGCCAGGTGTCTCCGCCCGCTTCCTCTGCGTAATCCCTAAAGTACTTGTTGGAATAAGGGCAGCTGAACATTTCGGGCAGCACGGCAAAATCGGCCCCCTTCTCCCCGGCCCATTCTATATGCCTGACCGCCGTTTGTGCATTTTCAGCCCGGTCAAAGCCCACGGGCATTTGCAGCAGCGCAACTTTCATTGTTATGTCCCTCCCGGCAGATTTTTATAGATTCATATTATATTTGCCGGTGAGAATTGTCAATCGCCTAACCTTATGGTAAAATGGGTGCATACTTTATTTAACTAAAGGAGTGACTGCTATGGACAAGCTGGAGCAAAAAATTCTTGGGATCATCGAAGGGAAGCAGGAGGAAATTATCGCTTTTGGACGCGATATATGGCATCATGCCGAGCTGGGATACCGCGAGTTCCGCACAGCGGGCAAGTTTGAAGAGGCGCTGAAGGCGCTTGGGATCGAAACCACCAACGGCCACGCCGTAACCGGCGTCAAGGGCTATTTGAAGGGGAAGGGCGCTCCCGGCGTCACCGTTGCCCTGATGGGCGAGTTTGACGCGCTGCCCATTTCCGCCCATCCCGATGTCAACCCCGAGACAGGCGCGTCCCACTGCTGCGGACACAATGCCCAGATCGCCGGCGTTATGGGGGCTGCCTTCGCGCTGACCGATCCTGAGGTCAAGGCCGCCATGGAGGGCAACATCGTCTTTTACGGTGTTCCCGCTGAGGAGTTTGTGGAGATCGAGCTTAAAAACCAGATGATAAAGGAAGGCAAAATCGGCTACGGCGGCGGCAAGTGTGAGCTTATCCGCATCGGCGCTATGGACGATATTGACATAACTGTCGGTCACCATACATCCCCCGCCGTTGAAATCGCCCTCTCCAACGGCACGAACAACGGCTTCGTCAACAAAATGGTGGTGTTTCACGGCAAGTCTGCTCACGCCGCAGGCGCCCCCCACACGGGGCTGGACGCATTTAATGCCGCAAACCTGGCTGTTCATGCCATGGATATTCAGCGGGAGAGCTTCCGCGACAAGGACACCGTGCGCATCCACGGCTTTATGAGCAAGGGCGGCGAGGCCACAAACGTAATCGCTGACAATGTTGTTATGGAGTATTCTGTCCGCGCCAACAACATCCCCGCCTTCGTGGACGCCAGCAAAAAGTTTGACCGCGCCATGCGCGCAGGCGCAATGGCCACAGGCTGCGGCCTGACCATCCAGACCTTTGCGGGCTACCTGCCAAATCTGCCTGTCAAGTTTACCAAGGTGATGGAGGAGGCCATGGAAGAGGCCTCCGGCGGCAAATACAAGGTTGAGATTCCTGTTAATAAGCACTCTACAGGCTCTACCGATTACGGCTGCCTCTCCAACATTATGCCGGTTATTCAGTTCGGCACCGGCGGCTACAAGGGTGTGCTGCATAACCCCGATGTCATGCCCACAGACGAGTATCTGGCATATGTGGTCACGGCTAAAATCTTTGCCCTTGCCGGCTACAAGCTGCTTAAAAACGGCGGCGACTATGCCAAGGCCATGCTGGACAGCTATACCGCCGTCATGGACAGAGAGGGCTACATCAAGCACATGGACAGCATGATGAGCATCGAGGAGATCGCCCCCGCCCCCCTGCCCATAGTTGTGGATTAAGGTAACAGTATCTTAGAAGGGGGCAGCCACGGGGCTGCCCCCTTCTTCAAAAGTGACACTGCCGGAGGCACTGTACAGTTTCAGGATACGGCTATCGGCTAAAATTGTATTTACGTTGTTTCAACGCGCTTAAGCGTAATTAAAGTATGCAGCCTCGGGAGTGAGGCTGCATACTTTTACTATGCTCGGTCATCTTGCTGTACAGTTAGCGCGTCAGCAAAAGGGATAGTGATTTTGCCATTATTACCCCAGGGGCTTTAGGAACATCTGTGTCCAGTAAAGGGTGCCGTTGGAGCTTTTCGCGGCGCCGACACCGATTTCGGTGACGGTTTTGCTTAAAATATTTTCTTTATGGCCGGGGGAGTTCATCCAGGATTTCATTACCTCCTGGGGAGTCTTCTGACCATAGGCGATATTTTCCGCCGCCGCGGAGAACTTCAGCCCGAAGCTCTGCATCATTGTAAATGGGGAGCCATAAGTGGGCGAAGTATGGGAAAAATATTTTTTGTCGATCATGTCCTGAGACTTCATACGGGCGCATCTGGCGGCCTGCCAGTTGCTTTTCAGCGGCGGGAGACCGTACTTGGCGCGCTCGATATTGACCAGGCGGACAACCTCATCCTCCAGGGATTTTAGCGGGGAGCCCTCGGGAATGGTAATTTTGTCGCCCGGGTAAATCATGGCTGAGTTTTTAATTTGCGGGTTGGCCTTCAAAAGCTCTGAAATGCCGATTTCGTATTTGGCGGCGATTTTCCACACCGAGTCGCCCTTGGCGACGGTGTAGGTTTCCGTTTGAGCCGAAATTGGCATTGCAAGCATGAAAATGAAGGCTAGAGAAACAAAAAATTTCCGTTTTATATTCAACACCTCCGATAATATTCTTCACCGAAGTAAGCTTATTAACAAAGGTAATGGTTGCGCGAAAAGCATAAAAAAGTATATTTATAAAAAATCAATAAAAATATAAAAAATCATTAATGCGCATGAAATGGTTTTCTTGCCGGGGATGAGATATAATCGTTTCAACACGATTGCCGGGAGACAAAAGATGGAGCTGATATATAAATACGCGGACAGCCTTTTTGAGGAAATGCCAGTATCCCAGCAGCGGGAGGATGCGCTTGCCCTGCTGAAAAGCACTTATGAAGGGGAATATACCCGCCTTAAGGCGGAGGGAAGGGCGGAGAATGAGGCGGCGGGGGAAATCATATCCCGCTATGGCAGCCTGGACGCCGCAGGGACGCTGATAGGACTGGACTTGCTGGAGCTGCAGGGCAACACCGCAGGCGTCCTGAACGAAGCTGATGCGGCAAAGCTGCTCCGAAGCATCAAAATGAACGCGCTGCTTTGGGCGGGGGCTTACTATTTCACCATGGCAATTATCTCCGCATTTGTCTATGGGAGCATCATTAATGCGCTGCTTGTTGCCGCCTGCGCCACCGTATTGTTTGTTTTCGCAAAAAAGGGGCAGGATAAAATGAAGGATATGCAGTACGGCTCCTGCAGCATGACGGTTCAAAGCGCAGCCCTCCTGCGCCATTGGCAGGGGGTATATCAGCACCGGTTTATAACCATAGCGATTTGCGCCGTGGCGCTTTTGTTCGTTTGCCTGCTGCCGATCATCTATAACTTTAACCAATATACCTTTTTGGAGCTGTGGGGCATAAGCAATTTTGGCCTGATAGTCACGGCTCAATGCATTGCTGTGCGCAACGGGGTTATCATGGGAAAGCTTGACAGGATGTTCAGCAAGGCTTCCCGCAAGGGCTTTGCGCGTTATATGGGGCGGATTTTTGCTGCTGCCGGCTTATACTGGGCGGCGGTGGCGGGTATGGCGGCCGCAGCGGGAGTGCTGTACAAAAAATTGCAGCTGGTCTGGAATATTGTCTATTGCGGCATTATTGTCTTTGTAATACTGTTTATCGGGGTTGAGTTTTTGGTCGGACGCAGACGCACGGTTGTCCCCGTTTCCGTAAGCCGCGGGCGCAAGGCGGCAATGGGCGCCGCGGTTGCGCTTTGGGGCGCATATAACTATATGAACAGCGGAAGCTGGCTGCTGCAGCCTTATGTCGCTACTATCCCGGCGGTGGAGCATCGGGAGCTGCCTGTCGCTTATGATAAAGACAGCGGCGCTTATACCATTATTGCCGCAGGGGGGCTGAAAATACTCCAGCTGACCGACATCCATATCGGGGGGAGCGCCATTTCCGCCTCAAAAGACAAAAAGGCGCTGGAGGCGGTTTACGCGCTTATTGAATATACCAGACCCGATTTGATTATAGTCACGGGAGATCTGGTCTTTCCCCTTGGGATACAGTCGTTTTCCTTTAACAATTATACGCCGTTTTTGCAGTTTTGCTCATTTATGCGCAACATCGGCATACCTTGGGCCTTTGTTTACGGCAACCACGATACCGAGTTTGTCGCCAGCAATACCGCGGCCGATTTGAATGCGCTGTTCGATGAGTTTAACTACGCACGCACCGGCACACTGCTTTACTCTTCAAACCAGCCGCAAATTTACGGGCGAAGCAATCAGGTCATACGTGTGCTCAACCCTGACGGCAGCGTGAATCAGCTGCTGGTGCTGCTTGATTCCAATGACTATTCAACCCCCCTCGTCAACGATTATGATTCGATTCATGAGGATCAGGTGGAGTGGTACCGCCAGGTAATCACGGAGGAGTCGGAGGCGCAGGGCGAAACAGTAAGCTCACTTTTGTTTTTCCATATTCCTCTGCAGGAATACAGAACCGCCTATGAGCTTTATAAAGGGGGCAGCGATGAGGTGGAGTATTTCTACGGCGACGCGCCGGAGGGCGTATCCTGCTCCCGTTACGAAAGCACCCTGTTTGAAGCCGCGGTTGAGCTTGGCAGCACGCAGGCAATGTTTGTGGGGCATGACCATTATAACGACCTTTCCGTCGGATATGAGGGGATAAGGCTGACCTACGGCAAGTCGATAGATTATCTCGCCATGCCCGGCATAGCCCAAAAGACAGAGCAGCGGGGCGGGACGGTTATCACCCTGCTGCCCGATTCCGCCATAACGGTGGAGGCACTTAAGCTGACCGATATAATACAGTAGGTTTTTATAAGAAAAGCGCGGGACTGATGTCCCGCGCTTTTGCTAAAGCATTGGCTTATCTGAAAATTGTAAGCAGGAAGCCCGCCGCCACGGCAGAGCCTATAACACCTGCCACATTGGGGCCCATGGCGTGCATCAGCAGGAAGTTGGAGGGATTGGCCTTCTGTCCTTCCACCTGGGACACGCGGGCGGCCATCGGCACAGCCGATACACCGGCCGAGCCTATCAGGGGGTTTACCTTTCCGCCGGTGACCTTGTACATCAGCTTGCCCAGAAGTATGCCGCCAACGGTTGAGAAGGCGAAAGCAAACAGGCCGAGGCAGATAATCTTAATGGTGTCAAAGCTCAGGAACCGCTCCGCCACTGTTGTGGCGCCGACGCTGAGGGAGAGAAAGATGGTGACGATGTTCATCAGCGCGTTTTGGGCAGTGTCGCTCAAACGGTCAACAACACCGCACTCCCGCATCAGGTTGCCAAGCATCAGGCAGCCGATAAGGGGAGCAACCTCGGGCAGCATAAGTATAACGATAACCGCAACTGCGATGGGGAAGATGATTTTTTCAGCCTTGGAAACCTCACGCAGCTGCTCCATCTTCACTTCGCGCTCTTTTTTAGTGGTAAGGGCGCGCATGATGGGGGGCTGGATAAGGGGAATAAGCGCCATATAAGAGTAGGCCGCTATGGCTATTGCCCCCAGCAAATGGGGCGCCAGCTTGGCTGTCAGCATCAAGGCCGTAGGGCCGTCCGCGCCGCCGATGATGCCGATGGACGCAGCCTCAGGTCCGGTAAATCCGAAGACAACGGCAAGACACAGGGCGCAATAAATGCCCAGCTGCGCTGCGGCGCCGAGAAGCAGGCTCTTGGGATTGGCGATAAGGGGGCCGAAATCGGTCATGGCGCCGACGCCGAGGAAGATAAGAGAGGGATAAATGCCGGCCTTAACGCCGATATAAAGGATGTCAAGGAAGCCGCCCTCCTTCAGCACGCTGGTATAGGTCTTTGTGCCTGCGGTAATGGCGTCCCAAAGCTCGGGGTGGTAGATGTTTGCGCCGGGCAGGTTGGTCAGCAGCATGCCAAAGGCAATGCCGATAAGCAGAAGCGGCTCAAACTTCTTGAAAATGCCGAGGTAGAGCAAAACGCAGGCGGCCAGGATCATCACAAGCTGAAGCAGCCCTGCCTTGCTGGCGAAAAGCTGCGAAAAGCCGCTGTTTTGCCAAATGTCGATAAAAGTGTTAGTAATAAAGCTCATATATACCGTCCTCCTTAATTGAGGACGATAAGGGGCGTGCCGGTTTCGACTGTGGCGCCCTTGGCAACGGCAACCTGTGCAACTGTGCCGTCATGGGGGGCGACGATTTCATTTTCCATCTTCATAGCCTCAAGAATGCAGAGAACCTCGCCGCGCTTGACAGCCTGTCCCTGTGTAACCTTGATGGCAGTTATGACGCCCGGCATGGGAGAAGCGATAACCTCGCCTGCCGCAACGGGCGCGGCGGCAGGAGCGGGAGCGGGAGCTGCCGCAGGAGCTGCGGCGACGGGTGCAGGCGCTGCCGCAGGTGCAGGTGCTGCAGCGACAGGAGCAGCAGGGGGAACGGGCGCAAGGGCGGCGTACTCATCAATAACCATGGCCTCGCCGCGCTCTACCTCAACTTCATAGGTAGTGCCGTTAAGTGTTATTTTGTATTTCATAGCTTGTCACCTATCCTTTGATCTCTTTAATATCGATAAACCGCAGCTCGTTTACAGGCACCTTAAGCTCATCAGCCACAATAGCCATAAGCATCGCCGCTGTGCGGGGAGGGGTCGAATGGATATTCATGCTGCCGGCCGTACCGGGCGCGGGCACAGTGCTTTTGGGCTGGGCGGGTGTCGGAGCCGGTGCTGCCGCAGGAACAGGCGCGGCGACCGGCGCGGGTTTATTTTTCTTCAGCAGCTTGCCGAGCAATACAATCACTCCCATCAGCATAACAAGCATAAGGAATACGATAAACATGCCAAGCACGGAGGAGGCAAGGGCGTTGCCAAGGGTAAACTCTTTCATTTAACCCGTCCTCCCTTACAGCTTCTCGATAGAATACTTGACAGTGTTCAGCTCTCTCTCGTTGCGGTAGGCCAGATATTTTTCCGCTATCTGGGGGAAGGCGATATAGGACAGAATATCCTCTTCGCTGTGAGCCAGATCGCCGACGGCGGCCTTGCCCGCTTCAAGCCCGGGCTCCAGCAGGTCGGCAAAGCGGCATTCGACAACAGGCTCGTCTCCCATTACCTGCTTGCGCAGCGCCTCATTGACCTTGCCGGGGGCCTTGCCGTACTCGCCCCGCAGGTAGGCCTTGATTTCCTTGGAAACGCTCTTGTAGCGCTCTCCCAGCAGGACGTTCGTAGTGGCCTGTGAGCCGACCATCTGGCTGGAGGGGGTGACAAGGGGCGGGAAGCCCAGATCCTCACGGACGCGGGGAACCTCGGCCAAAACTTCGGGCAGACGGTCAAGGGACTTCTGCGCGGTCAGCTGGGCCACGAGGTTTGACAGCATTCCGCCCGGCACCTGATAGTTGAGGGCGTCTGTCTCTGTGTTGAGAACTATGGGATTAAGCAGGCCGCTTTCAAGCGCCTTGGCCTGAATGGGCTTGAAATAATCGTTAATCTCCTTCAGCAGCTTTTCATCAAGCCCGGTGTCATAGCCCCACTCCTTAAGAGTGTAATGCAAGGACTCAGTAGGGGGCTGTGATGTGCCGCCAGAGAAGCAGGAAATGGCGGTGTCGATGGTGTCGGCGCCCGCTTCAACAGCCTTGAGAAGGGTCATGGCGGCGACGCCGGTGGTGGAGTGGGTATGGAGGATAACGGGGATGGAAACCGCTTCCTTAATGGCCTTTGTAAGGTCATATGCGTTTTTGGGGGTCATGATGCCGCCCATGTCCTTGATGCAGATGGAGTGTACGCCCATTTTTTCAAGGTCGCGGCTGAGCTGCACAAAGGCTTCGATAGTATGAATGGGGGAAATGGTGTAGCACAAAGCCCCCTGAACATGGGCGCCGCACTTTATAGCCTCATCGACCGAAACCTCAATGTTTCTAAGGTCGTTGAGGGCGTCAAATATTCTGATAATGTCTATGCCGTTTTCAACGCTCTTGCGGACGAAAGCGCGCACAACATCATCGGGATAGTGTTTATATCCGAGAATATTCTGGCCGCGGAGCAGCATTTGCAGCTTGGTGTTCTTCATGTGTTTGCGGATTATGCGCAGCCGCTCCCAAGGATCCTCGTTGAGATAGCGCAGGCAAGAGTCAAATGTCGCTCCGCCCCAGCACTCAATGGAGTAATAGCCCGCCTTGTCCATCGTGTCCAAAATCGGCTCAATATCCGACATTGGCATACGGGTGGCAATCAGAGACTGGTTACCATCTCTCAAGACGGTTTCGGTAAAGTTGATCTTCATGAAATCTCTCCTTCTCTGTTGATCTTCCCTTTTATAAACAGGACTAAAGGCATATGTGCCGAACCCATCCCATTCTAAGACATCGTATCATATAATAAATAAAAGTAAAAGCATAAAAGCAGCTTTTTATTAGGTTTTATGGGATATTTACAAGCAAAAACTACCAGCCCTCAGGGAGATTTAGCTTTGCTTAACTTTGCTTTGGCAAAAGGGGTTTTTGTCGTTAATTGCGGCAAAGCCAAAGGCAAGGGCGCCTTCGCTTTTCTTTGCGGCAGGACGGCATATACTGCGCCCTACAGATGTTTTTTAGCGCGGCAAGCGGGGCTTGCCATCCTCCGGCGTCGCCGGCGCCATGGAAGGCCAATATGGAAGGCATAAGCGTTATATTAGGCGGCCTGAGGCTTTCCCTGTATTCTGCCCGGTTTTCCGGGGCTTGTTTTTGTTCGGTACAAACTGTATAATTTTATTATCAGAAATGTCAAAAGGAGAGGCTATGGAAAGTTTTAAGGTGTTGTTCAGCGCCCAATCGGCCATTGTGCTATACATACTCATAGGCGTTTTCCTGCGCAAGCGGGGGATAATTACGACCGAAACCCGCCAAAGCTTTATTAATTTTGTTATAAAAGTGGCACTGCCTTGTATGATAATGAACTCCTTTTTGAAGGAAATGACAGCCCAGCAGCTGCGGGACGGTGCGTTGGTGCTTGCGCTGTCCTCCGCCGTCTGCATTTTTGCGTGGGGGGCTGGGATACTGCTGTACCGCGGGTTTCCCGCGGAGCGGCGCAGTGTAATGAAGTTTTCTCTTCTGGTTGGCAACGTCGGGTTTGCCGGCCTGCCGCTGGTGGCCTCAATCTACGGACAGGAGGCGCTTTTTTACGGCTCCTTCTACCTTATCTCCAACGTTGTCTTCAACTGGTCGGTGGGAATTGCCTTTCTCACGGCGGCCGATTTTAAAGGGCAGGTAAAAAATGTGCTGACAAACCCCGGAATTATCGCCGTATGCCTTGGGATAATCCGCACGCTGCTGGGCATAAAGCTGCCTCAGGCGGTGGTTACGGTCATCGGCGGCCTGGGTGGGATTACAGCCCCCCTGGGTATAATTCTGATGGGGACTATTTTGGCCGAATGTGATATAAAAAGCGTCTTCAGCAGGGATGTTATTTATGCCACCACAATGAAGCTGTTGGCTCTCCCCGCGGTGACAGCCTTGGCCCTGACCTTTGGGCAGAGGGCAGGGCTTTGGAACCTCAGCCCGCTGGCTTATGGTGTTTTGGTGGTGATAACCGGAATGCCGGCGGGGGTCACCACCCCTATTCTGGCTGAAAAATACGGACAGGATCATATTTTTGCTTCGCAGGTGGTGTTTTTGACAACCGTCATGTCACTTGCAACGCTGCCGCTGATTGTCATGCTTCTGTAGACATGCGCAAACCAAATTGCCCCGGATATGCTTGAGCATATCCGGGGCGTTCGTTTTGCTAGTCATCAAGGGCGCTTGCAGCACGGCTGGGAATCAGGGGAAGGACAACGGCACAGTTGCGGCCGCTGCTTTTTGCCTGATACAGCGCGCTGTCTGCAATGCGCATAGCATCCTCCAACAGGGTGTCCGGGGATACGGCAACCGCGCCGATAGAAATGGTGATGGGTATCTCCTGCCCGTCATATACAAAGCGCTCCTGCGCGACGGCACGGCAAAGGCGGTCGGCAACGGCCTGCAGATTATCGTTGTTCTCGGCCGAGAGGAATACCACAAACTCCTCCCCGCCGTAGCGGCCGAAAATATCGTGAAGCCTGAGCTGCCCTCTGACTATGTTGGCCACGGAGCACAGTATATGGTCTCCCGCCATATGTCCGTGCAGGTCGTTGACATTTTTGAAAAAGTCCAGATCGTAAATGAGGAAAGCGTGCGCCATGTTGAAACGCCTGCCCAGCGAAAGCTC
>JAVBSJ010000103.1:0-11789 GCA_031547105.1 Oscillospiraceae bacterium
AGGTGACGCGGCCTTCAAGCCCTTCAGTGCTTACCGGCTGCGCGGAATCGGCCGCTTCCTCCGGCTCCTCCAGCAGCTGGAAAACCCGCTCTGCCGCCGCCATAGTGGACTGCAGCATGTTGGATATGCGTGCCACCTGATTTATCGGCTGTGAAAACCTGCGGGAATACTGCACAAAGGATTGAATGTTGCCCACCGTTATCATGCCCTGGGATGCGCGGTAGGCGCCGAAAACGGCGACGACGACATAGGACAGGTTGCCGATAAAGTCCATCACCGGGTGGATAAGGCCGCCCAGGAACTCGCTCTTCCAGCTGGTCTGATACAGCACGTCGTTGTCCTGCTTAAAGCTCTCAAGGCTCTTTTCCTCATAGTTGAAGGCCTTGACCACGGTATGACCGCCGTAGTTTTCCTCCACCTGGCCGTTGACCTTGGCAAGCTGCCCCTGTCTGCGGCGGAAAAGAGGCTGGGTGCGTTTCATTATCTGGCTTACAATGATGAAGGAAAAGGGGACAATCAGCATAACGGCAAGAGACATGGACACATCCAGCTTAAGCATCATATATATAACGCCTATTAGGGTGGAGACCGAGGTGATGATCTGTGTCACGCTTTGCCCGATGCCCTGTGTTACTGTGTCCACGTCGTTTGTAATATAGCTCAAAACCTCACCGTGGGTGCGGGTGTCAAAATACTTCATGGGCAGGCGGTGCAGCTTTGCGGCAATATCCTGTCTGAGAGAAAAGCTGACCTTCTGGGTGACGCCGTTCATTATAAAGCCCTGCACAAGGGAGAAAAGCGCCGATATAATATAAAGCGTGCCCAGATAAACCATGATGTTCCTGAGTGCGGTAAAGTCAATCCCGCCGCCCTGCAGCTTGTTGCGGACGCCTACATATATTTCCTGTGTGGCGTTGCCCAAAATAGTGGGCGCCTGCACGGAAAACACCGTGCTGCCGATGGCAAAGGCCGCCACGACCAGCAGGCTCAGCCTGTATTTGCCGATATAATTCATCAGCTTGCGGAGGCTCCCCTTAAAATCCTTGGGCTTTTCCACAAGGCGCCCGGGCCCTCCCGGCCCCCCTCTGCCCCCCATGCCCCGCATGGGAGGAGCCTGCGCGGGCGCCGGATTGTTGTTTTGTCTGTTGTTATCAGCCATTGGCAAGCTCCTCCTTTGAAAGCTGTGAAAGGGCGATTTGGCGGTATTCCTCGCAGCTTTCCATAAGCTGCCTGTGACTGCCGATGCCGGCAATCTGCCCGTCTGCCAGCACGATTATCTGGTCGGCGTTCAAAACGGTGCTTATACGCTGTGCCACGATGATGATGGTGGAGTGCCCTGTGTGCTCATTAAGCGCCTTGCGCAGCTTTATATCGGTCTTATAGTCCAGGGCGGAGAAGCTGTCGTCAAAGATATAGATAGGGGACTGCTTGTTAAGCGCCCTTGCGATGGCAAGGCGCTGCTTCTGCCCGCCGGAAACGTTGGTGCCCCCCTGGGCAACAGGGCTTAAAAGCCCCTCCGGCTTTTCTTTTATAAACTCCTCCGCCTGGGCAATGCGGGCGGCAAGCGCTATTCTCTCTTCGTCGGGCTCGTCAGGGCCGAAGCCGATATTGCTTTCTATTGTGCCGGAGAAAAGCACACCCTTCTGCGGTACAAGGCCGATTTTGGCTCTCAGCTCCCTCTGGGGCACGTCACGGACGTCGACCCCCTCCACCAGCACCCGCCCCTCGCTTACGTCAAAGAAGCGTGGAATGAGGTTTATCACGGTTGATTTACCACTTCCGGTAGCGCCGATAATGGCGGTCGTCTGCCCGGGCTTGGCGGTAAAGCTGATGTCGGTCAGCACATTATGCTCAGCCCCCGGATATTTAAAGGAAACATGGTCAAGCTCAACCCAGCCTTTCTTTCCCAAAAGAAACTCCGCAGGCTGCTGCGGGTCCTTGATAGAGCTGTCGGTAGTCAAAATCTCCGCTACGCGCTTTATGGAGACCATTGCCGCCGGCAGAGATACCGAAATCATGGAAATCATCAGGAAGGACATGATTATCTGCATGGCGTAGGAGATAAAGGCGGTCAGGTCACCAACCTGCATGACACCCAGATCGACCTTGCCCGCGCCGACCCAAACAATGGCGAGGGTGACGACGTTCATGACAAAGTTCATCAGCGGCATCATAACTGACATGGCGCGGTTGACGAAAAGATTGGTTCCTCTCAGCTCCTCGCTTGCGTTGTTGAAGCGCTGCTTCTCCTTTTCCTCCGTGCCGAAGGCGCGTATGACCGAAAGGCCGGTAAGGGTCTCGCGGCTGATGAGGTTCAGCTTATCCACAAGGATCTGCCTAAGCTTGAACTTGGGCATTGTCAGACTGAAAAGCCCCCCTATGAGGACGCCTATGCTCACAACGGCAAGGCCGATTATCCACGCCATTGAAACATTGGTGTTAAGCACCTTCATAATCCCGCCCACCGCCATAATGGGGGCGTAGGCCACCATGCGGAGGCTCATTATGGTCATCATCTGTATCTGCTGAATATCGTTGGTGCTGCGGGTAATAAGGCTGGCGGTTGAGAACTTGTCAAACTCCGACGGGGAGAAGGACAGCACCCTGCCGAAAACGTCCTGCCGCAGATCCTTTGCAAGCCCTGCCCCTATGCGGGAGCTCATATACCCGCACAGGATTGCCGCCAGCACCGAAATCAGCACAATGCCCAGCATTTGCGCCCCGGCAGAGACGATATATCCGATTTGTCTGGCAGTCACATCGGCGCCAAGCCCCTGATATACCGACTTGATATAAAGCGGGACGGCCTGCTTAAGCACCGACACCGACAGCGCACCCACCGCGGGGGCGGCCTTCTCCAAAACCGCCGCTACCTGCCCGTCACTCATGGAGGGAAGGGCGGCGCGCAGGGTGGAGAGCATCTGCGCCTGCTCAGGAGGCAGGCTGAAGCCGGTTCCCTGCGGCAGGTCGCCCATCAGCAGCAGGAGCATAGGGGTGCTGAGGCTGCTTGCATATCCCGCAAGCCCTTCTTCATCCGATGTGCTCAAAACATAAGCGCCCTCTGCCGCAAGGGGAAAGCTGTCAACAATATTGCTGTATTGGGGGTCTGAAGGCTTCAGCGGGGTGTAAATCTCCCCCGCAAGACCTAAGGAAAGCTTGTCAAGCGCCTCAAACTCGGAGCTTGACAGCACTTGGGGCAGCGCTTCCTCAATCCCCCCCTGGGACAAGCCCACGTTGACGATTCTGGCGGTAGAGGTGGGCAGCGAAAGGTCGCACCACACCTGCACGCCGATGAGAAGAAATGCCGCTAAAATATAGGGCAGCTTGGTTTTTAGGTATTTGGCGATAACCTTCATAAATTAGGCTTCCTCCACTACTTCCTGGATGATTTTTATCACCCGGCTGACGGTTGCAATATCCTCCGGCGTCAGGCGGGACATGATTTTCTGCTCCATCTCCGCAAAAAGCCTGTCGCAGTACACAAAGGTTTCCCTTCCTTTTTTGGTCAGGTCAATCTCAAAGCCCCGCTCACCGGGTGTGGTTTTTTCCACATAGCCCTTTTCGGTCAGGTCGGCGATAATGCGGGTCGTGTGTGCCTTGTCGTGGCCTGCCCGGCTGGTAAGCTCCTTCAGGGTCATAGGGCCATGATCCTTCAGCACAAAAAGGTACCTGAGGTGGGGGCCACGAAGCTCCCCTGCGGCAAATTGCTTGTTGATGAACTTATGAATGCTGCGCTTAAGGTCGCCGCCCCCTGTCATGGCAAAAAGGATGTTCCCTCCGAAGCCCCCGGGATGGGGCGGGGGAAAGGGGCTGTCAAAATGCCCTTCTCCTGCCTTATGGGGGTACGCCCCTCTTCCGGTTGCGCCGCCATGCACCTCATGCCGGTGCTGCCCGGGGCAGCTCTCTGCCCGGCGCTTGGTATCTGCGCCCTCATTATGCGGCGCTGCGCTGTTTTCGTTATTTATATTCTTTGTCATAGTATCCTCCCTGTCTTAGTTGAGTTGTCAATGAATGTATTATAGCACAACAAGTTGACTTGTCAACAACTATTTTGTAAACTTAAAACAAGGGCAGAGCAGCTCCCGTTTGCCAGCTTCAATCGGCGGGCAGGATTTTTCTATTTCGTTGCTCTCTGCCGCAGAAAAGAATATAATATAGGTAACAGCAGTGACCGAAAAGGGGGATTTGCTATGACGCGCCAGGATATAAACGCCCTTTTGTATGAGGATGCTACAGTATACCGCCCGCCTCTGGAGCAGGACAGCGCCTTTCTGGAGGTCACCCACGGCTGCAGCTGGGCCAAATGCCGCTTTTGCGATTTTGCGCGGGATGCGTTTTACATTTTTGACACGGAAACAATAGAAAGCAAAATTAAGCTTCTTGCACATATTATTGACGGCAACGACCGTCTGTATCTGCTGGGACAGAATCCTTTTTGTATGCCCTCCAAAAGAATTGTTTCCATTTTGGAGCTGATTAAAAAACATCTGCCCTCTGTGGAGCAGGTGTCGATGTACGCCCGTGCCGACGACATTAACCGCAAGGCATGGGCAGATATTATGGAAATGAAAAACCTCGGTCTTGCCGACCTCCATGTAGGGGTGGAAAGCGGAAGTGACCGCATCCTCGCAATGATGGATAAAGGAGAAACCACCGGGCACCTTCTAAAGGCCTTTGACACCCTTGATTCCTGCCAAATCGGATACCATGTAACCGCCATTCCCGGCCTGGGGGGCAAGACACTTTGGCGGGAGCAGGCGCTGCAAACAGCGGAGCTTTTCAACAAAATAAATCCCCGCAGCATCTGGTGCATGACCCTTAAAATCTGGCCGGATACCCCCCTGTATCACATGGCCGAAAGGGGGGCTTTTATTCAGATGACCCCCCGCGAGGTGCTGACGGAGGAACGGCTGATGCTTGAGCATATGGAGATGAAGGACTGTCTTTATGTAGACTCTACAGCTCTGAACAAATACACCCTTGCCGTCCGCCTGCCGGAGGGGAAGGATTCTATCCTTGAAAACATTGACAGGCTGCTGGCGGAAGAGGAATAAAGGGGGCTTTACCACTTGCCGCCGGCACTCTCACAAGCTGCAATATCAAAAATAACGGACTGCCCATACGGGCAGTCCGTTAAATAATTGAGTTATACTTGCTGATTTCAGGCCGTATTATGTCACAAGCCCAAAGCACGAAGGTGACATGGCCTAAGCTGAGCGGGAGTTATTAGATAACACCCTGCTGCATCATGGCTTCAGCAACCTTGAGGAAGCCTGCGATGTTGGCGCCGGCAACAAGGTCATAGCCCATGCCGTTGACCTCAGCGGCCTTGGCGGAGCTGTCATGGATGTTCTTCATGATCTGGTGCAGTCTGCCGTCGACCTCTTCCGCTGTCCAAGAAATTCTGGAGGAGTTCTGGCTCATTTCCAGGGCGGAGGTGGCGACGCCGCCTGCGTTGACAGCCTTGGAGGGAGCAACACACACGCCCTTTTCCTGCAGCCAGGAAAGAGCCTCGTTAGTGGTGGGCATGTTGGCAACTTCAATATAATACTTGGTGCCGTTGTTGAAGATCAGCTCGGCCTGTGCCATGTCGATTTCATTCTGTGTTGCGCAGGGCATGCAGATGTCGGCCTTGACTTCCCAGGGCTTAGTGCCGGGAACGAACTTGCAGCCGAACTTGTCCGCGTAATCCTGTGCCTTGTCGCGGCCGGAGGCGCGCATTTCAAGCATATAATCGATCTTTTCCTTTGTCACGACACCGTCGGGATCGTAGACGTAGCCATCGGGGCCGGAGATGGCGATGACCTTGCCGCCAAGCTCGGCAACCTTGCTGCAAACGCCCCAGGCTACGTTGCCAAAGCCGGAAACAACAACGGTTTTGCCCTTGATAGTATCATTAAAATGCTTCAGAACCTCGACCAAATAGTAGGTTGCGCCGTAGCCTGTGGCCTCGGGGCGCAGAATGCTGCCGCCGTAGGAAAGACCCTTGCCTGTAAGGACGCCGTTTTCCCAGCCGCCGCGAATGCGCTTGTACTGACCGTAGAGATAGCCGATCTCTCTGCCGGCAACGCCGATGTCGCCTGCGGGAACGTCAATGTCGGGGCCAATGTGCCTGTAAAGCTCTGTCATGAAGGCCTGGCAAAAACGCATAATTTCGCCGTCAGACTTGCCTCTGGGGTCGAAATCGCTGCCGCCCTTGCCGCCGCCGATAGGCAGGCTGGTAAGGCTGTTTTTGAAGGTCTGCTCAAAAGCGAGGAACTTCATAATGCCGGGATAAACCGAGGGGTGGAAACGCAGGCCGCCCTTGTACGGGCCGATGGCGGAGTTAAACTGCACCCTGTAGCCGCGGTTGACCTGAACCTGACCCTTATCGTCAACCCAGGAAATGCGGAAGCTGATAGATCTCTCAGGCTCGACCATTCTTTCCAGAAGGCCGGCTGCTTCATACTCGGGATGGTTGTCTACAACAACCTCAAGGCTCTTAAAAACTTCCTCTACGCACTGAATAAACTCAGGCTCGCTGGCGTCACGCTTTTTAACCTGCTCCAGCACTCTTTGCATATAGGCATTCATGGGAATTACCTCCAAAAAATTTTTTCGCAGAAATTAGGGGCTGTGCGACCAACCCCTTACTCTGTGGTATTTTGTTAATTTAATGATAGCCTTAGGGGGTGCAAAAGTCAATAGCTTGAAGGGCAATATTGATAATTGGGTAACGATTTTCCGTATCTTTGTGCAACATGCGGAAAAATCGGCCTTATTTTTGACGGTTTGAAGGATGCCCTTTGGAGTTTTAAGGCAGAGCGCAGGCAATAAGCTAAAACAAAACAGCTTTCCCGACTGCGGGAAAGCTGTTTATTATTTTGCTTTTTTCTGTGCCAATTTGAAGCAACCGGCGCTCTCTTCAGCGCAGGCAATTAATTGCGCTCTACGCCCGAACTCTTGCGTCGCCCACCTTTTTGGTCAGCTTAACCCTGTCGAAATACTCCAGCAGGGCGAGGGCGTACTTGCGTGAGGTTCCTGTGGCATCCCTGAACTCGGCAAGGGTCATCTGCCCGTTTTTATCTATGAGGTCAAGGGCAAGCTCCAGCCCCTTGTCGTAAAACTCCCTGTGCATATAAATCTGTTCATCCAGCCGCACAAGGGTGCCCTCCGCCAGCATGGCTGAAAGAATCTGTGCAACATTCTTTTTGCCCGGAAAGGCCGCAGGCACCTCCTCCGTTGCGGGTGGGGCAAAGCCGCCCGTGCGGTACATGCCCTCTATCCTCTCCATCATGCGCATGACTTCCTCCCCCGCCTCAATCTTGAAGGAGGCCACCGAAATCATGCCCCCCTGCTCCTTTACGGCGCCGGCGGCAATAAGGTGGTTTATCAGCCCGTCAACATCGGCAAGGCGCACCTGGGGAAGCAGGCGGGTGCGCAGCTCCTCCCGCTTCATGCCCGCCTTTAGGGGGTTTTCCTTGTGATATTTGGTCAGCAGCGCCAGCATATCCCGGCGCACCTGTTTTACATATTCCTCTCCCAGGTACAAGCCCCGGGAAACCTCAACGATTCTACCGCTCTCGCACAGCTCCCGTGCAAGCCCCTCGGTCTCCTTTGCGGGCACGCCGGAGGGCACCGCGATTTGGGCGAAGGGCAGCCACTGGTGGCTGCGCTCCGCTATGATTTGGCGTATTATCTCCCTTTTGTCGCCCGACTGCTTGATTTCAAGCCCTTTTAAAACCTCGGCGTCGTTACGCTTGTGCTTGAGGGGGTCGGGGTCAAGAATCTCTCCCCCTCCCACCGTCTCCAGGGGGGAATAAAAGCGCAGGACAAAGCGGTCCCCCCTTTTGGAGGCAACCTGCTCCTCAAACCGCAGCTGGGCAAAGCAGCTTTCACCGGGCTGCAGCTCGTCCCTGTCCAGCAGCACCGCCTTTGCAAGTATTTCATTGGCGCCGTGGTAAAAGTGCAGGCGGGAGTTGTTTTTTATCACCCTGCCGCTCTCCTTAAGGGCGGTAAGGCGGACATCAGCCATCAGGGAAACCGGCATGGAATCGGGCGCCGCCGCCACAAAGCCGCGGAGAACCTCCTCCTTTTTTATGCCGGCAAGGTTTACGGCAACACGCTGCCCGCCGTAAGCCTCCTTGACGTCCTTTGAATGCACCTGAACGGAGCGGGCGCGGGTCTTTATCCCGGCGGGGTAAAGGGTGATTTCATCCCCCTCCCTGAGGGTGCCCTCAAGCAAAGTGCCTGTTATAACGGTGCCGAAGCCACCCATGGTGAACACCCGGTCGGCCGGCAGGCGGAAATCGGCTGACAGATCCTTGCCCTCGGCGCTTTCAGCCAGGCGGGCAAGCTCAATCCGCAAGTCATCAAGCCCCTGCCCCGTGTAGGCCGACACAGGGATTATTTTGGCGTCACTTAAAAATGTGCCTTCCAGCCTTTGGGCAATATCCTCCCTGACAAGCTCCACCCAATCCTCATCCACCATGTCGCATTTGGTCAGGGCAATAACGCCCTTTGAGATGTTGAGAAGGGACAGGATACTCAAATGCTCTTCCGTTTGGGGCATGACCCCTTCATCGGCGGCAATTATAAGCATTGCTATGTCGACACCCCCTGCACCCGCAAGCATGTGGCGGATGAACTTTTCATGGCCGGGCACGTCCACAACCCCCGCCGTCATGCCGTTTGGCAGCTCAAGATGGGCAAAGCCCAGCTCAATGGTAATGCCCCGCTTCTTCTCTTCTGTCAAGCGGTCGGTGTCGATGCCGGTCAGCGCCTTTATGAGGGAGGTTTTGCCGTGGTCAACATGCCCCGCGGTGCCGATAATGACATGGTTCATTGTTCCTTACCTCTTGCTATAAGGCGAACGGCTTCGCCGATCTCCTCAAGCTGATGGTCAAACACCGTGCGCATATCAAGGATGACACGGTCATGTGAAATACGGGTTATGACGGGGGTGTCGGACAGGCGCAAAGCCCTTTCAAGCCCTGCGGGTGAAAGCCCCTCCACCGCCAGCACCACCGCCGCGGTTTTTATCAGCTGCCCGGGGACAGAGCCGCCCCCCACCTCGCTGAAGTCGGCGGTGACGGTGGCCTCCACCCCCTGTATGCGTTTCAGGATGAGGCGCAGCTCCCGCGCCCTGCCGCTTAAAATATCCCCTGTGGCCGACAGCATTTCAACGGTGGGAATGCTTGCGGTTTTAGTGGGATATAAATATTGCCTGAGGGTGACCTCAAGGGCGGCAAGGGTCATTTTATCCACGCGGAAGGCCCGGGTCAGCGGGTGCTTGCGCATTTTTTCTATATATTCCTTTTTGCCGGTAATTATCCCCGCCTGGGGGCCGCCCAGCAGCTTGTCCCCCGAAAAGCACAGCACATCCACCCCCGCCCTGACGCAGTCAAGCACCTTCGGCTCCTCCCTGGCGACCTGAAGGTCGGACATAAGGCCGCTGCCAAGGTCGTATATGACCGGCACGCCCTTTTCGCGCCCAAGGCGGCACATATCGGTGAGGGAAACCTCCTCCGTAAAGCCGATAATGCGGAAGTTGGAGGTATGCACCTTAAGCAGGGCGGCGGTGTTTTCATTTACCGCCCTTTCATAATCATACAGGTGGGTCTTGTTTGTGGCGCCCACCTCTCTGAGAGTTCCGCCCGATTGCTCCATAATCTCCGGCACGCGGAAGGAGCCGCCGATTTCCACAAGCTCCCCGCGGGAGACCACAACCTCCCGCCCCTTTGCCATTGCCGACAGAATCAGCAGGACGGCTGCGGCGTTGTTATTGACCACCAGCGCCGCCTCACACCCGGTAAGGCGCTTTATCAGCCCCTCCACATGGGAGTAGCGGCTCCCCCTCTCGCCGTTTTCCACATCGTATTCCAGCGTGTTGTAGCTGCGGGCGACGCGGTACGCCTCATACGCCGCCTCCTCCGAAAGGACAGCGCGCCCCAGGTTGGTGTGGAGAACAACCCCTGTGGCGTTTATAACGGGGCGCAGGCTGGGGGAGGTTTCCGCCCTGACCCTGCTTCTTACAGCCGCCAAAACCGATTCCTTGTCCACCGCCCTGTCCTCCCCCGCAAGCAGGGCAGCCCGCAGGGCTTGTATCTCTTCTCTGGCGCACTCTGTCACCAAAACACGGCCGTAGGCGGCGCTTATATCCTCAAGCGCCATGGCCAGCTCGTCAATTTTGGGAAGTGCCCTCAGTTTATCCTGTTTGTTCATAGGTATCCCATCCTCTTCTGTATAAGGGCGGCAATGTGATATTGCCGCAAATAAGCATATATTTGAGTATATAATATTTCCTTTTATCCCGCAAGTATCGGGTGGTGGGTGCCGCCGAGCTTAAGCAGCCCAAGCCTTGTCCGCCAGCCCTCCCGAAAAAAGCGTAGGAACCGGTTTAAGTGAGGGCTACGGGCTCTCTATTACACAGCTTTTTATCTTAAGCCCGCGGAACAGGGCATACTCCTCGGCTAAAGCCTCCAGCCTATGGCGCTCCCGCGGCAAAGCCCGCTCCCATAAGGAAGCAGAAACTGTCAGCCTGTCTTTTTCTGTCCTCCCTTTCCAGGTGCCCACCACCTGACCGCCCTTTAAAACCGCCCCAGGGTTGGCAACAAGCTTCCACACATGTTTGTGGAAGGCCTTGTTTTCCAGAATAACCTCCCTGTCCCGCATATCAAGATAAGGGTCATGGGCGCCAAGCAGGACAAGCTTTTCATCACTCAGCTCCGCATTTAAGAGGCTGTCCATATCGGCAGACAGCATACCGGCGGCTTTGCCGCAAACCTCCACAGGGGTCATTTCGTCCGACAGGGCGCTCCAAAGCCGCAGCGCCTGCCTCTTGGAGCTTCCCAGCCAGCTCATAAAGGAATCAACCGTTGCCGGGCCGTAGCAGCGCAAAAACCTCCGCACCAGCTCCTTTTCGGCATCAGCGCGTATCTGCGGGGGCTCCCCCACCCAGCTTTTAAGGGATGTGAAGGTGGGGCTGAGCCCCTGCCGCTCCCCGAACACCACCAGGGAGAAAAACGCGCAGGGGCGCAGGAGGAAGGATACTGCGGCCTCACCCACACTTTGCCTGCCCTTTTCATCATACATTGAGGGCTTCTGCCACAGCGCCTGTTTTTCAGGCGGCAGTCCTGCTTCCACAATTCCCGCCAGTATTTTATCAAGGCTCTCCTTGCTTTTAACCGTGTGTGCATCCAGATATTCCGCCGCGCTCTTCGTGCGCGCCAGCAGGTCTTCAAAGGGCATTTGCAGGAAATCCAGCGCGCCTGTTATGCCTAAAGTGTAAATCCAGGGCTGCTCCCCCTCCCGCGCAGCCAGCGCAGAGAGAAATACATCCCTGTCCCCGGTGGGGAACACAAAGGGGGCGCCCCTGAAGCTCCATGCCTGGAGGAGGGTCTTTTGCCTGTAAAGCGCGTCCTCCAAATCAATCAGGGCGCAGCCCTCCACACGGTTCCGCATGGCGGTCTCCCACGCGCCAGGCGGGGAGTTTTGCAGGCCGCAGGCTCCGGCAGCCGCTATAAGGCCGCCCGGCGGAAGCTTTTTATCCAGGTTGTGCGCCTTAAGCCGGTAAGCCCGTATCCGCTCTGCCGTTATGCCCAGACCCGCCTCCTGATTTTAATTTTATCTGACACCATTATAAGGCAATTTGCTTTTTCGGTAAAGGAAAACCGGCCTGCATACAGCTGAAGTGGTATAAAGATAGGAGACACGAAAAGCCGTGTCTCCTATCTTTTGTTGTATACTGAAAAAGAGGTGAAAAAAATGCGTAAAGAATACACATTTCATAGTCAGGCAGAGAAGCTTGG
>JAVBSJ010000001.1:0-5246 GCA_031547105.1 Oscillospiraceae bacterium
TGAGGAAGCCATTGCCAAGGCGCAGGCCTTCCTCGCCGAAAAGGGGTATGACAGCATGAGTGAGAGCTACTATATAACCTTTCAAAATGTCGTTACAATCAACTTTGCCTATTCCCAGAACGATATTTTAGTTTATCCCGACTTGATTAAGGTTGGCGTGTCACTGGAGGACGGCTCAATTATCAGCCTTGAGGGGCGCGGGTATATCATGTGCCACACAAGCCGCACCCTGCCCCGCCCCACTGTAAGCGCAGAGGCCGGAAGAGCTAAAGTAAAATCCGACCTGACAATCGAATCGGTCAATCTGGCTCTCGTCCCCACATCGGGACAGAACGAAGTCCTCTGTCACGAATATGTCTGCACAAATAAGGACGGGCAGCATGTTATCGTCTATATCAACGCCCAAACCGGTCAGGAGCAGAACATCTATCTCTTGATTGAGGACGAAAACGGAATATTGGCAATATAATAAAAAAGCTGCGCCCCTGGCGCAGCTTTTCTTTCAGTTATAAAGCAGGTTAAGATATGGCGGTAAGCGGAAGCCCTTTAAAAGCTCCTCCCCGCGATAAGTGAGGGCTTTTATACAGCCAAAGGGACGCCCGTCTTCACCGGCGGGTGAAAGACACCAGCCGTCTTCACCGCACAGGGCATAGGTAAGCATACCGGCATCACTGCCCATGCCCTCGGTGGCAGAGCTCCCCCCGTCTGCCAGCATACAATAAGCTGTGATCGTTTCTCCCCTGATGGCGACATAAGCCCGCCCGTCAAACTCTGCAAGTATTTCTCTCCAGCGTTCCGCACTCCTAACAGGGTGCATACGTCCTGCAACACCCTGCTGATATATAGCGTTTAGGGATGCTATATCGGCAGGATTTGCGGCGCGAGCCGACATACCACCGTCGGGCTTACTTGCAGCAATACGTGAAACGGCAAAATCGGAGCTGTACCCAAACCGGGCGTAAAAGGCAAACAGGCCGTCGTTTTGCGTGATGAGTACAGAAAAATCATACCCACGCTCCAGCGACACAGCAAAGGAAGCTTGCAGCAGCTGCCCCATATAGCCCTTGCCTCGATGCTTTTCAGCCGTGGCAGCAGCGTAAATATATGTAGCGGCAGCCTTTATGTGCCCCACCTGAAGCTCTACCGGAAGCATATGCACCATGGCGCATATTTCACCCTCTTCCTCAAGAACCATGGCCGTGTCATTGCTCCATATTGTATCAAAGAAGCTGCGGCAAAAGGCCTCTTCCCCGGGGAAGCACTCATTATATATTCCAATGAGACGCGCTTTGTCTTTATCCTGTGTAAATCTTATCATGGGTTACCGCCTCGTTCCGCTCAATCCCTTGTGGGCAGGGCAATATACTTCTCCACCAGGGTGACAGGGTAATAAGACAGCTTTGCCCTGCGCAGCCCCTCTATCCCCATATCCTCCTCACGGTTGACAAGCAAAACATCCTGAAAATTGTGAATTGCAAACTGGTTATTGATCATTTGATAGGAACCGTCTATATCGGCATCGGCCTTTTCGATCATGACATCAATAACGTCCTGTGTAACCAGTGACGCAAGGGTGTACGCGATTATTTTCCCATCCAGGCGCAAAATCCCGCCGCGCATGTTGAGCACGTTATAATTCTCAAGCATACAGTCAACAGCGTCAAGCTCATGCTTATAATCTGCGGCGTATCCGTCACCGCTGCGGCGGCGCCCCCATTCCAGCGTGTACTCATGCAGACAGTCACGGTGAAGCTCCGGATCAATATTCTCATAGCTCCAGCGCCCTTCATACTCCGCCATAAAACGGTTGATAAAATTGCGCTTTGAATGGTATTTTTTCCCGGTAAGGTTTATTAAATCCTCGGCGTTGTAAATGTAGTCATAGTTTTCACGGTCATCAATAAAGGTATATTTGCCGGGAGCTTTTTCTTCAAGGAGGTTTTTGGCGGCAGCTGTCAAAAGCATTACGTGGAAATCGTTGCCCCGTTCGGCGCTGTCTTTTTCAAGCTCGCTAAAAGCCTTTACCAGATCTCCTGACCCCAAGGGCATGTAATAAGTCAATCTCCCCTCATGGTCCTTGGCCATGAAATAAAGAAACTCATCCTTGAAGCATATTCTTACATCGTAAAAGTCTCCCCAGACATACAGGGAAGCAAAGGAACGGTCGGTCATAATACATCCGTCTTTCAGTAGAAAGGGTTCAACGCTATCCTTGTCCGACAATTCCAGCTTCTTAAATAATAGCATACAGAATAAAACTATCCCCCAATGTGGTTTTTCTGTATTGTATCTCAATATCATTAAAAAAGCAATGCCCCCGCCTTTTGGCAGGGGCATGAATATTACGCTTTTTGAGCCTTTGGTTTTTTGCGCAGAAGTATTGCCGCAAGAGCTACCGTCACTCCCAAAAACGCTGCTGTGGCAGCATACATGGTGCGGTAACCACCAAAATTGTCAATGACTATTCCCCATATGGCAGCACCGACTCCCATGCCGATGTCAAATGCCGCATAATAAGTGGATGTCGCCTTTCCTCTGCGGCTGGGGGATGCGCCCTCGACCGCCAGCACGTTGAGTATCGGATAGCAAAAACCCCCGCCAAGCCCCAAAAACGCAGCTGAGGCATAAAGCATGGCGGTGTTGGTCGCCATAGAGAGAATGACAAGGGATATTGCATCCAGAACAAAACCGATGGCAAGGGTGTTAAAGGTTCCGATTTTTTTCGCAAGCCGCCCTGAGGTCAGGCGGGAGACGATCATAAAGAGAGCCTGAACGGTAAAAAAGCTGCCGACGCCCAAAAGCCCTGCTGTCTTGGCGTATGGGGAGATAAAGTTTGTGACCGCAGAGGTTGAAATGGTCATCGAAGCGGCAACGATTGCGGCGGGCACAGCCTTCTTGTCAAAGAAATTCCACAGAAAAAAAGTTTCTTTTTCCTCCGGCTCGACCGATGGGGCGTTTATTTCATCAGCGGCCTTTTGCTTTGCCATAGCCTTCTCGTAATTCATCGTCATCATTACGCCGAAAGCAAGAACGATCATAACCCCGGAAAATGCAAAGAAGGTGCCGGTTTGCCCCCTTTGCAAAAACCCGATGCCGACGGCAGGGCCGATGGCCGTTGCCAGGGAGTTAAACAGTCCGAAGTAGCCTATCCCCTCCGCCATTCTTTCCTTAGGCAGCACATCAGGGGCCATGGTTCCCGTGGCAATAGAGCACAGAGAGGCGCCAAAGCCCTGCACAAACCTGCAGGCAATAATGACAAAGTTGCTTTGTGTGACAAAGGCCATGCCCAGCAGAGGAACACCGAAAAGCATAAGGCCTAAAAGACCCATGGTTCTCCGGCCCTTGCTGTCGATCAAATTGCCGGCAAAGATACGCATAATCATTGCACAGAAGGTATAGCCTGTCGCCACCATACCCATTTGCGTAGCTGTAAAGCCCAGCATCTGCAAATATTGCGGGAAGGAGGACATAAACATTTGACCGCATATACCAAATAGAGCCGTTATTATACCAACCTTAATAAAGGTAAACGTCCATAGCTTCTGTGGACGGTTTTTAGTGTCATCGAGAATTGACAAACAATTCACACTCCAATGTCATTAAATTGCCGACAAAATCATCAGTTAAAAGACATTCTAGCATATATTGCGTCGAAAGAGAATAGCTATTGCTTTAATTATTGTTTAAGTTCTATTTGCCGCACAGTATCGGCTATCGGCAGCAGCTCCTCCCCGCTCCCCTTTTTATACTGCGCCCTGTGTTTGTCTGCCTGCAAACGGGCAAGGAAAATGCGACGGAGAAAAGCCTCTCCATCGCACTTTTGAAGGTTTTCTTTACTGCACCAGCTTTATTACCCCGTCGCCAAAATCTATTCTGCTGAAGAAGTAGCCTGTATCGATAAGATATTTATTCAGTCCCGACGAGAACACCTGGGTCAGCTCCAACGGTATCATGTCGGTACTCATGCTGTAATCCCCTATCTTGAAATATGACGGCGTCACCATCAGCGTACCTGAATCATCATCGCAGGAGCAGGTGAACTTTGCAACCAAATCAAGCTTTTTGGGCAGAAGACCGGCAAGCAGGCTTTCCTTTATCCCAAGCTCTATGCCAAAGCCGGCAAGGTACTTTGTAACAGCCTTTTTAGAGACCTCACTTTCAAACCGCAAGGTGCCGTCCGGCTCGATCTCCACATCCACCTCTTTTATCGGGAACCCCTCGGGGAAATACTTTTTCAGTCCATCCTCAATATCATCTTCCTCGACTACCATCATTGAATAGGTCTTTGCCGCATCCTGCGCGCCCGTATTATGGGGCAGAACAGGCTGATGCACTGGTGTATTTGCCCCCTTTGTCATATTGCCGTATACAACACGCCCGATAAGCAAGACACACAGCAAAACACATACTATAATTATACCGCTGAATATTTTTTCTTTTGTTTTTGTTGACATAGCTTTCACCCCTCTGGGAGAAATATATTCCCGCAGAGGGGTGATTATGAATTATTGTTGTTTTGCCTGTTCAATATCGTCTTTTATGCCTATCCCATCTGCGATGTCTGCGATATTTCTTTGCGAATTTTCGTTCGTCTGCGCTTATTTCAAAAAGAACCCGCAAAGGAAAGGTCAAAATCAGCATGATTGCATACAGCCATTCCCACCCCGAAGGCCTTTTATTGCGCCTCAAATTAACACCTCCTTTCAAAAGATTTAAATGTCAAAACGCATTACCGCAGTCTGGCCGATCTGAGTGCCATTCGCGTGAAGAGAAGTGAAAACGCAAGCGCGACCCCAATGTCACTAATCTGCAATATGCTCATCAAGCTCACACTCCGCCTCAATTTCACTGTCGGCCGAAAAAAGAAAATCTCCCCATGCGTTATAAACCTCATAATGACCTCTTACGCTGACTATCCTGTATTCCTTCATATAAATGCACCTCTTTCATAGCTTTGAGTGCATTATAGCAAGTAAGGTGTCCCATAAAACGGACACCTTGACGGTTTTTGAATATTTTTTCAATTTGGCGCCTTTGCTTGTCACCTATGGTATTCCGGCGGGCATGGATAGTAAGCACCAATGTATCGTATTTTACCGGCCTTCCGGCCGGCGGCGCGGGTGCGCCGAAGCTGCGCAGGAGAGCTTTACCCTCTCCGAGCACCTATGAAATTCCTGAGAAAACCAAAAAACAGCAGCTGCACCAAAGGTGCAGCTGCTGTTTTTTGGAGGCGCCACCCAGATTTG
>JAVBSJ010000150.1:0-7119 GCA_031547105.1 Oscillospiraceae bacterium
CTCATATTTGCCAAGAAAGGCCTCAAGCTCAGGCGCAATATTGGCAAAGGCGTCGAGATAGTCTATATGACGCTCTTCGTCAAGCAGGTTTTGACCGTCATGCTGCCCGTGTATATTGACAAGCAGACCAGACAGCTCCTTAAGCATGGAAAGGGTCGCCGGCCTGCCGTTTATGCGGCAGTTATTGCGTCCGTCGGCATACATTTCCCGCCGGATATGAAGCTTACACTCCTCACACTCAAACCCCAGCTGAGCCGCCTTTTCTACGGCCTGAGTGTCAATATTTTCAAAAAAAGCCGAAACCGACGCCACATCCTCCCCGCTTCTGATAAGCTCCCTGCTTATGCGCAGGCCGAGGATGGCGTTGATAGAATCAATAATAATTGATTTTCCCGCGCCTGTCTCGCCGGACAACACGTTAAAGCCGTCACTGAAATCAATGTCGGCCTTTTCGATAACTGCTATATTTTCTATAGACAGGGATTTAAGCATGGGTCAGCCTTCTCTTTCCTGCAGGCGGTTACTTAAGCATATCTCTTGCCACTTCCGCGAACTTTGCGGCAGTTGCATTGTCAGGCAAAATGGCCAAAATGGTATCGTCTCCCGCCAGGGTACCGACAATATCATCAATTTTGAGCTGGTCGATGGCATAGGCGGCGGCGTTAGCCATACCTGTTATAGTCCGAATGACAACCAGGTTTTGCGCCACAGAAATGCCGATGACACATTCACTGAAAATAGTCTTCAGTCTTGGCAGAAAGCCCGCATCCTCAGACTGTGATGGCGCAGAGTACTTATATCCCCCGGAAAGTGAGGTGACCTTGATCAGGCGCAATTCCTTGATGTCGCGGGAAATGGTGGCTTGAGTGGTGCGAAAGCCCATTTCGGACAGCTTTGAAGAAAGCTCGTCCTGAGTTTTAATATCATTTTGAGAAATGATACCCATGATAGCCGATTGCCGCTGAAACTTCATACTTAATACCTCTCATTCAACTTTTGGTTGATAATTTCATAAAAGCCCAGGCCCTTAAGACGGACAAGGCAAACTTCATAGGATGACTTCCTGATTGTGACTGTTTGGTTATGCCCGACACTATGATTTTGATAACCGTCCACCGACAGGCGAAGCTGGTTATCCTGTTCAGGCGGAGTTATGCTCACCGCACTGCCGGAGGGAACCACAAAGGATTTTATTCCCAAAGCGTGGGGGCAAACGGGTGTAACAGCCATACATGGGCTGGAGGGCTCCATAATCGGCCCGCCGGCTGAAAGCGAATATGCCGTTGAGCCTGTAGGGGTTGATACAATAACACCGTCGCCGGAAAAGTTCATGACCTTCTTTCCGTCAACCGACACTGCCAGCTTAACGGTTTTGGAGACCTCTTCCTTCATCACGATAGCATCGTTAAGGCCGGTCGCTGTGAAAATAACCTCGCCTTCCGTGTTTTGAAGCTCGGCGTTGATCATCATGCGCCGGTCAAGGACGAAATCCCCCTCCGCTATCTTTTTCAGCAGCTCAAGCTCGGTCAGCTCCAGTTCAGACATAAAGCCCATGTTGCCCATATTGACGCCCAGAATAGGTTTGTGATGCTTTGCCGCCTCAAAGGCCATATGCAGAATTGTACCGTCGCCACCGATAACCAAAACAAAATCGCACCGGCACAGCGCCTCTTCCTGAGTGAGATATTGTACGCAGTACTGATCAAATCTTCCATCAAACTCAGTAGGCATAAGCGCTGTAAAGCCATGCCGCTTTAATGCCTCCAACACCATTGGCGCTGACTCCAGCACCGATTGGCGTATGGGGTTTGGGAAAACAAAAACTTTTTCCATATGATTCACCTACTTCGCAGTGTTGTCATGGGCGCTTTCCACAAGCGCTTGTACATTTATCTCACAGTCCTCCTGCCCTTGCCCCAGCAGCACCAGAAACTCTATGTTTCCTTCCGGACCGCGAATGGGAGAATAGGTCAAGCCGCGTACGGCAAAGCCCTGCTTGCGGCTAAAGCTGAGAATATCCTCAATAACATCAATATGCGTGCTTTTTTCGCGGACGACGCCGTGCTTGCCCACCTTTTCCCTGCCTGCCTCAAATTGCGGCTTGATGAGGGAAATGATTTGTCCGTTATGGGAAAGCAGGGTTTTCAGCACCGGAATAATCAGCTTAATGGAGATAAAGGATACATCCATGACAGCCAAATCAAGCGGCTCTCCTATATCCTCCGGCGTCAGATGGCGCACATTGCAGCGTTCCATGCAAACAACGCGGGGATCGGTGCGCAGGCTCCAGGCAAGCTGCCCGTACCCCACATCGGCGGCATAGACTTTCTCAGCGCCGTTTTGCAGCAGACAGTCGGTAAAGCCGCCGGTGGAAGCCCCTGCGTCTATTGCCGTCATCCCCTTGGGGTCAACTGAAAAGTATTCAAGAGCCTTTTCAAGCTTGAGCCCGCCCCGGCTGACATATTTCAGTGTGCTTCCGCGCACCTCCACCAGGGCGGTTTCAGGAAAGGTCTCCCCCGCGGTCTGTGCCTTTTCCCCGTTGACATACACAACACCCAGCATTATAAGGGCTTTAGCCCGCTCGCGGGAGGTTTCCAGCCCCTTTTCGACCAGAAGCAGGTCAAGCCTTTTCTTTTCCATCGTTTTTCAAAAGCTCCTTTGCCGCTGCGGTCACCGCGGTTTTATCTATGCCGTATCTTGCTGCCAGCTGTGAGACGGTGCCCTGAGGAATAAACTGTTCCTTCATGTTAAGCAGCCTGATTTCACATGGTATTTTTTGTTGAGCCAATTGCGCCGCTATCCTTTGCCCAATTGCGCCGTTTTCAACGGCATCCTCAAGTATAATTATGCGCCCTGTTTTTTTCACTGATTCGGCGATAATGTCAAAATTAAAATCACGCAGGTTGTTTATTTTTATAGCTTCGGCTTTTATGCCTTGCGCAGAAAGTATTTCAGCCGCATCCAGCGCGGTATTTATCATAATGCCATAGCTTACGAGTGTTATATCGCCTCCCTCGGTCAAAAGAGCCTGAGGCAAATCAAAGGTATTGCCGGTGTAGCCCAGCTCTCCTCCCCTGCAATAACGCACGGCCACCGGGCCGGAGCAGGAATAGAGGGCTTTTTTCATAGCGGTACGCAGCTCGGCAAAGGAGGAAGGTGCCATAATGGCTATGTCGGGTATCGACATAAGATAAGGCACATCAAACAGGCCCTGATGGGTTTCACCGTCAGCCCCCACAAGCCCCGCGCGGTCAACAGCCAGCACAACATGATTCTTGTTTATAGCAATGTCGTGTATAAGCTGGTCAAAGCCGCGCTGCAAGAAAGAAGAATAAACGGCAAAAACCGGCTTCATCCCGCCGGTGGCAAGGCCTGCCGACATAGCCGCACCATGCCCCTCCGCAATTCCGACATCGAAAAAGCGCGCCGGGAAATCCTCAGCAAAGCCCACAAGCCCGGTTCCGTCCGCCATAGCGGCAGTGACCGCGCAGACGCGGTCATCGTTTTCGGCAAGGCTGCAAAGGGTCTCCCCCATAACATCGGAAAAGGTCTTAGCCGTTACGGCTTCGCCCGCCCCCAGAACCATGTCAAACGGCGAAACTCCGTGGTACATTGTCGGGCTGTTTTCCGACGGGTAATAGCCCTTGCCCTTTACGGTCTTAAGATGGACAACGACCGGCCCGTCATAGGCTTTTGCCTCTGTCAAAATAGCGCAGACAGATGTAATGTCGTTCCCGTCCGCCGGCCCGAGATAACGGAAGCCGAGAAGCTCAAAAATACTCTCCTTCAACACGGCCGAGCGTATGCGTCCCTTCAGCCTGGAAACCAATTTTATAATCTGCTCACCGCTGTAAAACCGTGAAAGAAAGTTTTTGACAATTGCCTTAAGCTTGAAGTACCGGGGTTTGGAGCGCATTTGCGAAAGCCTCTGCGCCAAAGCCCCAACATTGTGGCTTATAGACATTTCGTTGTCATTATATATTATTATCAGCTTTTCGCCCGACTGTCCCGCGTCGTTCAGCGCCTCATAGGCCATACCGCCGGTCATTGCACCGTCACCTATAACGCAAATAACCTCATTGCCGCTGTGCTGCAGGGTGCGCGCACGGGCCAGCCCCAGCGCAATGGAAATCGAGTTAGAGGCGTGCCCCGTCACCAGACAGTCGTAAGGGCTTTCAGCAGGTCTTTGAAAGCCGCTCATACCGTCAAGCATACGGAGGGTAGAAAACCCTTCCTTTCTGCCGGTGAGGATTTTATGCACATATGACTGATGTCCCACATCAAAAATAACACTGTCGGCAGGGCTGTTAAATATCTTATGTATACCGACACTGATTTCAACAACTCCCAAATTGGAGGCCAGATGACCCCCTGTTTTGGAGACATTATCTATCAAAAAATCCCTGATCTCGGCGCAAAGAGCCGGAAGCAGACGGCTGTCTAAACGGTGCAGATCCGCGGGCGATGATATACCGCCCAAAATGCTGTTATCGTCCATTTAAACTCTCCTGTAAGGCCATAGCAATTCTGTAGGCCGGTTTTGCTGGTACTATAACCATACATATGATACAGCGCCGCAATTGCGAATAGCCAAGCGCCGTATATTATCGAATCGGCGCAATAGCCTTATAAATGTTATTATACTAAAAAATGCATAATTATCAAGTGTTGAATAAGGTTTTACACAAACTGGCAAACTGTTCGCAGAAGCAGCGGCTATCAGCGCTCCCTGTCGGTAAGCCAAAGGGCAATTTCGGACAAAAGGGCGCTGTCAGGAAACATCTGCGCATATCTGACGGCCTCCTGTGTAAGGGACGCTATTCTGGCCTCACAACCGGGCAGGCCTAAAACCTGCGCGAAGGTAAACTTGCCCTTTTCAAAATCATGCCCTGTGGTCTTGCCGAGCAAATGCTGCTCTCCGCTGACATCCAGCACATCATCCCTTATTTGGAACGCGGTGCCGATGCAAAGCCCGTACTGCCATGCGGCCTCGCAAAGCTCACGGCTGGCGCCGGCCAGAAGACAACCTGCCTTGCAGGAAGCGGCAATAAGGGCGGCGGTTTTGAGCCGCACCATTTCTGTAAGCTGCTGCTCGCTTGTTTTCCAGCCCCCTAAAGAGAAGTCAATCATTTGTCCGCCGATCATGCCATACACACCTGAGGCGGTGGCAATTACCGATATGGCCTCCAGAATCCGCTGGGGAGGAAATACATCACTTGGCATTGACATAACCTCAAACGCGCGGGTCAGCAGTGCGTCGCCGGCAAGGACGGCGGTAGCGTAGTCAAATGCCATATGGCAGGACAGCTTTCCCCTGCGGTATTCGGCATCGTCCATACACGGAAGGTCATCGTGGATAAGGGAGTAGGCGTGTATCATTTCTATGGCCGATGCAAAATTGACGGCATCGGCCGCAGGAAGCCCGAAGGAGGTATAAAAGCTCAGCAAAAGGGACGGTCTGAGCTTTTTTCCGCCACCCAGCAGGCTGTATCGGGCAGCCTGAAAAACCCTCTCCTGCATGTTATGCTCAAGAGGCAAAAGCCTGTCCAGGTGTATGTCGACAAGCTTTGCAAAAAACTCAACATCTCTTGGTGTTGTCGCCATAATTACTCGCGCTCCTCAAACTGTGTTGTTGAAGGGTCTTCTCCGGTTTTCACCAGAAGCCTTACCTTCTGTTCGGCAGCGTCAAGGGCGCCGGAGCACTGCTTGACAAGCCTGGTGCCTTCTTCAAACAGAGACAAGCTCTCCTCAAGGGGAGCGTCTCCCTTTTCCAACAATGATACTATTTCCTCAAGGCGTTTGAGCGATTCCTCAAAAACAAACTTTTTTGCCATGCTATTTCATTCCTTTCCACGGATAAGGCTATCCACTGTGCAGCAGGCGCTGCCGTCCGAAAGCCTGACAGATATTTTATCCTCGGGCTTTAATTTTTTAACGCTCTTTATGACATTTCCCTCAGCATCGGCAGTCAGCGCATACCCCCTTGAAAGAACTTTGAGAGGGCTGATAGCATCCAGTGTCGCGGCTGACCTTGCAAGCCTGTGCCGGTCATCCTTTATTATGGACGCAGCGCTGTGCTGCAAGGCCTGCTCAAGAAAAACCAAGGCCATTCGGCGCTCGGAATAATATTCAAAGGGACTGGACAATATCTTCTTCCCCGATATACCCTTAAGCCTGGCTTGAAGCTCACTTATTTTTTTTATTTCAAAATGATACAGTGTCGACGATATATCTCTGAAGCGCTGATACAGCTCCCGCCAGTCAGGCACAGCCAGCTCGGCGGCGTTGGAAGGGGTGGCTGCCCTCAGGTCGGCCACATAATCGGCAATAGTAATATCGGGCTCATGCCCAACCGCCGAGATCACAGGAATGCCGCTTGCGTAAATTGCCCGCGCGACAACCTCCTCATTAAACGCCCAGAGATCCTCAAGTGAACCCCCTCCCCTGCCGGTTATAATCAAATCGGCAAGAGCGTGGCGGTTTACATACCCGATCATTGCGGCTATATCGCTTGCGGCGCCGTCGCCCTGCACCTTTACCGGGCAGACCAAAACCTCCGTCATCGGAAAGCGGCTTTTGAGTATGCGCAGCATATCTCTTACGGCGGCGCCGGTAGGAGAGGTGACAAGGGCAATTTTCCCGGGGAAGCGCGGCAGGGGCTGCTTGTGGGATTTATTAAAAAGCCCTTCTTTATGCAGCCGGTCTCTAAGCTGCTCATAGGCAAGGTACAGCGCGCCAACTCCGTCGGGCTGCATTGCCGATACATACACCTGGTATTGTCCGCTTTTGGGGAACAGGCTGATCCTGCCGGAAACGATGACCCTCATCCCGCTGTCAGGCGTAAAGCGCAGGCGGGAAGCGTCACCCTTGAACATGACGGCGGAGATGACCGCCCCCTCATCCTTTAGGGTGAAATACATATGTCCGGAGGAGTGCAGCTTAAAATTGGAGATTTCACCGCAAACGGTCAGCTGTGATAAAACCTCATCCCCGTCGAGAAGCGCTTTTATATATTCTGAAACCTGCGATACGGTAAGTGGCTTTGCGTTCATGCTTTCATCTCCATAGCTGCCAAAA
Source organism: Oscillospiraceae bacterium (assembly GCA_031547105.1). Taxonomy (GTDB): domain Bacteria; phylum Bacillota; class Clostridia; order Oscillospirales; family Butyricicoccaceae; genus JAVBSJ01. Next base: position 7,078 of record JAVBSJ010000150.1, read on the forward strand.
TGGCGCACCCCAAGGCATTGTCGCCGCCCAAGCCTTTTTGAG
>JAVBSJ010000060.1:0-6990 GCA_031547105.1 Oscillospiraceae bacterium
TTCACCTCTCGAATATGATGCGCCCTGATTTGGGGGCTTACATGCATTTCGGAAATGTCCTTGCGGCAATTAAACAACAAAAAAGGCTTTCACCCGTAAAAGGATGAAAGCCTAAAGCTATCACAACCACCTTGTTACGACATTCCAACAAATGCGTCCCTCTTAACGGTGGGAAGCCGTCGGCCCCTACTCGGCAATTGCCTTTCAGTCCGCAACTCGGGAGTGACATTCTGCTTTTTCTACTTATGCCGGTTCTCACCATCCCGGCTCTCTTTGATGTTCGAAGGAAGCGTACTATCTCCGTCAGTGTCTTTGTTATTAAGTTTGAGGTTATTAAAGCACAGTTTTTTCTCTTTGTCAACAACTTTTTTCTAAAACTTCAATTCGCAATTCAGCGCAGACTGTCCACGGCATTAGTGAAAAGGCCATCCTCTGCACTGTGAACCGAAGTTCAGAAGCATATCGCGCCGCAAGCCAAAGAGAAGTGCCGGAGAGGCGGATATGCGCCCCGCCTCCCCGGCGAGAGGTAACCGTTATTTATTCAGTCCAGTAAACATCCTCAAGTCTGAGGGTGCCGTTGGCGCCGACCGTGACGCCCTGCAGCTTGGCGTTGCAGGCCCTTGTGACCACCGAGCCGTAAAGGGGCGCAAAGGTGCAGAGGTCGTTCAGATATGCCGTAACCTCCTGAAGTGTCGCAGTGCGCTCCGCCTCGTCGGTTTGGGTTTTGGCAAGGGTTATGAGGCTGTCGACATATTCATCATCGACGCGGCCCATATTGGCGGCGTTGATGGCCGAGGAGTGGAAAACACCGCTGAGGTACACATTGAGGTCGGCAGAGGTATAGCCGGATACAGCTGTGACATAATCGCCGCCCATAACATGGGTCAGATAGGCCGAATAGTCCATGGAGTCTATAGTCATGGTGATTCCCAGCTCCAAAAGATTGTTCTGGATAACCTCAGCCGCCTTGCGGGCGGTATCGGTGGATACTATACAGGGTATGGTAAGGCCGGTTACATCGACCCCCGACTCTGCCAGATACTGCTTTGCAAGCTCAAGATTATAGCCGTCGGCATTGGCAAGAGATGTGCCGGGAAATACGGTGGGGCTTTGCGCCAGGCTGAGGATGCCTTCTCCGTCAAGGGCGACGGCGATGACCGACTCTTTATTGATGGCGGCGTTTACAGCCTTGCGGAAAAGCTTATTGTCAAAAGGCGCCACCTCGCTGTTCATGGTGAGGAAGTTAAGCCTGGTTCCGGGCACCGTGTGAACGGTGATATTCTCCGCCTCATTAAGGCGTTTGGTGTCATTTGTTGAAACCTCGATAACGAGGTCGACCTCATCTCCCTCCAGCGCGATAGTGCGGGAAGAGCCTTCGGGTATGATGCGCCAGACGACATTAGTGATGGAGGGCTGATGGTTGGGGTCGAAATAGCTTTCATTTTTAACAAAAGCAATGCTCTCCCCCAAGGTCTGGGAAACGAACTTATAGGGGCCGGAGCCGATGGGATTTTTGTTAAAGTCATTTCCGCTGTCGATAAGCGCCTTGGGAACGACCTTGATGGAACAGAGGTTGACAAGCACGAGGGCGTAGGGGCCGTCGGTCGTCACTTCAAAGGTATACTCCCCCGTCACCTTGAGCCCGGTCCAAAACGCGGTAAAGTTCTTGGTGGTGGGGTAGGTTCTGCCGTATTCCATCGAGGCAACCACATCCTCCGCCGTCATATGGGTACCATCGTGGAAATCCACATTGTCGTAGATGGTAAAGCTCCATGTGCTGTCGTCAAGCTGCTCATACTCCTTGACAAGGCTGGTGTAAGGCTCAAGCGTTTCGGGGTGAGCCTTAAAGAGGGTGTCAAAGGTCATGGCGTTCATATAGCCTGCCGTAACGGCGGTGTGGTCATAAGGATGAAGGGTGGGAGGCTCGCTCTCTGTAGCTATGCGCAGGGTATCTCTAAGCACCGGCGTCGGGTCAGGTGTCACAGGAGGCTCTGTATTCTGCTTTGCGCAGGCGGAAAAGGCAAGCAGCACTACCGCAAGGGCGAGGACGACGCTAAGCGTCTTTCTTGTTTTTCTGTTCATGTTTTTCATTTCTTTCACCTCTCGAATGTTGTATGCATCCCAGAAATGTCTCCGGCAATTTTTGAACAACAAAAAAGCTTTCACCCGTAAAAGGATGAAAGCCTAAAGCCATCACAACCACCTTGTTACGACATTCCAACAAATGCGTTCCCTGTAACGGGGGAAAACCGTCAGCGCCTACTGTGATTCGGGCTGCGACTCAAGAGTGATATTCAATGACCTCTACCGGTACCGGGCTCACACCAACCCCGGCTCGCTTAACTTTCGAGTGACATCTACTTTCTCTGTCAACGTCTTTTTTATTAACTTGCCTTTTATTAAAGCACACCTTACCTCCCTTGTCAATATTTTTATTTCCGATTTTTAATATTTTTTGCGGGCTGTCCCGGCTCTTCACGGCGGCATTGGCCGCCGCCCCGTTGCCTACTGCTCCGCCAAAAATAGTGGCGCTGAAGAGCTCTCTTCCCTCATTGTCATCGGCTGTTTCCTGTGCTATACTGAGATTCATTAGGGAAAAGAGGTGCTGTATGGAAATCATTCTCAAACGCTATGATGCACTGACATTGGACGAGCTGTACGATATTCTGCGCCTGCGGTGTGAGGTTTTTATTCTTGAGCAGCTCCCCTATCAGGACATCGACCGCAAGGATCAGTTTGGCTGGCACATGCTCGCAAAGGAGGGGGAGGACGTAGTCGCCACCCTTCGCATCGTGGAAAAAGGCATCATTTACCCAAGCGTCACTATCGGGCGCTTCTGCGTGGCAAAAAGCCACCGCGGAAAGGGACTGGCCAGAAAGATGCTGGGCAAGGCCATTGACTTTATCACGAGCGAGCTGGGGGAAAAGCAAATTGAGATCGGCGCGCAGGTCTACCTCACCGCTTTTTATGAAAGCGCGGGCTTTGTGCCTGTGGGAGAGGTCTTTGCCGATGACGGCATTCCCCATATCCATATGATCCGGCGGGAGGCTGACTGAGGCCGGTTAGAAAAAGTCTTTTCCTGTTTTGAAAACCATAATACGAGGGTAAGAAAGCACTTTGCCGCATGTTATTCTGTAAAAACCAAATACGCAAGTAAATGTACATAAAGGGGACGCACTATGGAGCGTGATTATCCGGAGTCATATAGCTTCAGCGGCGAAGAAGCCGCGGCCTATTTGACTGTGACACTTAAAAAGCTTGCCGATTCAGGCGTGAACGCGGACAGCAAAGAGGATTTGAAAAAGGGCTTGTATTCGCTGTTTAATGTGGAGCTGTACAACATGCCCGATCTGAATGCCAGGGACTACATCCTGGCCTCCAACCACATAAGTGACTTTGACGCAATTATTTTGGGGCTGCTGCATAACAACATCAAGATACTTGCCAAAAAGGAATGGGTGGACAATGAGCGGCTCATGTCCTTTGTCTCAAGGCACTACGATTTGATCGGCGTGGACAGGCGCTCCTCAGGCGATATGACAAAAGCCCTTATGGATTTGTATAAATACCTCAATAGCCCGACGGTGCCAAAGCATGTGTTGATTTTCCCCCAGGGCACCATATCTGACATAAACAAAAACAGTGTCGACCGGGTGTACAGCGGTATATTCAATCTGTCCTATTTGACAAAAAAGCCGATACTGCCAATATTTTTGGAGCAGCCCTCATTGACGGATAAAACCCGAATCGTGTTCGGAAGCGAGATAGTAATCAATGACAAGGCCGACCACAGGGCTGACTGGCTGGAAGCGGTAAAAGGGCTGCAGGAAGCGCTGTCGCCGCCGCCGAGAACGCCAAAGCTGTCTCACAAGCACGCGAACAATAACAAAATCGGCGATTTGTATTTTTAAGGCCTAGCGGCTTCCGCCATGGGTAAGCGCACCTCCGCGCTTCCCGGCAAAAGACCGCCGTCCTTCTCCCCTGCCTGACAGGCTGCAAGCACAGCCCCTGTAATACGTATGTCAAAAGCCCTTCTCCCTAGAATAGGGAGAAGGGCTTTTTGTCTGCAAACCAATGCCGCACGAAGCAGCCACAATGCCCTACAGCGTTCTCAGCGCCTCCACAAGGGCGGTCTTATTCTCGGTTTTCTCATCCTTTTGCTTAATGACCCGGGCAGGGGTTCCGGCTACCACAACATTTTCCGGCACATCGCTTATGACGACGGCCCCGGCCGCCACAACTGAGTTTTTACCGATTCTGCACCCCTCAATAACAACAGCGTTGGCGCCGATCATAACGCCATCCTCAACTATAACAGGTGTGGCCGAGGCCGGCTCCACAACGCCGGCAAGGACGGCACCGGCACCGATATGGCACTTCTTGCCTACAGTTGCGCGGCCGCCGAGAATTGCACCCATGTCAATCATGGTACCCTCTCCTATGACGGCGCCGATATTGATGACGGCGCCCATCATAATAACGGCGTTGTCCCCGATCTCAACCTGCTCCCTGATAACGGCGCCCGGCTCGATCCTTGCTTTGATGTTTTTCATGTCAAGCATGGGAATTGCCGAGTTGCGGCGGTCATTTTCAATGACAATATCCTCGATTTTGTCGCGGTTGGCCTCAATAATGGGGCCAAGCTGCGCCCAATCGCCGAAGACAATTTTGTCTCCCGCGCCGAAAACCTGGGCGGTACCGTAATCAACTGCCTCCCGCTCCTTGACAAACAGACGGACGGGGGTCTTCTTTACCGATGTTGCGATGTAATTAATTATATCCTGTGCGTTCATGGCAATCTCCTTTTACTCTTCAAAAATCAGCTGCTTAAGGGTGTAAAATCCTGCCGGGCGCTTTATTAGCTCCTGCGCCGCCTTCAGTGCTCCGTTGACAAAAATCTGACGCGAGGTGGCTTTATGGGTTATTTCAAGCACCTCATCCTGCCCGAAGAAGGACACTGTATGCTCCCCCGCGATGGTTCCGCCACGGCGGGAGGTTACGCCAATCTCCTTCGCACCCCGCCTGCCGGTTATTGCATGGCGGTCATAGACCCGCTCAAACTCCCCCTCAGGGTCAATGGCATCCAGCAGCAGGAAGGCCGTGCCGGATGGGGCATCAATTTTCTGGTTATGATGGGTCTCGGTCACCTCTATGTCGAAATCATCGGCTAACACATGGGCAAAACGCTCAAGCATCGCCTTGAAGACGGCGACGCCCAGAGAATAATTGGCTGAATGTACCACAGGGGCAAAGCTGCCAAGGGAGGCGACCTCCGCTTTTTGCCCCGGGCTGTGTCCCGTGGCGCCGCAAAGATAAGGCGTTCCGGTGCGCTTTACATATTCAGCCACGGCAGGCAGGGATGAGGGAGAGGAAAAATCCATCACCACATCGGCAATTTTATCTGTGATAGACAAATCGCCGATATTATCAAGATCGACCGCCATCGCCACCGTGTGTCCCATGGACAGCGCGGTGCTCTCAATCAAATGCCCCATTTTGCCGTATCCGATAATGATTATCTTCATATTATGCCCGACTCCTTCATAACGGCCTTCATGCGGGCATGGGCATCCTCGCCCATTTCACACAGGGGCAGGCGGTACCCGCCCACATCCATACCCATGAGGTTCATGGCCGCCTTGACAGGGATGGGGTTGACCTCGTAAAACAGGCTGTTGATAAAGGGCAGGTATTTCAGCTGAAGCTCCAGCGCCCTTTTATGGTTGCCTTCCAGATATGCCGCTGTTATTTCATGGCTTTCCTTTGGCATGGCATTGGCATAGACCGAGATAACGCCCTTGCCGCCCAGAGACATTATAGGCACTATCATATCGTCATTGCCGGAAAGCATGACAAAATCATCACTTAAGTAGCGGGCAATTCGGGCGGCATATCCGATGTCGCCCGACGCCTCCTTAATTCCGGCGATGTTCGGGTGCCTGGCAAGGCGCGCCACAACTCCCTCCGGAATGGCACAGGAGGTGCGCCCCGGCACATTGTAGAGGATGCAGGGGATGGAGACCGCATCCGCAACCGTGGCGAAATGACGATACATGCCCTCTGCATTGGCCTTGTTGTAGTAAGGGGAAATGACCAGCAGCCCGTCAGCCCCCAGCGCCTGATATTCAAGGCTTTTTTCAAGCATTGTCTGTGTGGAGTTTGAGCCGGAGCCTGCAATAATCGGGATGCGCTTCGCCGCTTTTTCCACAGCAAAGCGGCAAAGCTCATGGCATTCCTCATGGGAAAGCGTAGGGGTTTCACCCGTGGTGCCGAGGACGACAATGCCGTCTGTCCCCTGCTCCGCATGCCAGTCGATAAGCTGCCCCAGCTTTTGATAATTAACGCTTCCGTCAGGGCTAAAAGGGGTTACAATTGCTACAAATGATCCTTCAAGCTTCATTTTTCTTCCTCCCGCCGCATGTTCTTGTGTACGATGCTATATTCTAATCGCGCAGATCAAAGGTTTCAGTTAAAACATCTATTGCCTTTTGCAGGTTCTCCTTGTCTACCGTGAGGGATATTGATATTTCCGATGTAGTTATCTGGTAATACTGTATTCCCGCGCCGGTCAGGGCTGCAAAAACCTCCGCCGCGACGCCGGTGTGGGTTATCATTCCAGCGCCCACCAGTGACAGCTTCGCAAGCGACGCCTGCACAGTAAAGTCATAGGGCAGCTTCTGCGCCATAAGCTTGTCGGCGCTTTTCCTGTTGCAGGAAAAGGAGACCAGATTGGTATCACTGTCGATCTGCTGCTGGGAAATCATATCGACGTTTATGTTATGGGCGGCGATGGCGCTGAAAATATCGCTTACCGCCCCCAGGCTTGAAGGGCATTTGACGCTGACCATGGCGCAATCCTCAATAACGCCGATGCCGGTTATGGCAATATCCTCAAAAGCGGCTGTATGCACAACTCTCGTCCCCTTTTTCTTGTCTTTTTCAAGTGACCTGCCCAGATAAAGATTGACCTCGTACTTTTTCGCCAGCTCC
>JAVBSJ010000056.1:0-3956 GCA_031547105.1 Oscillospiraceae bacterium
GACTACATGATCTCCCGCCTTATTGACGAGGGTATGCTGGAGAAAATCGATTTTAACAATGTTCCTAATTTCTCTAAAATCAATCCCGCTTACACCCACCTTGGATTTGACCCCGATCAGGAATACTCCGTGCCTTACACCTGGGGGACTGTCGGCATAATCTACAACACCACCATGGTTGAGGGCCCTGTCACAAGCTGGTCCACGCTGTTTGATCCGGCTTATTCCGGACAGATTCTTCAGTTTGACAATTCCAGAGACTCTATGGCAACAGCCCTGTTCTATTTGGGCTATCCTGTCAACACCGAGGATCCTGCCCAGCTTGAGGAAGCTTTTCAGCTGCTTGTCTCCCAGCGGGACATTTTGCAGGGCTATGTCATGGATACGATCTATGACAAGATGGAGGGCGGAGAGGCTGCCATCGGCGTTTACTACGCCGGAGACGCTCTGACCATGATCGAAAACAACCCCGATCTGGCTTATGTCATTCCCGAGGAAGGCTCCAATGTTTTTGTTGATGCAATGTGCATTCCCAAAAACGCCCCCAACAAAGCAAATGCCGAGGCCTTTATCAACTTTATGTGCGAGACGGATATCTGCCTGCGCAATATGGAGATAACCGGTTACGCCACCCCCTCGCTTGAGGCTTACGCCGAGCTGGACGAGGAGACCAAGAACAACCCCATCCTTTATCCCTCCGATGCAATACTGGCCGAATGTGAGAGCTTTACCAACCTGTCCCCCGAGGTGCTGGAGCTTTACAACCAGTACTGGACAAAGCTCAAGTCATAGCGCCCCTTTGTCCGCCCTGACATAACCCGTTTACGCAATGCAAGCCGGCTGAAAAGAAAACCTTTTCAGCCGGCTTTTTCATAAGCACCGAAAAACCCTCTATTCCCTTTGCACCATTTTTGACCGTATTTGTTCTATCGCCCTGCGCTCCATCCTTGAAACCTGCACCTGCGATATGCCCAGAATCTGCGCCGTCTTTTGCTGCGTCATGTCACGAAAAAACCGCAGCGCAAGCACCTGCCTGGGCAGCTCCTCCAGCTGGTTGATGGCGGAAAACAGGTCGATATTCTCCACCATATTTTCCTCCTCCCCCTCGTTTGTCAAAATATCTATGAGGGAGCCGCCGTCTTCGTTTATCTCGGCGTCCAGGGAGTACACCTGCCTGGAGGCCTGCTCGCTTTCGGCTATTTCTTCAACGGCATATCCTGTCTCCTCCGCAATTTCCGATAAAAAGGGCTCCCTGCCCAGCCGCCTTTGCAGCTCTTGTGTCGCCCTGGATATTTTATAGCTGCGCTCTTTTATGCTTCGGCTCACCTTTACGGTGCCGTCGTCCCGCAAGAAGCGTTTTATTTCACCGGCGATTTTGGGTACGGCATAGGTGGAAAACTGAGTGCCGAAGGATTCCTCATACCCTTTTATGGCCTTGATGAGCCCGATGCTGCCCAGCTGGAAAAGGTCGTCAGCCTCCACCCCCCTGCCGAAAAACCGCTTGGCGATGCTCCAGATAAGGGGAGTGTGGCGGGCAATCAGCTCCTCCATCTCAAGCTCTGTAACAGCGCTCATTTAGACCGGCGGAGATTGACCGCCTTTTTCATCGTCACCACCGTACCGCCCCCCACCCTTGAGCGCACCTTCAAGCTATCCATAAAGCTTTCCATTATAGTAAAGCCCATGCCGGAGCGTTCATTGCCGCCGGTGGTAAAAAGAGGCTGCCGTGCCTGCCCTATGTCGGGAATGCCCACACCCTTGTCGGCGATTACAATTTCTACTGTGGCGGGCTCCAAAAGCCGCACCGTCATCGTAATGACGCCGAGAGTGTCCTTATATCCATGTACTATTGCGTTTGTCACCGCCTCTGAAACGGCGGTTTTTATGTCGTTAATTTCATCAAGCGTCGGATCCAGCTGTGCGGCAAATGCCGCCGCCGTGCTTCGCGCAAAGCCCTCATTGGCGCTTTTGCTGATAAACTTCATTGTGAAGCTGTTTTTCACATCAGGTTTCATATCTTCCCTCCTTATTTGATTGAGATGATTTTATTTATTCCCGCCGCCTTAAGCACCCGCATAGACTGCGGCTGAATGCCTACGATTTCCAGCCGGGAGCCTATTGCGGCAAGCTCCTTGTAGGTTTGCATTACCACTGCAATTCCCGAGGAATCCATAAACCCCACACCTGACATGTCCAGCTTCATAACTGCCGGAAGCTCTATGCCGATTATGTCTCTGATGCGGTCAGTGGTTTCCCTCGCCTGGTGGTGGTCAAGCTCTCCCGCAAGCGCAACCGCTGTTTCGCCAAGCTTTTTTGTATGACTGATTTGCACTTTATCACCTCTATATCTGTTTTATACGGCATAAAAAATAACCCTGCGCATATGTGCACAAGGTTACCAATAATAACTGCGTTATTATTTCTATTTTATAGGCATCACCTCCCTCCCCGCTATGCGGGAACCGGGAGATATGACATATTAAAATAACCCTGTGCATATATGCACAAGGTTATTTTAATATGTTTATTTTGCCGTTTTTGCCGCCTTTTGTCGGGTTACACGGGAAAAAGCTTCTTGATCTCCCCTATCATGTAAAGAGAGCCGCAGGCGATTACAACACCGTCTTCGCCGGCCTCCGCAATTGCAGTTTCCACGCCTTCTGCTGCCGACCGGGCGCATGTGACGTTACCGCAATACCTTGAGGCGATAGCGGCTGCTTTATCCGCAACAAGTGCCCTGTAGCTGTCAGGGGTGACGGCGATAAATCTGCTTGCCCTCTTGGCGACCATCGTTATGCACTCTTCATAATCCTTGTCCTCCAGCATGCCCATGACTATGGTCACGGGGCGGTGGCTGAAAAACCTGTCAATGCTGTCGCAAACGGAAGAGGCTCCCTCAATATTATGCCCCCCGTCAATTATGCACAGCGGATCACGGTGAACCACCTCAAACCGCCCTACAAAGGAGACGCACTCTATAGCCCTTCTGACGGTATCGTAAGGCAGCCTCCACCCGCGTTTTTCAAGCTCCTCACAGATGGCAAGCACCGTCAGTGTATTGTATATCTGATGCCGCCCCACAAGGGGGATTTTGTACTCCTGCCCCCTATATTTTATCAGCGAGCCCGATTCCTCACAGCTGAGTATCTCAAGAAGACTTAAATCGGGTATATTGGGGGTGACCCCATTCTCCGCGCAGGTGTTTTTAAACACCTCAAGCCCCTCGGCCGCCATCAGCGGATAAGCGGCTGCCGCGCAGCCCGGCTTGATTATGCCGCACTTGTGTGCGGCGATTTCCGCCAGAGTGCCGCCCAAAATATGGGTATGGTCAAAGGCGATGGAGCAAATTGCGGCAACCTCGGGAGGGTCGATGACGTTGGTTTTATCATCCTTGCCACCTATGCCCACCTCAAGCACAACTATGTCGCACCCCAGCTTATCATAAAGGTAAAGGGCGATTGCCGTAACCGTCTCAAACTCAGTGCATTCGCTGAGCTCACGCTTCACCTGCTCAAAAGCGGGCAGAAGCTGCTCCACCGCGTCAGCCAGCTGCTGCTTGCCGATCATTTCTCCGTTTATTTGTATGCGCTCACGGAAATCCACCACGTAAGGCGAGATAAACAGCCCCGTTTTATATCCAGCGGCCGTCAGGATTGCGGCGGTCATGGTACAGGTGCTGCCTTTGCCGTTTGTACCGGCCACGTGCACGAACTTGAGGCGCTTTTGCGGGCTTCCGATTATTTCAAGCACCCTGCGCATGCGCCCAAGCCCGTCCCGTGCCCCGGCCCTTGTGGCGCCGTGAATAAACTCTAGCGCCTTTTCATAAGTCATTTTAATCCACCAATTGATTCAAGCAGCTTTGCTAGATGCTCCTTATACTCGGCAAGCTTACTCCTTTCGGCGTCAACTACGGCGGCGGGAGCCTTGGCGACAAAGCTGTCGTTTTGCAGCTTGGC
>JAVBSJ010000011.1:0-16349 GCA_031547105.1 Oscillospiraceae bacterium
GTCAAAAAGGCTATTGCCAAGATTCTGCTGGAAGAAGGCTATATCAAGGCATGTGATTTTGTTGATAATGAGACACAGGGAACAATCAAGATTACACTTAAGTACACAAGCAACAAGGAAAAGGCCATTTCCGGTCTGAGAAGGGTATCCAAGCCCGGCCTGCGCGTTTACGCCGGCGCCGAGGAGCTGCCCAAGGTTCTCAGAGGACTGGGTATTGCCATAATTTCCACATCCAAGGGAATAATGACAGACAAGAAGGCCCGCGAGCTTAACGTTGGCGGCGAAGTTCTTGCCTTTGTCTGGTAAGGAGGTAAAAGGTATATGTCTCGAATCGGAAGAATGCCTATTGCTATTCCTGCCGGCGTCACAGTGGATGTTGATGGCAATATAGTGAAGGCTAAGGGCCCAAAGGGTGAGCTTGTTAAAGTTATGCACCCCGATATGATAATTGAGATTGAAGGCGCTGAGATCAATGTCAAGCGCCCCAGCGAGAGCAAGGAGCACAAGTCTCTCCACGGCCTTACCCGCACACTGGTTTCCAACATGGTCACCGGCGTGAATGCGGGCTACAAGAAGGAGCTTGACATCGTAGGCGTCGGTTATCGCGCCTCCATGGCAGGCAGCCAGCTTCAGCTGAACGTCGGCTACTCTCATCAGGTGCTTATGAGCCCGGCTGACGGTATCACAGTTGAGGTTCCCAGCGCCAACAAGGTCATAATCTCGGGTATAGACAAGCAGGCCGTCGGTCAGTTTGCCGCCGAGGTTCGCATGAAGAGACCCCCTGAGCCGTATAAGGGCAAGGGCATCAGATACACCGGTGAAGTCGTGCGCCGCAAGGAAGGCAAGACTGGATCTAAAAAGAAATAAGGAGGTGCGCATAAATGGTTAAAAAGTATGATTCCAACGCTCAGAGACTGAAGAGACACAAGAGAGTGCGCGCCCACGTTTCGGGCACCGCCGAAAGACCCCGTCTCAATGTTTTCCGCAGCGCTCAGCACATCTATGCACAGGTCATAGATGACGTAACAGGCAGGACGCTGGTCGCTGCCGCCACAAACGAGCCCGGGTTTGAGCAGTACGGCGGAAATATCGCCGCCGCTTCCCAGCTGGGCAAGCTCATCGCCGAGAGGACACTTAAGGCCGGAATCGAAAACGTCGTTTTCGACCGCGGCGGCTACCTCTACCACGGCAGGGTCAAGGCATTGGCTGAAGGCGCCCGCGAGGGCGGACTCAAGTTTTAATAGGAGGACGAAATAATGGCTAAGTTAATTGACGCCAGAACGCTTGAGCTTACCGAAAAGGTCGTTGCTTTGAACCGTGTTTCCAAGACGGTTAAGGGCGGTCGTGTTTCGAAGTTTTCGGCTCTCGTCGTCGTCGGCGACGGAAACGGAACGGTAGGTTTCGGCCTTGGCAAGTCCTCCGAAGTTCCCGATGCTATCCGCAAGGGTATTGAGGACGCCAAGAAAAATCTGGTTCACATTTCCCTCAAGGGGACAACAATCCCCCACGAGGTTATTGGCAAGTTCGGCGCGGGAGAAGTCCTGCTCAAGCCGGCAAAGCCCGGTACCGGCGTTATCGCCGGCGGCTCTGTCCGCGCGGTTGTCGAGGTCGCCGGAATTAAGGACGTGCGTACAAAGTGCCTGCGTTCCAACAATCCTCAGAACGTCGTCGCCGCCACGATGGAAGGACTGAAGTCACTGAGGGACGCCTTGCAGGTGTCGGCAGTGCGCGGTATTCCGGCAGACGAACTTAAGTAAGGGGGTAACTGATATGAACACACTCAAGATTACCCTTGTCAAGAGCTTGAACGGCAGACACAAGAAGCATATCGCCACAGCCCATTCTCTGGGTCTGACCAAAATAGGCGACTGCACTGTCCAGCCCGATAACGAGCAAACAAGGGGCAAGGTAACGCAAATCGGCTACCTTGTCAAAGCTGAGAACAATTAAGGAGGGTGCCGATATGAAACTTAATGAACTTATGCCGGCTTGCGGCAGCACCACAGAGGGCAAGCGCAAGGGCAGAGGAATCGGCACAGGCAACGGCAAGACTGCAGGCCGCGGTCATAAGGGTCAGTGGGCCAGAAGCGGCGGCGGCGTCCGTCCCGGCTTCGAGGGCGGCCAGATGCCCCTTTCCCGCAGGCTCCCCAAGAGGGGCTTTAACAACTTCAGCTTTGCCAAGCACTATGCTGAAATCAACATCTGCGATCTCAATTGCTTTGAGAACGGCACAGAGGTCGATTTTAACGCGCTTTGGGAGTGCGGGCTTGTTCCCAAGAAAATGGACGGCGTGCGCATCCTCGGTAAGGGCGAACTGACAAAAAAGCTTAACGTCAAAGCCGACGGGTTTACCGCCGGTGCCAAATCGAAGATCGAAGCCGCAGGAGGAAAGGCGGAGGTGATCTAAACTTGATTGCTACAATAAAGAACGCCTGGAGAATCCCCGAGCTTAGAAAACGCTTGCTGTTCGTCATTATGATGGTGGTCGTTTTCCGCTTTGGACACGCAATTTATGTGCCGTATGTTGATACAAAACTGCTGGCAAATATGTTTGCTTCGCAATCCAACACGCTTTTAGGGTACTTTAACGTGCTTTCTGGCGGCGGGTTTGCGCAGGCTTCTATCTTCGCCCTTTCGGTTTATCCGAGTATTAACGCCTCCATCATCATGCAGCTGCTGCAGATAGCTATTCCTGCACTGGAGCGGCTTGCAAGGGACGGCGGCGAAGAGGGCAAGCGCAAGATTGCCCGCATCACCCGCTATGTCACTCTGGGCATCGCCTTTATCATGGGCTACAGCTACTATGTGCTGCTGACCAGATACGGCGTGCTTCAGAGAAGTGACCTGTGGAGTGCCATTGTTATCATTTTCAGCTTTGTGGCCGGCTCCTTCCTCGTACTGTGGATTGGTGAGCAGATGACCGACAAGGGCATCGGCAACGGCACCTCTCTGATACTGTTTATAGGAATTGTAAGCCGCGGCCCTTCCGCACTTATGAGCATTTACCGCGGCTTCTTCCCCACCGTCAACGCGGCGGGCGAATCGGTTGCGGCGGTCATGACATGGTGGAAGCTGCTTATCATCCTGACAATCGCAATCGGCATTATTGCCTTTATCGTCTATATCACCAATGCTGAGCGCCGCATCCCCGTGCAGTATGCAAAGAGGGTCGTGGGACGCAAGCAGTACGGCGGACAGTCCACCTTCCTTCCCATGAAGGTCAATATGGCCGGCGTTATGCCCGTCATTTTCGCCTCGACCATCATCACGGTTCCGGCAACCATCGCGGCATTCTTTGTGCCGGCTGAGGGCAGCTTTTGGGCCGGATTTATCAAGGCGTTTGAGCAGGGCAGCCCCGCCTATATCATCACCTATCTCATGCTGATCTTCGGTTTTGCCTACTTCTATTCCACCATCCAGTTCAACCCCATAGAAGTTGCAAACAACCTGAAGAATAACGGCGGCTTCATTCCGGGCTTCCGTCCCGGCAGGCCGACCAGCGATTTCATCGCAAAGGTGCTGAACAAAATCACCCTTATGGGTGCGATATTCCTTTCCTTCATCGCCATTCTGCCCCTTATCATGAGCAACATCAAGGGCTTGGGCGGCTTGGCTATCGGCGGAACCTCGGTGCTGATTATGGTCGGCGTTGCACTTGAGACGGTCAAGGCCATTGAAAACCAAATGCTCATTCGCCATTACAAGGGCTTCCTGGAATAAAGCACATTGGGGATGATAAAATGAACATTGTCCTGTTAGGGGCTCCGGGCGCAGGCAAGGGCACGCAGGCGGCATTTATCACCAAGGCGCTCAATATCCCGGCTATTTCCACCGGAAACCTCCTTAGAGATGCTATAGCCCGCGGCACGGCCGAGGGAAAGCTGGCAAAAGGGTATATGGATGAGGGACATCTTGTCCCGGATGAGCTGATTTTCACAATAATCCGCGAGTTTATCCAAAAGCCCGAATGCCGGCGCGGCATGGTTTTTGACGGAGTTCCACGGAATCTCGCGCAGGCCGAGGCACTTGAAGATATTGCCAAGATTGACATGGCGCTGCTGCTTGATGTTGATGACGAAACCATCATCAACAGACTCTCCGGCAGGCGCATGTGCCCCGATTGCCAGGCCACTTACCATATGGAGGATAAGCCCCCCCTTGTGGAGGGGATATGCGACATATGCGACACAGCGCTGATAACCAGGAGCGATGATTCGCCCGAGGTCGTCAGAGAAAGGCTTGCCGTCTACCATCAGGAGACAGAGCCTATCATTGACTTTTACCGCCGGAAGGGACTGCTTGTTTCAGTCAAAAGCCAGAAGGAAGTGGCGGACACTACCGCGCTTGTGGCTGCGGCTATCGGAGTCAAAGCATGATTAAGATTAAGTCAGAGCATGAGATAAAGCTCATGCAGGAAGCCGGGCAGATCGCCGCCGCAGCCAGAAAAGCGGCGGGCGAGCTGGCGGCTCCCGGTATAACCACAAAAGAGATTGACGAGGCTTGCCGAAAAATCATTGAAGGCTATGGCGCGAAGCCCTCTTTTCTGGGATACGGCGGATTTCCCGGTTCTGCCTGCATCTCGGTCAACGAAGAGGTCATACACGGCATACCGGGCAGCCGAAGGATTCAAGAGGGCGATATAATTAAAATCGACGTTGGGGCGAATTACATGGGCTACCACGGCGACTGCGCCGACTCCTTCCCCGTGGGGAAGACAGGCGAAAACGCCCTTAAGCTTATTGAGGTTACGAGACAGAGCTTCTATGAGGGTATCAAGCTGGCCCGGGAGGGTCAGAGAGTATCCGACATATCCCACGCAATACAGACCTTTGTTGAGAAGCACGGGTTCTCTCTTGTGCGGGACTACGTAGGACATGGGGTCGGCTCAGAGCTCCATGAATCTCCCGAGGTTCCCAATTTCGGGGCTCCGGGGAGAGGTGCTAGGCTTGTCGCCGGCATGACACTTGCTATTGAACCAATGGTAAATGAAGGCGGTTACGGGGTAAAGGTGCTTTCAAACCGGTGGACGGTGGTCACACTTGACAAAAAGCTGTCCGCCCATTATGAGAACAGCATCCTCATAACCAAAGGTGATCCGGTCATTTTGACGGCGCCTATGTGATGTTGACAAAACCTACACTTGCTCGGAGGGAGATATTTAATGCCAAAAGAAGACATGATCGAAGTTGAAGGTACCGTTATAGAGGCGCTGCCCAACGCAATGTTCCAGGTCTCGCTTGCCAACGGCCACACAGTTCTGGCGCATATTTCAGGCAAGCTGAGAATGAACTTTATCAAAATCCTGCCCGGAGACAAGGTGACGCTTCAAATGTCCCCTTATGATCTGACCCGCGGCAGAATTACATGGAGATCTAAATAGGTAGCAAGCTGACAGGAGGAAAGAACAATGAAAGTTAAGCCATCTGTAAAGCCCATGTGTGAGAAGTGCAAGATTATCCGCAGAAAGGGCCGCGTAATGGTCATTTGCGAGAATCCCAAGCACAAACAGAAGCAGGGCTAAAGAGAAATATTTGGAGGTGTAAAATAAATGGCTCGTATTGCCGGTGTTGACCTCCCTCGTGAGAAGAGGGTTGAGATTGGACTGACCTATATTTTCGGTATAGGCCGCAAGCTCTCAAACGAAATATTAGCTAAAACGGGAGTTAATCCCGATACAAGAGTTAAAGACCTGACCGAAGATGAAGCCGCCAAGCTGCGCGAAGCTATTGAGCATGAGTATATCGTCGAGGGTGACCTCAGAAGAGATACGGCTCTCAGCATCAAGCGTCTTGTGGAAATCGGCTCCTACAGGGGTCTGCGTCACCGCAAGGGGCTGCCTGTCAGAGGACAGCGCAGCAAGACCAACGCAAGAACACGCAAGGGTCCCAAAAAGACTATTGCCAACAAGAAGAAGTAAGGGAGGGCGAGAAAAATGGCAAAAGCACAACCCAAAAAGGGTGCGGCCGTGCGCACAAAGCGCCGCGAACGCAAGAATATCGAAAAGGGCGCAGTCCATATTCGCTCGTCCTTCAATAACACCATGGTTACGATTACCGACCTTAAGGGCAACGCCATTTCCTGGGCGTCCTCGGGCGGACTGGGCTTCAGAGGCTCCAGAAAGTCCACCCCCTTTGCCGCCCAGTCGGCTGCCGAAACAGCGGCAAAGGCCGCTATGGAGCATGGGCTCAAGTCGGTTGAAGTGTACGTCAAGGGTCCCGGCGCCGGACGCGAAGCCGCTATCCGCGCGCTGCAGGGTGCAGGCCTGGAGGTCAACATGATCAAGGATGTTACCCCCATCCCCCACAACGGCTGCCGCCCGCCCAAAAGAAGAAGAGTTTAACGGAGGAGTTACTGAATATGGCAAGATATACAGATGCAGTATGCCGCATTTGCCGCAGAGAAGGCGATAAGCTCTTCCTGAAGGGCGACAGATGCTATACCGACAAGTGCGCCATTGTTAGGCGCTCTTATGCCCCCGGCCAGCACGGTCAGGGCCGCAAGAAGCTGTCTGAGTACGGCTTGCAGCTCCGCGAAAAGCAGAAGGCAAAGAAGTATTACGGCCTGCTGGAGAATCAGTTCTATCATTATTTTGAGCTGGCTGAGACCAAGGCGGGCATGACAGGTGAGAACCTGCTTCAGCTTCTTGAGAGCAGGCTGGACAATGTTGTCTACCGCGCCGGCTTCGCAATGAGCCGCCCCGAGGCAAGACAGCTTGTTTCCCACGCCCACTTTACAGTCAACGGCAAAAAGGTCAACATCCCCTCTTATCTTGTCAAGGCCGGCGATGTTATCGCTATCCGCGACAAGAGCATGAGTTCTGACAAGTTTAAGCTGGTTCTTGAGACAAATGCCTCCCGCCCCGCCCTCAATTGGCTGAGCGTTGACAGGCCTCACGGCCAGGTGACGGTTGTTTCACTGCCTGCCAGATCTGAAATCGACCTGCAGGTCGAGGAAAACCGTATCGTCGAGCTTTACTCCAAGTAATCGCGGCGTTCTGTGCGTTTTTACGCATTAAAGTTTCAGAAAAACAAGGAGGGTAATGAATGATAGCCATCGAAAAACCTCGTATAGAATGTGTTGATGCCCAACCCGACGGGTCCTACGGCAAGTTTGTCGTCGAGCCGCTGGAGCGCGGATATGGCACGACCCTCGGTAATTCTCTGCGCCGCATATTGCTGTCATCGCTCCCCGGAACGGCGGTTACCAGTATTAAGATAGACGGAATCCAGCATGAGTTTTCCACCATACCCGGCGCGAAAGAGGATGTCACCGAAATAGTCCTGAACGTCAAGGGTGTTATTGCCAAGCTCCATTCGGAGGGTCGGAAAATGGCCGTTATTGAGGCTCACGGCCCATGCGAAGTCACGGCCGGCGACATCAGATGTGATTCGGAAATTGAGATACTGAACCCTGAACATCATATCGCCACCCTGAGCGAGGACGGAAAGCTGACTATGGAGCTGGTCTTTGATCACGGCAGGGGTTATGTGGCGAGCGATAAAAACAAGCAGCCCCAGCAGCCTATCGGAGTAATTCCCGTCGATTCTATTTACACCCCCATTCACAAGGTGAACTATACTGTTGAGAACACTCGCGTCGGCAACATGACCGACTTTGACAAGCTGATACTTGAGGTTTATACCGATCGTACCATTGCGGCAAAAGACGCAGTTTCACTGGCCGCAAAGATATTGACCGACCACCTTAACATTTTTGTCGAGCTGTCTGAGGAAATCGGCTCCAAGGCCATCGTCGTGGAGAAAAGCGAGTCTACACAGGATAAGATCCTTGAAATGACCATAGAGGAGCTCGACCTCTCTGTCCGTTCCTTCAATTGCCTTAAGCGCGCCGGCATCAATACAGTGGCCGATTTGGTCAACACGACTGAAGAGGATATGATGAAGGTCAGGAACCTGGGACGCAAGTCCTTTGAAGAGGTCGTCAACAAAATGGCCGATATGGGTCTTTGGCTGGCGAAGTCAGCAGACAACCAGTAGCAGATTGAGGGGTGGGCCGCCTGCGGCCCGACACCCATTAAATAAGGAGGTATAAAGCTATGCCCGGAACCCGCAAACTCGGCAGACCGACCGATCATCGCCGCGCCATGCTGCGCGCTATGGTCACATATCTGCTGGAAAACGGAAAAATTGAAACAACAGTCACAAGGGCTAAGGAAGTCCGTCCTTTGGCTGAAAAGATGATAACACTTGGCAAGAGGGGTGATCTGACGGCTTATCGTCAGGCCATGACCTTTATCACCAAGGAAGGGGTCGTCAAAAAGACCTTTGACGAGATCGCCCCCAAATATGCAAGCCGCAACGGCGGATACACACGTATCACACGCATCGGACCCCGCAGGGGCGATGGCGCCGAGATGGCTATTATTGAGCTTGTCTGATTTGTTTTAACAGGCAGCTTGACGCATAAAGCGTTAAGGGATTGTTCCGAGATTGATGCCTCGGAACAATCCCTTTAATTTTGTGTAACGGATTTAGCAGTTTCAAGTGGGAGGAGGGCTTCATTATGGCTTACTATGGGATTTTGCCTGTGGCTTTCTGCTTAATCCATAGTGGTCGCTCACGTTTGAACTTTGCTCTCTTGCTGCTTCCTGAGGTTTTCCCTCATACCGCGGGAGGCAGGTGCTTCTTTATTTTCCATTCCCTTATCCCGTTCCTTGCAAGCCCATATTATTTAATGCGCTGCCCTTTTCCCCATCCGCCTCTTCTGCGGGAACGGAACGGGAGGACGGAAACGGCAAGAGAAAGGGCATTGGAAAAATGACTATCCCGCGGCCGAGGCGAGGGGAGGCGTTAGAGGCAGGTATCCTCTTGTTTGGTACCGTTTAGATATGGTGCTTGCCCCCCACACTGAGCGTCGTTGGCGGGAAAATACCCGAAATACTAAGCTTATAAAGCGCTTATATGCTCAAGCGCCGCCATCAGCACCTCATCCTCAGGCAGTGCCGCGTCAATTGTGACTGTCCGGCATTTCGCCTCACGCACCAAACGCAAATGAACCCCAAGGCAATTCCCTTTTACGGCAGTATCGGTTTCATAGGACGCCGCCCAGGCCAAAAACTCCTGGCTGTTTTCGTACAGATCGCCGCCCTCAAGAATGCGGCTGCCAAAGCGTTCATATTCTCGGTCATAAAGGCGCTTTAAGCGCTTTTGGTCATCCATTCTGAGAAAAATCAGCAAATCGGGGTCGATGCCTATGTCATCGCACCACGAATCCACCGCTCCGTCAAAAATAAAAGAGGTATGCTTCATATCCTCCAGCAGCATTTTGCGCCGCTCCTCAACGGGGTGGTTGCGGGTAAAGGTGTCGTCCGCCCACAGATAACGATCCCCGCTCAGCAGCGGCAGTTTCAGCTCCCGCGCCAGCTTGGCAGCCAAGGTGCTTTTGCCGGAGCCCGAGGCTCCGATAAGCTGTATTTTCATAAATTGCCCTCCAATATCAAAGGTAAGCAAAGTTTATCACAGTTGACGGTGAGGGGCAACCGTTGTAAGATTAAGTGAAGAAAAAACACGGAGGGAATAGCGTTGGATATAAGAAACCGTATAGAAAAGGCCCTTGCTTTTGCCCCTGACCGGCTGTCAAAGCAGGTGGCAAATGCCGTTTTCCATCCCTACTTTGTCAAGCAAGGGGGCTTTGCGTATAAAAATGAGAGCTTTAATGATAACGGGGAAAAATGCGTACAGTATGTTTTTGCCGATATTGCCAACGGACGCCAGCATGAGCTTTTTGATCACCGCCATTTGGCGCAGCTGCTGTCGTCCGAGCTAAGGAAATCTGTCGCCCCCGATAAAATCGCCATCTCACCCGAACGCGTGACGGCGTGGGGCGGCTTTGTGTTTGCAGCCGAGGGCAGCCGCTTTCTGTATGACGGCAAGGCGCTTGCCAGGCTGTCGGGAGCTATGCCCCGCGGGGCGGTGCTTTCACCCGACAAGACCAGGTATGTATACGAGGAGCTGGGCAACCTCTTTCTTGCCAAGGTGGGGAGTGAGCAGCGCTTCCGCCTGACGCTGGACGGAACGGAAGAAAAGGGATACGGAATACCCTTTCAAGGCTCATCCGGCTATATCCGCGATTATATTGCCGGGCAGCCCCACGCCACCCCTGTTATCTGGTCTCCCGACGGAAAGCATTTTCTGACCTACAGGCTGGATATAGAAAATGTGGAGGAGTATTACCTCCTTCACAGCGCGCCGGGAAAGGAGCTTGCCCGCCCGCTGCTGTACAGCTACAAGTACGCCCTGCCGGGGGATGAGCATGTCCCCCTTGCCGCTTTTTATATCTGCAATATTGAGACGGGGGAGCTTACCCCCCTGGACATCCCCCCCACCCACATGTCCTTTAGCGCCCCCATCGGGCAGAGGGTTTCAATGCTGGGCTGGTCTCTGGAGGGCAATTTGGCGGCCTGCTATGCGGTGAACCGTGATTTTACCGCGGCGCAGGTGTATATCGTTGACCGTGCTTCCGGCGAAAGCCGCCTGCTGTTCACCGAGGAAAGCGAAACCTTCCTGTTTTTTGATTCCTTCCGCTCCCTTAACTCATCCTCCCCCGATACGGAGGATTTTGCCGCCAGGACGCTTGTTATCTCAGAGAAGCTGGGCAAGCTTTTCTGGCTGTCGGAGCGGGCTGGGGATTTTGCCGTTTACGCATATGACCTGGACAGCGGCGAGTGTGACCGGCTGACCGATAGCGGCTGCGTAAGGCAGCTGCTGCACCTCGATGATGAACGGAATCTGCTTTACTTTTCGGCCTCCAATAAGGAGCCGGGCGTCAACCCCTACAGACGGTATATATACGTCTGCGACCTTGACAGCGGGGAAATAAAGCTTCTATCCCGGGAAAAGGGGGATCACAACGCCTTTTTCCCGCCGGAGGGCGGGTATTTCCTCTGCTCAATATCGGCGTATGACGAGCCGCAGACCACCAAGGCCTTCGACATGGAGGGGGAACCCCTGGGCACCATCTGCCACTGCGATGCAGGCAGGCTTGAAGAGATGGGCATGACCTATCCTATTCCCTTTTGTGAAAAAGGGGCAGACGGTCACACCGATATTTACGGCGTTATGTTCCTTCCAAACGGCTTTGACGGCAGCAAAAAATATCCGGTGGCCGAGTATTATTACGGCGGCAACCAAACGGTCAGGCAGCCGGTGACCTTTAGCGACACGCTTGACACCGGCGGCTTCAGCCACTGCTTTTCGGCGGCAGGCTTTATCACCGTTATCGTGGACGGCAGGGGGACACCCCATCGGGGTAAGGCCTTTCATGACCACTGCTACAACAATATGGGCGCTTGCGCCGGGATTGATGACCATGAGGCGGTGCTGAAGGCACTGTGCGCCAGGTATCCCTTTATGGACGCTGACCGTATCGGGGTGTGGGGTCATTCAGGCGGCGGATTTGCCGCCCTCCACTGCATGACCGACAAGCCTGGGCTTTACAAGGTGGCTGTCTCCACCGGCGGCAACCATCAGCAGGAGCTTTATTCGGCTGAATGGTCCGAGCGGTATATGGGCGCCTTTGATTTTGCTTTGTGGGGGCAGCAGAATGCCGGGAATGCCCTGGAGAACCTTCAAGGCAAGCTGCTGCTGATACACGGGGAGCTGGACGACAATGTTCATCCCGCCTCCACCATGCGTATCGTCAAGCGCCTGATAGAGCTTGACAAGGATTTCGACATGCTTATAATGCCCGATTTGCACCACACCCTGAGAGAGAGCGATTATTACCGCCGCAGGGTGCTGGAATACTTTGCCCGCAATCTGTAATGGCAGGACGTATTGTATATAGGGTCGCGCAGGAGGACGGTGGCAAAAAGGTCGGCTGGCTGCTGCGGTACCGCATGGGGCTGTCGGCAGGGCTGGTTCGGGGCATAAAGCATCTGGAGGAGGGCATCCTGCTGGACGGGGAGAGGGTCTTTACCGACAGGGTTGCGCAGCCGGGGCAGGAGCTGTCGGCGGCTGATGGCATTGCAGGGGAAATATCAGAGAATATTGCCCCGGAAAAGGGTGAAGTAAACATTGTTTACGAGGATGAGGCTTTCTTTATCCTCGACAAGCCGGCAGACCTGCCGGTGCATCCCTCCCGCGGGCATCAAGGGGGAACGCTGGCCAATTTTCTGGCCTATGAGCTGGAGAAAAGAGGCGCTCCCGTCACCTTTCGCGCCATAAACCGTCTTGACCGCGGCACAAGCGGCCTTATGTGTGTGGCGAAAACCAAGCATTCGGCCTATAAGCTGGGGCAGGCGCTTCGGGCGGGAAGCATAAAACGCACCTATTTGGCTGTGTGCTGCGGCACGCCCCCGGAAGAGGGGCGCATAGACCGGCCTATCGGACGCAAGGAGGGCTTCGGCATAATGCGGGAGGTGCGTGAGGACGGACAAAGGGCGGTGACAAATTACCGCCTTCTGGAAAAATGGGGGGAATATTCCCTTGTTGAGGTCAGCCTGGAGACAGGGCGCACACATCAGATCAGGGTGCATTTTGCCCATATGGGACATCCCTTGGCGGGGGATTTTATGTATGGGGCAGAGCTTCCCGATTTTCCCGGACAGGCGCTGCACTCGGCTCAGCTGGCTATTTCCTTGGAGGGCAGGCAGCAGCTGTTTGAAACCGGGCTGCCGGAGAGATTTTTGCGGTTTGCGCCCACTATTTAGTTGCATGGGCGCATTTAAGCGCCTGCATTGCTATTATTTGCATTTCGTGATATTATTTAATCGGAAATTATGCCGATACCGCTCTATTATCGCGGAAATCGGCATATAAGCAAAATAAAACGGCAGAATAATTAAATCAGGTGAACGCATGAAGAAAAACGGATTTTTTGCCATGATAGGCAGAATGAGATATATCACCCGTTGGGGGCTTATGCGCAACAATGTGCGTGAAAGCCTTTCGGAGCACAGCTTTGAAGCGGCGGTGATCGCCCATGCCCTGGCTGTTATCGGCAGGGAGCGCTTTGGGGCAGACACCGACCCCGGGCAGGTGGCTGCCGCGGCTCTGTTCCACGACGCGCCGGAGATTTTAACCGGCGATATGCCCACCCCTGTAAAATACAATAACCCCGATATTCACAAAGCTTATAAGTCGGTGGAGCAGGCGGCGCAGGACAGCTTGCTTTCCATGCTGCCGGACGATATTGCGCCCACCTATAAAGCGCTGTTTGACTTTGATGTAACGCAGCCTGCTATGTACAGGTATATAAAGGCGGCTGACAAGATCTCCGCCTATGCCAAGTGTGTGGAGGAGCGCAAAAGCGGCAACTTTGAGTTTCAAAGCGCCGAACGCCAGCTGCTTAAGGCAATTGAGGGCATGGATATGCCCGAGGTGCGGGTGTATATGGAGCAGTTTGCCCCTTGCTTTGAGCTTACCCTAGACCAGCTTCAGGAGGATAAACAATGACACCGATAGACAGCGTAAGCGCCACAATACTTGGGATTGCGGGCGTCACCTGCCTTTGGCAGCTTTCATCCATGGCATTTATCAACAAGAAAATCATGGTGCGGGGACGCGTTCCGGCGCAAGGCACGGCGGTCATGCTGTTCGGCGTGGCTTGCAGCGCCATAATAATAGCGAGGCGGGGAACAAGCTTTTGGCAGATAGTGTCGGTGGCTTCCATAATGCTGGCGGTGGTTTTGACGGCGGTCGTCAAGGACGGCCTAAGTGAATACGGCATGTATGTCAACGGATGGAGCACCCCTTATAAGGACATGAAATATTATCATATCGAGCGTGAGGAAAAGGATATGACCCGCGTCCGGATATGCGCCCGCAGAGGGGATCATACGCTGCTATTTGCCGAAAATGATTTGCAGCTTGCAATTGCCTATTTTACCAAAAATGAGGTTCCCGATATAGAGACATATCAGATGATGCAGAAGCAAAACCACAGAAAGAAAAGATAACGGTGGTGTGAGTTATGGGACACAGGCCCTCCGACAATGCGGCATACAAGAAAATTGCCATTGACATTGCCCAGGGAATAGTCTCCGGGCGGTACCCGGTAGGCGTGCGCCTGAAGGGGCGCTCTACTCTGGCGGGGATGTATAACGTATCGCCGGAAACGGTGCGCAAGGCCATATCTCTGCTGGCGCAGCACGAGGTGGTGGCAGTTACCCCCGGCTCGGGAATACAGGTTGTTTCGGCTGACCAGGCGGCGGATTTTATTGAGAAGCTTCGCGGCCGCAATGACATCGGCGATTTGCGTCGCCGCATACAGGGGCTTATGGAGCAGCGCAACACGATCCACAGGGAGCTTACCTCAAGCGTGCAGGAGCTGCTGGACGCCACCGACCGCTTCGCCTACATGAATCCCCTTGCCATGCTGGAGCTGGATATAACCCCCGATTGCGTACAAAAGGGCAAAACCCTGGGGGAGCTGGCTTTTTGGCAGACCACCGGCGCCACGGTCATCGCCATCAGGCGTGGGCCTGACGTACTGCTTTCGCCCGGCCCCTTTGCCCAAATTAAGGAGGGGGACAAGCTGCTGATTATCGGCAGCGACGAGGCATATAAAGCGACTAAGGCCTTTATGTACCCGGAAAAAGAATAAACAAAAGCGAGGCAAAGGCCTCGCTTTTTTATGTCCCGCGCTTGTGTGCACATCGGTCTTTGGCTTAACGATCCCTTTTAAGAATTATCTTAAGCGGCCTGCAAATGGCTATAGCCGCGACAGCGCTTATGACCGCCTCCGGAATGCCGCTGGTCAGCACAGTTGTGGCGATTATCAGCAGAATAGCCTTGCCCGCAAGGTAGGAGTACTCCGCGCCGAAAAAGAGCCAAATACCGCCCATAACGCCCAGCGTATTGGCAAGGCTCCCCAAAGCCGCGCTTGCCCCAAGGCAAAGGCTCTGTTTTTCAGGGAAGGACTTGTGCAGAGCCTTGTAAGCCAGCCCTGCCACAACCCCCACCGCAATGCGGGGTATGAAGCAGATTATCAGGCTGTAGAAATTTCCCGTAAACTCCCCGAGGGAGTAGAAGGGCGAAAACACAAAGGCGGCCAGGGGTATGGGGGGCATGAATGTCCACACCAGCAGGCTGAAAAGCCCTGCAAAGCCACCCATAAGGGCGCCGGCCCCTGTGCCCAGGACAAGGGCAGTAATTATAACAGGGATCATGGCCAGAGTCGCAACAATAGGGCCCAGGGCGGGGAGAGAGCCCAAGGGAGTAAAGCAGAAAAGGGCTTCAATGGCCAGAAGTATGGCGAATTGAACCAGAGAAAGAGTCTTGTTTTTGCTGTTCATTTCAGTATTCCTCTTTGAGTCGGGGCGGCTTTGGACGGGGAGCTTTGCGCTGCCACGCAAAGACATTATGTCGCAGTTTTATTCTTACAGTATACCACAATTGCCTGCTGTTACCAAGCTCCGCCATGATTTTTTTGAGATTTGCCGGGCTGCCACGTCGTTAAACACCGGCAGCTTCCCACGTGAAAAGAGGAGGTGCCTTTAGCCCGCCAAGCGCCTGAATGCCCGGAAGGTTGGGCAAAAGGAAGAAGCTTTTTGCTCAGAGGGCAGATTTTTTACAAATTATTTACCATTTTACATAGATTTTACACAACACGTTATTTAGTCTTTACTCCGGGCGGATAGAATACAGCCAGAATGATAAAACAGGAGCTGTATTTATGACAATATTTAATCTGTTTTCCTTGCTGGGAGGACTGGCGCTATTCCTTTATGGCATGTCACAAATGGGCGAGGGCCTTGAAAAGCTGGCGGGAAGCAAGCTGAAGACGGTGCTTGAAAAGCTGTCCTCAAATCCATTTAAGGGCTTTATACTGGGTCTTGTAGTGACGGCTGTTATACAAAGCTCATCGGCAACCACAGTTATGGTTGTGGGCTTTGTAAACTCCGGCATTATGGAGCTTAGCCAGGCCATCGGAATAATTATGGGCGCCAATGTTGGAACCACTGCCACAGCCTGGATACTTAGCCTTGTGGGGCTGCAGGGGGACAGCTTTCTCGTAACGCTGCTGAAGCCCTCATCCTTTACGCCGGTACTTGCCGCCGTGGGAATAGTGCTGTTCATGTTCACAAAAAGCAGCAGGAAAAAGGACGTTGGCACAATACTGCTGGGCTTTGCCATCCTCATGTTCGGCATGGAAAGCATGTCGGCCGCCGTTAAGCCCCTTGCCGATGTCCCTGAGTTTGCAAACCTGCTGCTGTATTTCCAGAACCCCATTTTGGGCGTTCTGGCAGGTGCGGTTATAACCGGTATAATTCAAAGCTCCTCGGCCTCTGTCGGTATATTACAGGCGCTTTCCGCCACAGGCAGCATAACCTACGGCGCTGCAATTCCGATAATCATGGGTCAGAATATAGGCACAACCGTTATGGC
>JAVBSJ010000029.1:0-5249 GCA_031547105.1 Oscillospiraceae bacterium
TGAAGAAAATGCCTTTATAAAGGCAAAAGCCGCGGCAGAGCACTGCGGTTTTCCCTGCCTTGCCGACGACTCGGGGCTGGAGGTGGACGCCCTGGGCGGTGCGCCGGGGGTTATGTCGGCACGCTATTGCGAGGGAAGCGACGAGGACAGAACGGCCTTTTTGCTCCGCAATATGGAGGGGAAAAGGGAGCGCGGCGCCGCCTTCGTATCGGCGATTTCCTGTGTTTTCCCTGACGGGAGCCATATAACAGTTCGCGGGGAATGTAAAGGCGAAATACTTGCCAAAACCGCAGGGGACGGCGGTTTTGGCTATGACCCGGTGTTTTTTGTGCCGGAGCATGGCTGCACCTATGCCGAGATGCCGCAAGAGATAAAAAATAAAATATCACACCGCGCAGTAGCCATGAGAAGCTTCTGCCGAATGCTGAAAATAGAGAAAAAAGAGGAATAGAAATGCTGAGCAGCAAACAAAGGGCCTACTTAAGAGGTCTGGCCAACCCAATAGACACGATTTTTCAAATCGGCAAGGGGGGCATAAATGATAACATGATAGCGCAGGTGGAGGACGCCCTGAAAGCCCGGGAGCTTATTAAGCTCAGTGTGCTTGAGACCGCCATGCTTTCCGCAAGAGAGGCATCGGCCGAGATTTGCGCTGCCACCGGGGCTGAGCCTGTACAGTGCATAGGGGCAAAGCTCGTTATTTACAAGCGGAATCCGGAAAAGGCAGTCATCATCCTGCCCAAGGACGGCAAAAAATAGCATGGAGAAGGTCGCAATGTTCGGCGGCACCTTTAATCCGCCGCATTTGGGTCATATCAGCGCTGCCAGGGCGGTCTGTGAAGCATTAAGGCTTGACAGAGTTATTTTCATGCCTACAAATATACCCCCCCATAAACAGCTGCCGGAGGGCTCTGCAACCCCGCAGCAGCGGCTGGAGATGGCCTCCATAGCCGCGTCGATGGTGCCCATGGGTGAGGTGTCGGACATTGAAATAGAGCGGGAGGGTGCCAGCTATACCGTCGACACGCTTCGGCAGCTTCGCCAGTTGTATCCGGGCAGCCGGCTGTGGATAATCATCGGCACCGATATGCTTGACAGCTTTGAGCAGTGGTATAAGCCGGAGGAAATTGCGGCGCTTTGCCGGATTGCCGTTGTGGCGAGAGATAAGGATGACAGGCAAAGGATAAAGAAGCAGGCGGTGCAGCTCGCCAAAAAGCTTAACGCCGTCATAGATATTGTGGATAACATACCGCTGCCCATGAGCTCTACAGGCTTTCGAAACGGAGCCTCGGGCGCGGCGGTGCCGTCGGAAATAAAGCGCTACATCAAAAAACACCGCCTGTACGGGTATCAGCCGTGATGGATGTTAACTGCCTAAGGCAGGCCGTTCGCCCTTATTTGAGCGAAAAGAGATATGCTCACACTCTGGGATGTGAAGACATGGCGGCGCGGCTTGCCGCTGCATACGGCGCCGATGAAGGGCTTTGCCGCAGCGCTGCCCTGCTGCACGATATAACAAAAAATCTTGATTGCAGTGAACAATTGAAATTATGCCGAAAATATGGCATAATGATTAAATACAGTGACGAGGATTTTGAAACACTTATTCACGCCGACACAGGCGCCGCTGTGGCGCGGGAGGTTTTTGGGGCCGGGGATGAGCTTTGTGCCGCCATTGCCTGCCACACCACCGGCAAACGGGGGATGACCGCGCTTGATAAAATCCTCTTTCTGGCCGATGCCTGTGAAGAGAGTCGCAATTACCCCGGTGTGGAGGAAATCCGCCGTGCGGCACTTACGAAGAGCCTTGATGAAGGCATGATTCTGTCACTTGAAGGCACCATAAGAGATGTCTGCTCAAAAGGCAGGCAGCCGTATTGCGAAAGCGCCCAGGCGCTTCAGGAACTGAAACTATTCTGCAAAGGAGCGGGTAAAATATGACAAACCTCGAACCAAAGGAGCTGCTGGAAGCCATCGTAAAGACGGCGGACGCCAGAAAAGCCAGGGATATGGTTGCCGTCCATGTGACGGAGCAGACCACCCTTGCCGATTATTTTGTAATGATGACAGGTACCTCAACCACCCATATCAAGGCGCTTAGCGACGAGATAGAAAAGAAGCTGAAGGACGAGGACGGCCTTTATGCCCACCATGTGGAGGGCGTGACCTCCAACTGGATACTGATGGACTATACCACCGTTGTTGTCAATATCTTCCTTGCTGAGGCAAGGGAGCTTTACGCCCTTGAGAGGCTGTGGAGCGACTCCAAGAGCGTCGATATATCACGATTTATTACACAGGAATAGAGGAACGGGAAATGAGATATGAGCCGAGCGAAATAGAGAAAAAATGGCAGCAGCGGTGGCAGGAGGCAGGGGTATTCAAGGCGAAGAATGATTATTCGCTGCCCAAGTTTTATGCCCTTGTAGAGTTTCCCTACCCTTCCGGCATGGGCATCCATGTGGGTCATCCCCGGCCTTATACTGCCCTTGACGTTGTTTCACGTAAGCGCAGAATGGAGGGGTATAACGTCCTTTATCCTATGGGATGGGACGCTTTTGGCTTGCCTACTGAGAACTTTGCCATCAAAAACCATATCCACCCCAAGGTGGTGACGGAATCCAATGTCGCCCGGTTTAAAGCGCAGATTCAGGCTCTCGGACTGTCCTTTGACTGGGACAGGGAGATCAACACCACCGACCCTGATTATTACAAATGGACACAGTGGATCTTTATCAAGCTGTTTAAGCAGGGTCTGGCATACAAAACCACCATGCCGGTCAACTGGTGCACCTCCTGCAAATGCGTCCTGGCCAATGAAGAGGTTGTGAACGGCGTTTGTGAGCGCTGCGGCAGTGAGGTCATCCGCAAGGAAAAAAGCCAGTGGATGCTTGGGATAACTAAATACGCCCAAAGGCTGATAGACGATCTTGAGCTGGTAGACTATCCTGAGCGCGTCAGGGCGCAGCAGATCAACTGGATCGGACGCTCCACCGGAGCTGAGGTGGATTTTCAGACCAGTGAAGGGGATATTTTGCGCGTCTATACAACACGCCCGGATACGCTGTTTGGGGCGACCTATATGGTTATTTCCCCTGAGCATCCCTATATTGACAAGTGGCAGGGCGCACTCTCCAACTACGGCGAGGTCGTGTCCTACAGGGACGCTTCTGCCCGCAAGTCTGACTTTGAGCGCACCGAAATGCAAAAGGACAAAACAGGTGTAAAGCTAAACGGCGTTACAGCAATAAACCCTGTAACAGGGAGAAGCATACCTGTTTTTGTCTCCGATTATGTCCTGATGAGCTACGGAACAGGTGCCATTATGGCGGTTCCGGGGCACGACACCCGCGACTGGGAGTTTGCCAAAAAGTTCGGCTGTGATATTGTTGAGGTCGTTTCCGGCGGAGACATTGAAAAGGAAGCCTTTACCGATTGCGATACAGGGGTTATGGTCAACTCCGGCTTTCTCACAGGGCTGTCGGTGGAGGAGGCCAAGGCCGCCATCACCGCCTGGCTGGAGGAGCAGGGCAAGGGTGAGCCGAAGGTCAACTTCAAGCTCCGCGACTGGGTTTTTTCCCGTCAGCGTTACTGGGGCGAGCCTATCCCCATGGTTTATTGCGACAAATGCGGTTGGGTGCCGCTGCCTGAAGACCAGCTGCCTCTGACCCTGCCTGAAGTGGAGAGCTACGAGCCTACCGATAACGGCGAGTCCCCCCTTGCCAACTGCCATGACTGGATAAATACCACCTGCCCGCACTGCGGCGCCCCAGCCAAAAGGGAGACCGACACAATGCCCCAGTGGGCAGGCTCCTCCTGGTACTTTCTGCGGTATATGGACCCGCACAACACAGGCGCCATCGCCTCCAAGGAGGCGCTTGAGTACTGGGGCATGGTGGACTGGTACAACGGAGGGATGGAGCATACCACCCTGCATCTTTTGTATTCAAGATTCTGGCATAAGTTCCTTTATGATATAGGCGTTGTGCCCAATCCGGAGCCTTATGCCAAGCGCACAAGCCACGGCATGATTGTGGGCGAAAATGGCGAGAAGATGAGCAAGTCCCGCGGCAATGTTGTCAATCCCGACGATATTGTGGACTCCCACGGTGCCGATACTATGCGCCTTTATGAGATGTTTATCGGCGATTTTGAAAAGGCCGCCTCCTGGTCGTTGCAAGGGGTGAAGGGCTGCCGCCGCTTTTTGGAGCGCACCTGCGCCCTTGAGGGCAGTATAAAGCCGGGCAAGGAATATTCCGCCGCAAACGAAGGCGCCATGCACAAAACAATTAAAAAGGTCAGCGAAGATATAGAGAATCTCAAATACAATACCGCGGTTGCCGCTTTGATGAGCCTGCTTAACACCTTTGGCGACAACGGTGTCAATGAGGCAGAGTATATTGACTTTATCACCCTGCTTAATCCCTTTGCCCCCCATGTCACCGAAGAGCTTGCCGAGAGAAGGGGAGTCAAGGGCATGCTGGCAGTCAGACCCTGGCCGAAGTACGACGAGAAAAAGACGGTGGATGATGTGGTTGAGGTTGCCGTGCAGATAAACGGAAAGCTGAAGTCGGTTATTTCACTTCCGCTGGATGCTTCTGAGGACGCCGCCAAGGAAACTGCACTGAAGGATGAGAAGGTCTGCGCAGCGGTTGAAGGGATGAATATCGCCAAAATTATCGTCATTCGCAACAAAATTGTAAACATTGTTGTCAAGGGATAAAATACCTTGACATAAAAAGCATAAGCGCATATACTATATATGTTGCTTTATAGGTTTCAGTTACGGAGGGAGGGATATTAAATGTCAGAGATTCGTGTTAAGGCTGATGAATCATTAGACAGTGCGCTGAGACGTTTCAAGCGTTCCTGTGCAAAGTCCGGTGTACTCTCCGAGCTTCGTAAGCGTGAACATTACGAGAGCCCAAGCGTCAAGCGCCGCAAGAAGAGCGAAGCCGCAAGAGCCAAGAAGAAGCTGTATAAATAGTCACTTGATGTGAAGATTAAGCACCGAAATTGCCGTAATTGGCAGTTTCGGTGCTTTTGCGTTGTTGCGGAAAGTCCTTGACAGAGTTTTGCAAAGAAATATTGTTTTATAATGCAAAAAAACACGAAATATGTTATGATAATTAAAATAGTCGGTGCAGCGGCGGCTTATTATGTGTTGCCGCTCGGCACTGCATTTTTCGGGTCAAAAAACTTACAGCACTTAATGAAAGGGAATTGTTTATGGATAGAAATAAAGATAT
>JAVBSJ010000004.1:0-12611 GCA_031547105.1 Oscillospiraceae bacterium
AAAAAAGCCCCGGACTTTCGTCCGAGGCTTTGGCTTGCATACTATCTCTTTGAGAACTGGGGTGCGCGGCGGGCAGCCTTGAGGCCGTACTTTTTGCGCTCCTTCATTCTGGGGTCGCGTGTCAGGAAGCCGGCTTTCTTAAGCTCGCTTCTGTATTCGGCATCTGCCTGCAAAAGCGCCCTGGAAATGCCGAAACGGATAGCGCCGGCCTGGCCGGTAAAGCCGCCGCCCTGCACCTTGACATCGACATCAAACTTTTCGGCGAGGCCGAGAAGGTTGAGGGGCTGCTTGACAATGTACTTAAGTGTCTCGAGACCAAAATAGTTGTCAAGAGTTCTGTTGTTGACCGTTACAGTTCCGGTGCCATTGGGAATAAGCCTAACTCTGGCAACGGAGCTCTTTCTCCTGCCGGTGCCGTAAAAATATGCCTTCTTCGGTGTATACATTATTTATTCCCTCCTATTCAGCTGTCCAGAACTCGGGCTGCTGTGCCTGCTGCTTATGGTCGCTGCCTGTGTATATCTTCAGGCGGCCCAAAGACCATCTGCCGATGGAGTTCTTGGGCAGCATGCCCTTGACGGCATGGCGAACAGCCAGCTGCGGCTTCTGCGCCATCAGGCGGGAATACTGTGTTTCCTTCAGCCCGCCGGCGTAGCCGGAGTGGGTGCGGTAATACTTCTGCTGAAGCTTGTTGCCGGTAAGGACGGCCTTCTCCGCGTTGATGATGATGACATAGTCACCGCAGTCAACATGAGGGGTGTATTCGACCTTGTGCTTGCCTTTAAGAATTGCGGCGGCTGTTGCTGCGGTTCTGCCCATCGGCTTGCCGGCAGCATCGATGATATACCATTTGCGCTGAATGGTTTCACCCTTTGCCATAAATGTGGACATGATGCTTCCTCCGTTTTATTTATAAGTAATATTATACATCGCTCCCATATTATAACTAGCTATTCTGCACATGTCAACAGCTTTTTCAGCTTTTTTTGATTTATATCCTCCCTCCTCTGATTTTCTCCTTTTTTCTGCCCATATCTCGTGTTTTCTTAAATGGCAATTCATTTTTATCGATATGGAAATAAGTTTTTTATTCTCTGAATAGTTTTCACACAACAGTTATTCATCAACTACTATTATGCAAATACTGCTGATTATAAAAATATATACAGTGGAAAGTATCTTGAATTTTCACACTATGTCGTATATTATAACCTTGTTTTTTATTCAAATCATCGTATAAATACAGAATATTTCTAACCATAGTAGACTGTTTTATGTTGATAGATGGTTTATAATGAGAATAGTAGCAAAATATGTCGTATACGCAGACATTATGTGACGAAAGGATGTAATCGTATGAAATCTGGTATAGGCTCATTGTATATGCAGGCCATGGACAGTGCTGAATGCGCGGAAATTGAAGCGCTGCTATGCCCACATTCGGTTGTGCTCACTGTACAGCCCAAGCAATTGATCTCCGGCTTGGAAAACCCTTCCGAGCATTTCTTCTACATTAAAGAGGGTGAAACCTCCCATCTGATCGTCGGATCTGACGGCTCAGAAAAATTACTTTTCGGCCTTACCGAAGGATGGATATTCGGGGAATCTCAAATGATAACGGACAAGGAGTTCCAAACACATATAATTGCCCGTTCTAAATGCGTGCTTTATCAGGTGCCGAAAAGCGTCTTTTATGAGCTTTTTAATGAAAATCCTGTCTTTCGGGAGTTTGCCCTTCGCTGTATAACCGAGAAAGTGATGAAGCTGTGTTCGGAAATGGAGAATCTCTCGTTTTGCTCCTGCAAGGTGCGGCTTAAAAACCTCTACTGTGCCAATGTCAACAAGGACGAGCTGTTGGACGGAGGATGGTATAACGTAGACTGTACATATACCCATTATGAGCTGGCTGTTATTATCGGCAGCGCCCGCGTTACTATCAGCAAGCTGATTAACGAGCTTTGCGATGAAGGGTTCATGCGCATGATTAACCGCAAGGCACAGATAAACGCCAAGCAATATGAAGAGCATATGAAGGAGTATTCTATCCGCCCGTAACTGCACAGCTTACCTCTTTGCAGGCTGCACTAATTTGACCACGCCCTTTGCCTGCGATTATATTGCATGCTCACTGCCCCTCGGTTCCCTTCTGAAAAAGCAAGGAGCCGGGGAGGCGGTTTTTTTAATCGCCAAGCCGTACATGCTCCCATTTCCTCTTTTAATAATACGCGCTCTGTGGTAGAATAGCCGCAAGCGGCTGTTCCGGCAGGGGATGTGATAGCCTGTTTCCCGCAGAAAGCTGCCCCTGCGCGTATTATGAAACCGGATCGGCTTACGCGCAGGGGAGGAGCCGTGCAAAAAACAATTTTTCACAGGAGTGTAGCTATGCAGCAGATGCTTTCTCACCTTAGAAGGTGCGTTGATGAATATAAGATGATAACCGAGGGTGACAGGATTGCAGTCGGTGTTTCCGGCGGCAAGGATTCTGTCACCCTTTTGCGCCTGCTTGCCGAGCTGCGCAGATTTTACCCGATAAAATATGAGCTATGCGCCATCACCCTGGATATGGGCTATGAGGAGGCCGACTTTTCACCTATCGTCAAGCTGTGCGAAACACTTGAGGTGGAATATATCATAAAGCCGACCGAAATAAAAAAAGTTATATTTGATATAAGGCAAGAGAAAAACCCCTGCGCACTTTGCTCAAAAATGCGCAGAGGCTCACTTAACGATGCCGCAAAAGCCGCGGGCTGCAACAAGGTTGCGCTTGGTCATCATTTTGACGACGCGGTGGAGACCTTTATGCTGTCCCTTTTTTATGAAGGGCGCATAGGCTGCTTTCTCCCCGTGACCTATCTTGACCGCACCGACATAACGGTTATCCGCCCAATGCTGTATATGAGCGAGCGGGAGGTCATAAACTTTGTGCGCAGGCAGGGCTTGCCTGTCTGTAAATCGGGCTGCCCGGTGGACAAGTTCACCAAGCGTGAGGAGGTCAAGAGCCTGCTTCAGAACCTGGAAAAGCAGTACCCCGACCTGCGAAAGCATATTTTCGGCGCTGTTCAGCGCTACCCCCTTGAGGGCTGGGGCAGACTATAGCGACATCCACCGCAAAAGCAGCACGAGCACAAGCCCTGCCGGGCCGAACACCCCTACTATGAGAGCGTTTATAAGATTTATTCCCAGTGTTATCCCTATGTATTTGCCAAGCAGATTGAACGCGATAAGCGCCAAAAAGCCCAGCAGCGTGTTAAGCGCAAGCTTCAGTCCCAGCCGGAGCGGAGAGGCCAGCAGCCACACCGCAATAAACACGCATGCAGCCACAAGGCCGTAGAAGATCAGCGTATCCATCTCTATCTGTACCCCCTGTAGGGCACCGACAGGCCTTTCCTTCTCACCTGCCCCAGCAGGAAATTGTAGCGCTCCTCCATTGAATTGACCTGGTACACGCAGGAGGCTATCATCTCAGGCTCGGTCACGTACTGAAACTTCTGTCTGGCTCCGTCCAGCTCGTTTTTTGTGGCTGCCAGCTCCTCTAAAAGCCTTATATCCTCAAGGGTGAGTTTGTCTGATTTTGACGTCTTTTTCCCGGCAATCTGCATGGCTTCCCCTCCTGTTTGTCCTGTGGTAATCTATATTGCTTATTATTTCCATACATGCCTTTTTTTATCCCTGCCGGGGTGATTTTCCATTTATGCACACAGACTGCCCTCTCCTCCATACGGGATAATTGACAGAAAAGTGATAAAATAATATAATTGATTAAACATGTCCAAAGTACAGAACGAAAGGGATTTTTAAGTGGCTAAGACTGCAAGTACCGCTTACGGAAATGACAGTATATCCTCCCTCAAGGGTGCCGACCGGGTGCGCAAACGCCCCGGCGTTATTTTTGGCTCCGACTCGGTGGAGGGGTGTCAGCATGCCTTTTTTGAAATACTCTCCAACTCAATCGACGAGGCGAGAGAAGGGTTCGGCAATATAATCAACGTGACCCGCTTCCTTGACAAATCCATTGAGATTGAGGACTTCGGTCGCGGCATACCGGTGGATTATAACGAAAAGGAAGGCCGGTTTAACTGGGATCTGGTCTATTGTGAGCTTTATGCCGGCGGCAAATATCAGAACATAGACGGCGAAAGCTATGAGTTCTCCCTTGGCCTCAACGGCCTGGGCGCCTGTGCCACCCAGTATGCCTCCCGCTATATGGACGTCACCTCCTACCGGGACGGCTTCAAGTACACCCTGCACTTTGAGCGGGGCGAAAATGTCACCCCCGGCAAGGACAAGCTTATTAAAGAGCCTTATACAGGCAAGAGAACCGGCACGGTGCAGCATTTCCTGCCTGACATAGATGTATTTACCGACATTGATATACCGGCGGAGTTTTTTACCGACACAATAAAAAAGCAGGCCATCGTCAACGCCGGCCTGACCTTCGTATTCAAAAATGAGGTTTCCAAGGGCAGCTTTGAGGAGCAGCGCTTCATATATGAAAACGGTATTATGGATTATTTGAGCGAGCTTGCCGGGCTGGACGCCATAACCTCAATCCAGTTTGCCAAGGCTGAAAAGCAGGGGCGCGACCGGGAGGACAAGCCGGAGTACAGAGTCAAGGTGGAGGCGGCCTTCTGCTTCTCCAACACCTGCCAGGCGCTTGAGTATTATCACAATTCTTCATTTTTGGAGCATGGCGGCTCCCCCGACAAGGCGGCACGCTCGGCCTTTGTTTCGGCTATAGACGGATATATCAAACAGAGCGGAAAATACCAAAAGAATGAAAGCAAGGTTCGGTTTAACGACATTGCCGATTCCCTGATACTGGTCACCAACGGCTTTTCAACCTACACTTCCTATGAGAACCAGACTAAAAAAGCCATAACCAACAAGTTTATCCAGGATATGATGACCGACTTCCTGCGCCAGACCATAGAAGTCTACTTTATTGAAAACAAGCAGGAGGCCGACAAGATTGCCGACCAGGTGCTTATCAACAAGCGCTCACGGGAGCAGGCGGAGAAGACCCGGCTTAACCTTAAAAAAACTCTTTCCGCCTCTATTGACGTCACAAACCGGGTACAGCGCTTTACCGACTGCCGCACAAAGGATCTAAGCCGCAGAGAACTGTTTATAGTTGAGGGAAACTCGGCTCTCGGTTCCTGCAAACAGGGCCGAGACTCTGACTTTCAGGCCATCATGCCCTTGAGAGGCAAAATCCTCAATTGCCTTAAGGCAGACTATGACAAGATTTTCAAAAGCGATGTAATTACCGACCTTATCCGCGTGCTGGGCTGCGGCGTAGAGGTCAAGAGTAAAACCAAGGACATCGGCTCCTTCGAAATGGGCAACCTTCGGTGGAACAAGATCATAATTTGCACCGATGCCGATGTGGATGGGTTCCATATCCGCACCCAAATTTTAACCATGCTTTACCGCCTTACCCCCCGCCTTATTGAGGATGGCTATGTCTATATTGCCGAAAGCCCTTTGTTTGAAATCGTCTGTAAGGGCAAATCCCAGTTCGCCTACACCGAGCGGGAAAAGGATGAAATCCTGAAAAAGCTGGGCAACCAAAAATACACCATAATGCGTTCCAAGGGCTTAGGCGAGAACGAGCCGGATATGATGTGGGAGACCACCATGAATCCCGAAACACGCCGGCTTATCAGGGTGCTCCCCAGCGATGCCGAAGCAACCTTCCAGATGTTTGACATACTGCTGGGGGACAACCTTTCGGGCCGCAAGGATTTTATCGCAGAACACGGGGCAAGGTATCTTGAGCTTGCCGACATAAGCTAGGAGGTATGGGCGTGAGCAAGAAATACTTTACCGACCAGCATATTACCGACACGCTGGAAAGCAATTACATGCCCTACGCCATGAGCGTAATTGTCTCCCGCGCACTGCCGGAAATAGACGGCTTCAAGCCCTCTCACCGCAAGCTGCTTTACACCATGTACAAAATGGGGCTTATAAACGGCTCCCTTACAAAATCCTCCAACATTGTGGGGCAGACAATGAAGCTCAACCCCCACGGGGACGCCGCAATATACGAAACAATGGTGCGCCTGACCAGGGGCAATGAATCACTGCTGGTGCCATTTGTGGAGTCAAAGGGCAACTTCGGCAAGGTGTATTCCCGCGATATGGAATATGCCGCCCCCCGTTATACCGAGGCCAAGCTGGATAAAATCTGCAATGAGATCTTCGGCGATATTGATTCAGACGCCGTCGACTTTGTGGACAATTACGACGGCAGCATGAGAGAGCCTTCCCTGCTACCCACCACCTTCCCAAATATTCTTGTGTCCTCCAATTTGGGTATCGCCGTCGGCATGGCCTGCAACATCTGCTCCTTTGACCTTAACGAGGTCTGCCGCACCGCTATCGAATACATTAAAAACCCCGAGCATGACCTGCTTTCCACCCTCCCCTCTCCCGACTTCCCCACCGGTGGTGAGCTTATTTTTGACCGCCAGCAGATGAATGAGATTTACCAGACGGGCAGAGGGTCCTTCAAGGTGCGCTCAGTCTGGAGCTATCTGAAAAAAGAACGCATTATTGAGGTCACCCAGATCCCATATACAACCACCTCCGAGGCCATTATTGACAAGATGGTGGAGCTTATCAAGGCCGGCAAGCTGAAGGAGGTTTCCGATGTCCGCGACGAGACAGGGCTTTCGGGACTGAAAATAGCTATCGACATAAAAGCGGGCGTCGATCCGGAAAAGCTGATGCAAAAGCTGATGAAGATGACCCCCCTTATGGACGCCTTTGCCTGCAACTTCAACATACTTGTGGGCGGCACACCGAGGGTTATGGGGGTAACCCAAATCCTTGAGGAGTGGACGGCATGGCGCACGGAATCGGTGCGCCGCAGGGTGCATTTTGACCTCACTAAGAAAAAGGAAAGGCTCCATCTGCTGAAGGGCCTGCGAAAAATCCTGCTGGACATTGACAGGGCAATAAAAATAATCCGCGACACGGAGGAGGACGCCGAGGTCATCCCCAACCTTATGATCGGCTTCGGCATTGACGAGCTGCAGGCCGATTATATCGCCGAAATCAAGCTGCGCAACATCAATAAAGAGCATATTGTAAACAGGCTGAAGGAAACCGAGGCACTGGAGAAGGACATCGCCAAGCTGGAAGATATTTTACAGCACCGCCGCAAAATACAGCAGATCATCATTGACGAGCTTGAAAATATCATCAAAAAATACCCCACCAAGCGCAAAACCGCCATCATTCAGGAGCATGAGGTGGAGCATTATGACGAATCCGCCTCTATTGAGGATTACCCCGTGACGGTTTTCCTGTCCAAGGAGGGCTACTTCAAAAAAATCACCCCCCTTTCACTGCGCCTTTCGGGCGAGCAGAAGTTCAAGGAGGGGGACGATCTCCGCGCTTCCCTACCCGCCACCAACAAGCAGGAAGTCATATTCCTGACAAACCGGTGCCAGGCTTACAAGGCCAAGCTCCACGAGTTTGAGGACAGCAAGGCCAGCGTGCTGGGCGACTATCTGCCCCAGAAGCTTGGCATGGACGAAAATGAGGCGCCGGTATTCATGTTCCTGCCGGGCGACTTTGGCGGCAGCCTGATGCTGGTATTTGAAAACGGCAAGGCGGCCAAAATCGAGGTCAAGGCCTACGACACCAAGTCCAACCGCCGCAAGCTGAC
Organism: Oscillospiraceae bacterium; assembly: GCA_031547105.1. GTDB lineage: Bacteria > Bacillota > Clostridia > Oscillospirales > Butyricicoccaceae > JAVBSJ01. Next base: position 7,679 of record JAVBSJ010000004.1, read on the forward strand.
AGGGGCGTATTCGGACAAAAGCCCGCTGGTTGGCGCACTGCATTTGCCGGAGGACTGCGAGATCGCCATCTACTCCCTCAACCGTTTGCTGGTTATCAACACCGCTTCCCTTGCGCCGAAAAACACCCGCTCTGCCCAGGGCGTAAACGTTATGACCCTTAAGAAGGGGCAGGCGATTGTAGCTGTAAAGCTGCTGGCTGAGGCCGATATAGCGTCCCCCGCAAGGTACCGCACCAAGACGCTGCCCTCCACCGGGGCGCTAATCAAGGATGAAGATGCCTTAGAGCGGCAGCTGACACTGTAGTATAAATATCAAAGCGCCTGACCGCAAATTGCGGTCAGGCGCTTGTTTTATAAGCTCACTTGTTCAGCCCCGCAAAAATGCAAAGTGCGGGCACAATAGCGATGACCGGGTGGGTAGTGACAAAGTATATAGGGCGCCAAAATGCGCTAAACCCCAATATGTGGAGAACAACAAAAACTGTGTAGATGCCTGTAATTCCAACTCCGCCCAGCAAAAACGCTTTTCTCAAAGCCGCGTTTGTAATGCTAATATCCTTCCAAATCGATATTAACGAGACAAAACAAGCTGCCGAAAGGCCGTAAGTGAGCACCGTTACAAAGGATTCTAATACAGATACCAATACAATATTAGTGTAGCTGTTTGTCGCTTGGGGCTTCAAACATAGAGTAAATATAAACTTCGTTGCAAACGCAAACAGGGCTATCATAACCAAGCAGGCAGTTCTTTTGATTCGTATTTTCTTGTCGGCCTCAAAAGCGCTGTGAGTTTTTTTCCCATATATCAGCTCTGTTACATCAATAGCCAAAATTTGAGCTATGTTCACAAGTGTGTCAGTGTCGGGCTGTGTCTTCCCTGTCTCCCAGTTGGAGACAGCTTGACGAGTGACAAATAGCTTTTGCGCAAGCTGCTCTTGTGATAAGCCTTGTGACTGCCTGAGCTTCCTAAGGTTTTTGGCAACAGCATTCATACCATCCCCTCCGTTGTATTTATTCTATCGCAGCTGCTCTTGTTTCGAAAGCTATAATACATTTATTTGTATGAATTATCCGCGCAACAATTTGTTGCCTGGCGCAAGCCGCTTTTATACTTGACCTTTCTTAACACAACTCCATTGATATAATGCATCCCAATATATTGCAGCGCGGTTCAAAATCAGGTAAACTAAAATAAAACACTGCCTGTTTCTGCTGACCGCATTGCCTAAAGGAGGTTTCCCGGTGTTTCAGCTCTCATCGTTTTGGACTTTACCCTTTCTTTTTGTGCTGTCCCTCTTTATGCTTTTCAAGCCGTATTTGCTGTGGAAGATAGAGCATTATTTCTCAGTCCGAGGGGGAGAACCGACAGATTTTTATTTGGGGGTTACGCGGGCTTTGGGCGCTTTTTTTCTGGCGTGTTCCGTCATAATATCTGTTTATCTACTCTTTTTCGCCTGAGCTGAGTCCGATTACCAGGATCGGACTCAGAATAATAAAAGCCTGCCGGGTGGCAGGCTTTTATATTTATACCGTTTTGGCTCTCCTGCTCCCGTAGTTTTTGATATACCCGATGACATAGGAGGATATAGTCACCGTCACCAGCGAATAGAGTATTCTGGCAAGAGGGATGTATGTCAAGGACATACCAAGCACCAGAAGGTCAGTAAAAAGATATGCCCGCTCTATGGGCAGTTTTGTCATATGGGAAACCGACATGGCCAGGGCATCATCCCCGCCCGCCGCGCCGCCGATACGGACGCAAAGCCCAACGCCCACCCCGACAAACAGTCCGCCCAATATAGCGGCCATAAGGGGCTGCGCCGATAAATCGGGCAGTACGGGACCGTACCATGCGCACAATTTGTAAAACAGCGAAAACCCCAGGCTGGCTGCGGCAGAATATTTGAGGAACTCCCGCCCCAGATACTTAAACCCGATAAGGAAGCACACACCATCCAGCACCGGCCCGCTGAGGGCGGGGGAAATATCAAACCAATGCTCCAAAAGAAGCAGCGCCCCCAACACGCCCCCCTCGGTTATGGCACAGCGGGCATGGATGTTATACATACCGAACGCCAGTATAAAGGCCCCTAAAAAAATAATACCGTATTTTGCTTTTTCATTTTTGACAGACACAATATCAACAGCTTTGCTTAGATTTGCGCGGCACCTCCGCGCTTTGACAGTATACCCTATTTCGCCTCAAAAGGCAAACCGATTCCAAACGCCACAGGCGGGCATATTATGAAGGCAGATAGAACTGGAGGTGTTATCTTGCCGGAAAAAGCCTATGACCGCGCGCAGGCGGTGGCTTATGCACACAAGTGGGCTTACCTGCGCAACCCAAAATACTATGATTTCAGCAGCACCGGCGGCGACTGCACCAATTTTGTCAGCCAGTGTATTTTCGCCGGAAGCAACGCCATGAATTACACCCCTTTGTACGGCTGGTACTATGTCAGCCTGAACAACCGCTCTCCCTCCTGGACAGGGGTGCAATACCTGTACAATTTTCTGACCACCAACCGTGGTATCGGACCTTACGGGTACGAAGTCCCCCTCTCGGATATTGAGCCGGGCGATATAGTGCAGTTTTCAACAGTGCGGGAGCAGATACACCATACCGCCATGGTCGTGCAAGTTGGGCAGACACCCTCCCTGGACAATGTTATGGTGGCCACCCACACAAACGACGCCGACTTCAGGGCGCTTTCCTCTTACCCGCTGCAAAAGCTGAGATGTGTACATATTGAGGGAATCAGGCACTGATGAAATTGTTGACAAGGCGCAGGTGGCAGTATAAGATAAAAAACGAGCGGCGCAAGCTGCACCGCCTGTTGTGGCGTAAAAGATTAAGGAGAAAATTAAAATGAGTATTTTTGAAGCCCTTATGCTGATCTGCTTTGGGGCCGCGTGGCCGATGAACATCTATAAATCGCTGACCACAAAAACAGCTAAGGGAAAGAGCATGTTTTTCCAGATACTGGTTCTCAGCGGTTATGTCTTCGGTATAACCCACAAGCTGCTTTACAGCCGCGACCTGGTGCTGTATCTGTATGTCCTTAACCTGGTGATGATTTCTATCGACCTTATGCTCATCCTCCGCAACCGCAAGCTGGATGCGGCCAGAGATGCCCAGCAAAGCGGGCAGAGCGTATAGCTTCAAGAATATTTTAGTATGATCCACGGCGCGGAATATCTTTCCGCGCCTTTTGTGTTTTTCTTTAGACTAAAGGGGCTGCGGCTTGATAATAGCGGGAACGCAAATAATGTTTGAAAACAGCCGCTTTTTATGCTACACTGAACAGGCAAATTAAATAGTGACAGTTCGAAACCATCCTGTCAGGCCGCAAGGCCGGAATAAAACTAGGGAACTCTGCAACGCTGACGCGCTGCGGCTTGTTTGTTTTCCTTTGGCACAGGGTTTCGCTGCGAAAGGAATGGATTTTACCATGACAAACGAGCTTTTACTTTTTCTGGGGATTCTCGTGTTTTTTGGCGGCACCATTGTATGGATGCGCCTGTTTGGCGCCGAGGGGCTGATTTACTACACCGTCATCGCCACCATCGCCGCCAATATTGAGGTGCTTATCCTTATAAACGCCTTCGGGATGGAGCAAACCCTGGGCAATATCCTTTTTGCCACCACCTTTCTGATAACCGACATTTTGAGTGAGCTTAAGGGCAAGGCTTACGCCCAAAAGGCGGTCAACGCAGGCATTGCAACCTCCGTATGCTTTATTATAATATCGCAAAGCTGGCTGCTCTTTACCCCTTCGGCTAGCGATTGGGCTTTCGGCAGCATTACAGCCATTTTTTCCAACACGCCGCGGCTGATGCTGTCTTCCCTTGCGGTGTATGCCGTCTGTCAGCGCTTTGATGTATGGGCGTATCATAAATGGTGGGAGTTCACAGAGCGCAAAACCGGCAATAGGCACAGTATGCTATGGCTGAGAAATAACGGCTCTACCCTGCTTTCGCAGCTTATAAACACCGTTTTGTTTAACGTCTGCGCCTTTGGCGGTGTTTTTGATACCCCTACCCTTATAAGTGTATGCGTGTCGGGCTACGCGATTTTTATTGTGACCAGTCTGCTGGACACACCTTTCCTGTACCTTGCCCGCAGAATAAACGAAAAACATCCCATCTAGCATTGGTGTGCATCTTTTGTTGTGTTCACCGTACAGGCCGGGACTTTATATCCTGTCAAAGTGAATGACTGCACTAAAAATGGCTTGAGAAAGTATTTTCTCAAGCCATTTATTGCATCCTTGTTTGGGAAAAGCTATAAAATGGTGACCGTCTTCATCTTGGGGGTGCGTCCCAGCTTTCCGGCGACAATGTCGTCAACGACCTGCTGCCCCTCTGTGACCTTGCCGAAAGCGGCATACTGGCCATCCAAATGGGGGGCATCGTCAACCATGATGAAGAACTGGCTCCCGCCGGAGTTGGGGTCGCCGGAGCGAGCCATGGAAAGCACGCCCTTTGTATGCTTCAAATCGTTCCTGACGCCGTTTGCGCTGAACTCGCCCTTAATGTTGTGCCCCGGGCCTCCCATGCCTGTGCCGGTGGGGTCTCCCCCCTGTATAACAAAGCCCGGGACTATGCGGTGGAACACAACGCCGTCATAAAAGCCCTTCTGCGCCAAAGAAACGAAATTCTCAACCGAAATAGGGGCGACATCGGGGTAAAGCTCCAGGTGGATCTTCTCCCCTGTTTCAAACTCGATTACGGCATTCTTGATATTGCTCATGTCATTCTCCTTCAAATATATGTTTTATTGCAATCAGCGGTATTCCTGTGCTTTGTTTATAGGTGTGGTGTAATCGCTTATTTGGAGCACATTATACTTGCTTTCCCTCAAATACTGGAGGATTGTTGACAGCGCCCTGCGGCTTTCATCGTTTACCGCCAAACGCACAACAGACGTTCT
>JAVBSJ010000137.1:0-10394 GCA_031547105.1 Oscillospiraceae bacterium
GATGTTTGAGTTTGGCGGCTCCACCATCGTGCTGCTGCTGCAAAAGGATGCATGTGTAATTGACGAGGATATTGAGGCCAACTCTGCCCTGGGGCTTGAGACCAAAGTTAAATACGGCGAAAAAATCGGCCGGCGCAAATAAGCAAAGCCCCCTGCAGGGGGCTTTTTCTTTTAATTATTTCCCCCTTTTCCGGAAAGGGGTTACGGGGATGCGGCAGGCCTGTGCCGGGCTGCGAGCTATGACCGAATAAATAATAACTTTACAGGCAATGCCCGTTATAATATAATGAACAGGTTCGGTTTTACAGTAAGCAATTTTTGGGGGAAGAAAGAGGTATTCTCAATGTGGTTTCTATTTTCACTGCTGACAATTTTTGCGTGGGGCGGCAGCGACCTTTTCACTAAAATGGGTACAAATCCGCGGGACAGATTCAGCCACCTTCGTGTGCTGGTAACTGTCGGGGCGGTTATGGGTTTGCACGCTGTGGCGTATATTGTTTTTACCGGGTTTGACTATAATCCGAAGGACATTATCACATACCTGCCCGTGTCCTTCATGTACATACTTTCCATGGCACTTGGCTATGTCGGTTTGCGTTATATAGAGCTTTCTATATCCTCGCCGATTTGCAATTCCTCGGGGGCGGTGGCCGCCCTTCTGTGCTTTGCCTTTTTGGGGCAGCGCATGACCGGCCTGCAGTTTTTTGCCGTGGCGGTTATATGCGGCGGAATATTTATGCTGTCGGTCTTTCAGCGGCAGCAAAATGTGCTTTCAGCCGGATATATTGACAGACGGTATACAAGGAGCGCGATTGCGCTGGTCTTCCCGTTGCTTTACTGCCTCATTGACGGCGTGGGCAGCTTTATGGACGCCTATTGGCTGGAGCATATTCTGGAGGAGGAAGCGGCAAACCTGTCCTACGAGTTCACCTTTTTGATTGTGGGGCTGCTGGCGCTTCTGTATCTGATTTTTGTCAAGCGTGAGCGGCCTTTTGTTGAGGGGCAAAAGTATTTCTCCGCAGGGGCTATATGCGAGACGGCGGGGCAGTTTTTCTATATTTTCGCCCTTGGCGATAACGCCATTGTGGCGGCGCCCATGATCGCCTCCTACAGCATTTTCTCCGTTCTGCTGTCCCGCCTTTTCCTGAAGGAAAAGCTGTCGGCCAAGCAGTACGCCGCCATAATTTCGGTCATGGTGGGAATCGCGATACTCGGGATAGAATAATATAGTTTGGTATGAAAAAACAAGGGCAGCGCGTAAGCGCTGCCCTTTGCTTGTTGAAAATGCTGTTATCGCCGTGCCGCAATGCATTTGTCGTTGATGTTGACGACAAACAAACCGCCTATCACAGCCTCCTCATTGTTGAGCCATTCAACCGTCACGGGGCCGTCGGTTATGATATGGCCGGTGTCGGTTACTTCTTGCATACCGGATTTGAGATATAGCAAGCTCCCGCCTTCGGAAAGAATAGTTCCCTCTGAGCCGTATGAGAGCTTGGAATAGAAGACATGGATATAAACATCTCCCATGATTTCCTTACCCAGGACATCCCCGTTGGGCTTTGAACGCTGGTAGGACAGCAACACAATGCTTATCCGGTGCTGTCTGTCAGGGGAATCGGCAAAGCCTATTTCTTGTTGGCAGTTGAAGTACCCGTCGTTATAAGGCGGCATTTCGGCTAGACAAAAGATGATAGGCTGCTAAAAGGCAAGCGACAACTAAAACAACGATAACAGTTTTTTTCATGATAAAACCCACAAACTTTAGTTGTAAGTAAAGTTGTGCCGACCAGAGAGGGTATTCTCCTTGAGTACAACACCAAACAAGCCTTCAATTGGGAACTCCAGCTTTACAGTAGTGTAGCATACTAAAGAATCGACAAAGGTTCTGATGCCCGGTTCTTCTATCCACGCATCGCCGTTGCCGGGAGCCTTAGGCTCAAATATCCATTTTCTGTCATTTGTAGTCATGTCAAACTGCTTTGTGACCGTTTGGGCATCAATGCCATACGACCAAGACCTGGAGGCGCCGACCAGAATGCCGGATTTTCCTGCGGAAAGGCTCAGATTATATGTTGTCGATTGGTTGCTGGAGATTAGATTAGCCGCCTCAAGGACTTCATGAGTTGATGTGTTTTCGCCAAGATAGACACTCATTTTTTTGCATTTGTATCCCGACAACGGAGCAAATGTTGATATGCATACGCTGTCAAAAATACGTTTTGATGTGCCGCTGACTGCGCCGCTTTTGTAAAAGTAAAGGGTGTAGCCCATGGTGCCGATCTTTGTGTTTGTATCGCTATAAATAACAGCGCTGCCAGTCTTATAATCAAAAGAAGCGGGCGGCTGCGATTTCACTGTGTTAGCGCCCTTGGCGCTTGCGCTTTGCGCCTCATAAGCCTCTCTTGATGTGTTAGTGGTCAGCACAGCGGAAATGCCGTCATATACAAGGGATGTGTCTTCAGCGGCGGCATTGGAAATTGTTGTGCTGGCTTTTGGGATGGCGTTTTCGGAGTAAATCGCATAAACGGCATTCAAACGATAATATTCGCCGTTTGCAGTTATGGCAGTTGCAATGCGGGTATTTTCTTCTTCAGGATCACTGCCAATAAGGCTTTCCATTTCGCAGACCTTTAAGATTTCATCATCATTCATAGAGGAGGTAATATAAACTGTGCCTGCGGTATTCAAAATGCTTTTCACCTTGCCGCCCAAGGATACGGCTTGCGCCTCAGACAGAACGACAATATCCGTTTTGCTGTATGTCAATATCTCCTTTGTTGGGGAAATGCTTTCCGTCAAAACAACAGTATATCCGTCAAACATTGCAGGAGATAAACCCGCTTTTGCTCTCCCGATGTCAAGCGCGCAGGCGACTGTAACTAAAAGGAGGCACGAAGTTATGGTTAGTAAAAATGCGGTCAAACGTTTATTTATAAAATCAAATCCTTTCCAAAAACAAAGCAACGATCTGGCGAGTTCTTATGTAGCAACAATTAGGTGTACCGAGTCATTAAGTTTTCGGTAGAATACTGCTTCATTGTACGCCTGGCGACTTAAGCCCAGCATCTTTGTTCGCCAAGCTACGGAGGCACATAGGCAGGCGTTGCAATTACAGCACATCGGGTTCTGTTCACAATTTTAACTTCCTTTTTATATAGTAGGGAAATTATCCCTCTACTATATAAAACGAACGAAAAAGCAAAATGTCTGATAAAGGAAGGCGAGTTTACATTTTATTCATAAATATACTAAAAGCAAGCAGATGAAAGCTTGCTTTTGTTTATATAAACCGGTTATATCTTTCTCGGCCTGCCTGCAAGCACCTTTGCGATGATGCCCCACTTGCCGTCAATTTTGGCAAGGCTGATAATATCGGTATACTCCATGGTGCGCAAAGCCAGACGCACTATGGCGCAGCAGGTGTTTTCGCCGGTAAAGGTGAGGGAGAGTATCTCGTCATCCTTGGGCAAGCCGGCTGCTTTTGCGGTATTTGTTCCGGCGCCCACCATCGCGCAGAAGTCGGCCTGCGGTCTGTCCTGCAGCGCGCCGTTTTCCAAAACGCCGTAAATATGGGCATCCTTATTAAAAGCGGTGGACATCAGCGCGCCATCCCCCTCATAGCTTGCAAGAAAATAATTCTCGATAATCTCTGTCACGGCTGTTTTGGCGTCCATCATAAAATCCATTCCTTTCTTTATGCTCAGGCACAAACAGTCCATGGGAAGGAATGGATTTTTTGTGCATAAGCGGCGGTTTCGCGCAGGCGAGAGCCGCTTGCGGCTTCTTGAATTATTGGCATAGCATGATCCTTCACGCTAGCCCTGCGATAAAATATATTATCTATATGTTATCACACAAGGGAAAAAAGACAAGGCACAAAAGCCGCCCCGCACAGCTTGTTAGCGCCGAAAATGCCGGGCAGGGGCGAAATCAATTTTTCACGGATTTTACATATCCATCTTTTTATTTTCACAAAAGCGGTGTATGATATATTTGGGTTAATAGGAAAAGAAACATGGTTGTGCGCAGAAAACGCACAGAAAGGAAGAAGCCATATGAGAAAAACCAAAGTTGTATGCACCCTGGGCCCGGCAACCGCAAATGAAGAAATGGTGAGAGAGCTGTTCTTTGCCGGTATGGACGCCGCCCGGTTCAATTTTTCACACGGTACCCATGAAAGCCACCTTGAAATGCTCAACACTGTCAAGAGGGCTGCCCGCTTTACCGGGCGCGCCGTCGCCACCATACTGGACACCAAGGGGCCGGAAATACGCCTCAAAACCTTTGAGAACAAGGCGGTTATCCTGGAAAAAGGCGCGGCCTTCACCCTGACCACAAGGGAAGTGGCGGGGACAAACGAGATAGTCTCGGTATCATATCCCAACCTGCACCGGGAGCTGGATTTGGGTCAGACGGTGCTTATCGACGACGGCCTTGTGGAGATCCGCGTCACCGACATCAAGGGGCAGGACATAGCCTGCCAGGTGGTGACCGGGGGAGAGATTTCAAACAACAAGAGCATCAACATCCCCGGGGCGAAGATCAGCCTGCCCGCCCTGACCGAAAAGGACGAGAGCGACATAATTTTCGGCATCGAGCATGATTTTGACTTTATCGCGGCTTCTTTTATAAGAAGGGCGTCAGACGTGGAGGCTATCCGCCGCGTGCTGGAGCAAAATGGCGGCGAAAAGATAAAAATAATCTCCAAAATAGAAAACCGCGAGGGCGTTGACAATCTGGATGAGATTCTCGCCGTTTCCGACGGACTTATGGTTGCCAGAGGGGATCTGGGGGTGGAAATCCCTGCCTGTGAGGTTCCGCCGATTCAGAAGGAAATGATTACAAAGTGCAACGCGCTGGGCAAAACGGTAATAACGGCGACCCAGATGCTGGATTCCATGATACGCAACCCGCGCCCCACCCGGGCGGAGGTCTCGGACGTGGCCAACGCCGTATTTGACGGCACTTCCTGTGTAATGCTCTCGGGGGAGACGGCCTCCGGCAAATACCCCATAGAGAGCATCCGCACAATGATAAGCGTCATCAACTCCGCCGAAAAGGCGATAGACTACGCTAAGCTGCAGGCGTCTCTGCCCATAGTCGCAACGCGCTCCACCGATGTGGCCATTGCCCACGCCTGCTGCCTGACGGCGCGGGATTTAAACGCCCGTGCCATACTGGCGGCAACAACCTCCGGCTTTACCGCCCGGATGATCGCCATGTTCATGCCCGAATGCCCCATAGCCGCCATGACCACCGATGAAAAGGTCAGGCGCCAGCTTGCAGTCACCCGCGGGGTGCTTCCGCTACACTATTCGGAGGTAAATACAACCGACGAAGTATTTGCCGAGTGCGTCAAGCGCGCAAAAGAGGCGGGATTGGTCGTGCCGGGCGATACGGTGGTAATCACTGCCGGTGTGCCCATCGGCGAGCCTGGGACGACTAACCTTATAAAGGCGCAGATGGTGAAGTAGGCAGCAGGCCGCGGAAAAGGCACAAAGCTAAAGGCGAAGCCGATGAGACGGCGGCGAGTGCCGCCGCAGGCGCAGGGGCAATTGATTTGCCCCGGAGCTATAAAAATAAAGGGGTCCCCGGAAGGGCGCGGCCCTTTTGGGGCGAGCCTGGGACTACCAATTTGATAAAGGCGCAGATGGTTAAGTGACGGAAGAGCGCAGGAGAGGGCGGGGAATTTGCGTTCTCCTGCGCTCTTTTGCGCAAATGGGTTATAATGTCAAATATAATAAAATACGATTTTTAAGCTTGTATGCAATACTCACATAAAATGTAAAACTTTCGTGAAAAAGTTCTTGACAGGGAGCCCGGGATTTGATATTCTAGAAAAGCGCCAAAAGGGTGCACAAGGGGTTTTTATGCCCCAAATACGATGAAACTTGAGATTGCTGCGGATACGCAGGTAACTCAGGCGGAGTAGTCCGATAATCGGGCGGCAGGAACCAGAACAAAAAATATACTCGCGTCTCCGTAAAGTTTGGGAACCACCTGCAATATTGCAGGCAGGCCCGGATGGAAACCAACGAGTATTTTTGCGCCGGGTTTGTGTCTGTAGACCGGCTTTACTTATGCCAAAGTCTCGATACGCACGGAAGCGTTGCAGGTTCTCGCCGTACCAAATCGACCATTATGATTTGAGTACGTACAGAAGGAGAAAGCACACATGGCAGAAATGCAGAAAATGAGAATCAGGCTGAAGGCCTATGATCACCAGCTTATCGACCAGGCGGCCGAAAAGATCGTTGAAACAGCCAAGCGCACAGGCGCTACCGTCGCCGGCCCCATCCCCCTTCCCACAGAGAAGAAGATCGTCACGATCCTCAGGGCCGTCCATAAGTATAAGGACAGCCGCGAGCAGTTTGAGCGCCGTACCCACAAGCGCCTTATCGACATCAAGGAGCCGGGACAGAAGACCATCGAAGCTTTGATGGGTCTTGACCTTCCCGCCGGCGTCGAAATCGAGATCAAGCTCTAAAAAACAAGTAAATACCCATGCCCGCGAAACGCGGGAGGGTTATGTTGGAAAATGAAGGGGGCACGCCCCACTGTCTTCCAACCACTAACTAAGGAGGAAATAACGTGCAGAAAGCAATCATCGGAAAAAAGGTCGGCATGACACAGATCTTTGACGAAACGGGCAAAGTCATCCCCGTAACAGTCATCGAGGCCGGCCCCTGCACCATAGTGCAGAAGAAAACAGCAGACAAAGACGGCTACGATTCCGTCCAGCTCGGCTTCTCCGATTTGGGAGAAAAGAAGCTGACAAAGCCCATGAAGGGCCATTTCGCAAAGGCGGGCGTAGGCGCCAAGAAATACCTTAAGGAAGTCCGTTTTGACAGCTGCGACGGTTATAACGTCGGTGATGTCATCCTCGCCGACATGTTCGCTGAGGGAGACAAGGTCGATGTTGTCGGCACCAGCAAGGGTAAAGGCTACGCCGGCGTCGTAAAGCGCTGGAACGCCCACTCGCAGGAGCATACCCACGGCGTTGGCCCTGTTCACCGCTCTGTCGGTTCCATGGGCGCCAATACAGACCCCTCCAGGGTCATGCCCGGCAAGAAAATGGCCGGTCATCTGGGTGCGGAGCAGGTCACAGTCCAGAATCTTGACATCGTCAAGGTCGATCCGGAGCTTAACCTGATCGCCATTCGCGGCGCGGTGCCCGGCCCCAAGGGCGGCATCGTCTTCATCAAGAACACTGTCAAAAACGCTTAAGGGAGGAGGAGATAATAATGGCTAAAACAAGTTTGTACGATATGACCGGTAAGGTCATAGGCGAAATTGAGCTTAACGACAGCGTCTTCGGCATTGAGCCTAACACCGTCGTCATGCACGAATCGGTCAAGAGTTATCTTGCCAACCAGCGTCAGGGCACACAGAGCACCCTCACCCGTGCAGAGGTCAGCGGCGGCGGCAGAAAGCCCTGGAAGCAGAAGGGCAGCGGCAGAGCTCGTCAGGGCTCTATCAGATCCCCCCAGTGGACCCACGGCGGTATCGCCTTCGGCCCCAAGCCCCGCTCCTTCCGTTACACCATTAATAAGAAAAGCCGCCAGCTGGCTATTCGCAGCGCATTGTCGGCCAAGCTGGCAGCAGGACAGATCATGGTCGTTGACAGCATCACCCTGCCCGAGATCAAGACAAAGGGCATGGTCAGCTTCCTGGGCGCCATGAACGTCGGCAAGTCGGCTCTCGTCGTCACACCGGCAGTGGAAAAGAACGTTGTCATGAGCGCCCGCAACATCCCCGGCGTCAAGACGACAATTGCAGGAATCATCAGCGTGTACGAAATCCTGAAGGCCGATAAGTTCATTATCGACCAGAAGGCGGTCCGCATGCTCGAGGAGGTATACGCATAATGAAATCAGTATACGACATTATTCTCAGACCGATCATCACAGAGCAGTCTATGGAAAGCGTAGAGAGCAAGAAGTACGTTTTTGAGGTTGCCAGAGACGCTAACAAGATCGAGATCAGAAGGGCTGTCGAGGCCATCTTCGGTGTAAAGGTCATGAGCGTCAACACCCTTCACGTCAGGGGAAAAGAAAAACGCATGGGCGTCCATGTCGGCAAGACGGCGGCCCGCAAAAAGGCTGTCATCCGCCTTACCGCTGATTCCAAGCCCATCGAGATTTTTGAGGGCATGGTCTAAAGCGAGGCTCGAAAGGGCTTGATTTCCCCGGCGGCATGAAGCCGCAAGAAAGTATACCGCCACAGGCGGTGCAAAACGAGAAACGACAAGGAGTGAACTTACATGGCCATCAAGAGCTATAAGCCTACTACGCCCTCCAGACGTCATATGACTGTCGTCGATTACAGAGGTCTTAGCAAGGTCAAGCCGGAGAAGAGCCTTCTTGAAAAGCTCAAGAAGACAGCCGGCAGAAACAGCTATGGCAGAATCACCGTCCGCCATCACGGCGGCGGCAACAAGCAGAAATACAGAATTATCGACTTTAAGCGCGACAAGATGGAGATGGGCGCAAGGGTCGCCACACTGGAATACGATCCCAACCGCTCCGCTCACATCGCCCTGCTTCAGTATGAGGACGGCGAAAAGAGATATATCATCGCTCCCGAAGGGATGAAGGTCGGCGACACCATCTATTCCAGCGCCCAGGCCGACATCAAGCCGGGCAACTGCCTGCCTATCGCAAACATCCCCCTCGGCACAGTTATCCACAATATCGAGCTTTATCCCGGCAAGGGCGCGCAGCTTTGCCGCTCGGCCGGCACATCGGCGCAGCTGATGGCCAAGGAAGGCAAGGCCGCTCAGGTCAGACTTCCTTCGGGCGAAGTCCGCTATATCAAGATGAACTGCAGGGCGACAATCGGCCAGGTCGGCAATGTGGAGCATGAAAATGCCCAGATAGGCAAAGCCGGCAGAAAGCGCCACATGGGCATCCGTCCCACCGTCCGCGGCTCGGTCATGAACCCCAACGACCACCCCCACGGCGGCGGCGAAGGCAGAAGCCCCATCGGCCGTCCCTCCCCTGTTACACCTTGGGGCAAGCCGACTCTGGGTTACAAGACCCGTAAAAAGAACCACCGCACAAACAGCCAGATCGTAAGACGCCGTAACGGCAAATAAGGAAAGGAGACACTGATATGGGCAGAAGCGTAAAGAAGGGTCCCTTCGTGGCTCCCGAGCTGATCAAGAGAGTCAGAGAGCTTAACAAGAACGGCGAGAAGAAGGTCCTTAAAACCTGGTCGAGAGCCTCGACAATATTCCCCGACTTTGTGGGGCATACAATCGCCGTCCATGACGGCAAAAAGCACGTTCCCGTATACGTGACCGAAGATATGGTCGGACAGAAGCTCGGCGAGTTCGCGCCGACCCGCACATACAGAGGCCACTCGGGCAACAAAAACAGATAGGAGGAAAATGAGATGGAAGCAAGAGCTTATTTGAAGCATGTGCGCATCTCCCCCCGCAAGGTCGAGATCGTCTGCGATCTGATCCGGGGCAAGGATGTCGCCACTGCCGCTGCCATTCTGATGAATACTCCCAAGGCAGCAAGCGAGTATATGGCAAAGCTCCTCAAGAGCTGCGCCGCAAACGCCGAAAACAACTTCGAGATGAACCCCGAGAAGCTGTACGTCGCAGAGGTTTTTGCCTGTGCCGGCCCGATCCTCAAGAGGGTCATGCCCAGAGCGCAGGGAAGAGCTTTCAGAATCAACAAGAGAACCTCCCACGTCACAATGGTTCTCAAAGAAAAAGAATAAGGTCAAGGAGGTAAGTTATGGGCCAGAAAGTAAATCCCCACGGTTTGCGTGTGGGCGTTATCAAAGGATGGGATTCCCGCTGGTTTGCCAAAGACGAGCTTTTCGGCGACCTTTTGGTAGAGGATTACAATATCCGCAAGTATCTGAAAAAGACACTTTTTGCAGCAGGCGTACCCCAGATAGAGATTGAGCGCACCAGCGCCAGCGTCCGTGTTATCATCCACTGCGCCCGCCCCGGCATGATTGTCGGCAAGGCCGGTGCAGACATCCAGAAGCTTGAGCAGGATCTCACCGCGATGTTCGGCAAGACCATCAAGGTCTCCATCATCGAGGTTAAGAGCCCTGACCTCAACGCACAGCTGATTGCCGAGAATATCGCAGCACAGCTGGAGAAGCGTATCAGCTTCAGACGTGCCATGAAGCAGGCTATGACCCGCTCTATGAGGCTCGGCGCCAAGGGCATCAAGACCAGCGTTTCCGGCCGTTTGGGCGGCGCTGAAATCGCCCGTACCGAGCATTATCACGAGGGCACTATCCCCCTGCAGACCCTGCGCGCCGACATTGAATACGGCTTTGCCGAGGCTGACACAACCTATGGCAAGATCGGCGTCAAGGTTTGGCTGTACAAGGGCGAGGTTCTTCAGGGCAGCGCCAGACAG
>JAVBSJ010000091.1:0-13876 GCA_031547105.1 Oscillospiraceae bacterium
TTGTCTGCATGGGGGATGAAATGCTCACCCAGGCCGATGAGGACGCCTGCTGTGCCATGTATATCAAAGCCCTTTTAGAGGGGGAGGCCTTCGACAAGCCCGCCGCAGTCAAGTGGCTTGAGCAAGGGGCGGGCAAGCGATTCTTCAAGCCGGAGAATCAAGGCTTTTCGCCCAAGGAGGATTTTTATCTTGCCACAGAGTTTGACAGATTCGGTTTTGCCTTAGAGGTTGACAGGGACGACCTGGGACAGATGTACGTCAGGAAAATAGTGTGATGATGAGAAAAGGCTGCCTAAAAGGCAGCCTTTTGAAAAGTTTAAGCGTTGCTGCCATCAAGCAGCATTTGCACATCCAGCGCAAGGGAGCTTATCAGAAGCCGCTCTCCCGGCCTGCCAAGCAGCTTTTGGGTCCAGTCGGTAAAGCCCATATCGCCGATTTCCGAGAGCTCACCGTTTAGAGGTATGTTCATAGTGACACGAAGACCTTTGTAGTAGCCTGTTCCGTTTTCGGTGGGGTCGATTTCAATGGAAATATCGGGCAGGCCTTTTGTCAGAGCCTCGCTGACCTGGGAAAAAAAGCCGTCAATGTCCTTGTACCCGCCTCGCTTGTTGAGCTTTACCGTAAAGGGCAGGTCATAGCTCTGCCTCCAGTAATCGGTGTAGAAGCGAATATGCTTTGTCAGGGCGGCAATTTCAAAGCCGTAGGAGCTTTGGCTTTGCCCGGAGCTTACCATAGTAAACAAGCCGAAGTGAGGAAATCTGTTTTCTTTGAACTGGGCTTGATACCGCACATGCCGATGGGTTGTGCAGCAGCTTAGCATACCGGACTTATTGTCTAGCCGGCGGGTTTTCAGCCCCTCTGCCAGGTACAGCGCCAGCATATTTGTGGCGTCGGACAAAACCTCTGTACCCCGCACTGCCGATATTATTTTTGACTGATGTACAGCGCCGAAGGCGGAGCAGCTGCCGAAGGTGGACAGAGGTGAAAGCAAAAGGCATTCAATGCCGCAGCTCTCGGCAAAGTCCAGCATTTTGCTTTCCAGCCTGCGGTATTTGGCGGCATTCCATTTGGCGGGCGCGGAATACCTGTTGGAAGCATATTGCTTAAGCAGCTCGGCGGGAATTATGTCCCCGCTGCGGAGGGCGCAAGCCTCTATAAGCAGGGCGCTGAAATCCGAGGCCGATAAGCTGTGAGCCAGCTTTTCCAATAAGGAGGGCAGCTCCAGCTCTCTTTCGATTCTGTCTGTTATGTTGCTCATGTGGTGCCTCCAAAATATAATATGTTACCTGTAGGAGTCCAGCAAGGCCTGCGCCAGTTGTGAGCAAAGCTCCTGCCGTGCCTCAGGGGATGAAATAAGCTCAAAGCCCTTGGGGCTTGAAATATACTCATTTTCGATTAGAATATTTTGGCAAAACTCAGCCCTGCAAAGATACAACTTTGAGGATGAGGAGGCCGCTTGGCATAATCTGCCGCCGGAGGTCAGGCGAGCCTCGATATTGGCCGCCATTTGTGAGGGCAGCGCGCTTTTTGCGTAAAGCCCCACCCCTATCCGCTCACTTACATCGGCGCTGTAGACGGTGGAATTGGAGTGGAGGGAAATAAACACATCGGGCATTAGCCCAAAGGCGGTCACAAGCCGCTGGCGCAGTGTGACATCGGTATCATCGCTGCGGGTCATGTACACAGTGGCCCCCAGCTCCTCCAGCTCGCTCTTTAAGGCCAGCGCCGTTTGCAGGTTTGTGTCTTTTTCTATAAGCGTGGGCGATACGCCTACAGCGCCCGGCGCCCCGCCCCCATGACCCGGATCAAGCAGCA
The DNA here is from genome assembly GCA_031547105.1 of Oscillospiraceae bacterium. GTDB lineage: Bacteria > Bacillota > Clostridia > Oscillospirales > Butyricicoccaceae > JAVBSJ01. The sequence continues at coordinate 1,816 of JAVBSJ010000091.1, forward strand.
CCGTAATGCCCGAAAGAGAGGTCAGCCCCGCTTGCTTTTCACGCAGACAGAGAGCCACGCCTGTTTCGGAAGACTCCAGATAATACCCGGAGAGGGCAAAGGAGGGGGCGAGAGTAAGGGTATATGTTGCCGTGCCATCTACCGTACTTTCCGTTACTGAAGAGAAAAGGGGGCTTTCGAAAAGAAAGGCCGTTTTTATTCCGGCTATTGTCAGCTTCAGCCTGCCGTTGTCGTAAAGGCATGTTGCCCCGGAGGGAAACCCGGTTTTGAAAAAGAAACAGTAGAGCCGCCCCTCGTGGGATTGTGAAATATCTGTAATGCTGGTAAGCTTTACAGCGTTTTCAGTATCAATAGTTAAGTCGTCCAGCAGTATATAGCCGATGCCTTTTGCAAATGCGTAGCCATTGGTGATGCCGTCAATGGGAAATGTCATTCCGGCGCGCATAAAGCCGTTCGCGCCCTGTGTGGGGTCGGGAGCAAAGAAGACATCGCAAAGCTCGGTTTTGACCACCCCGCTGGCTGAAAGCGCCCCTTCATATTCGCTGTATTTTCCCGTCGAAATGCGCGCCAGCACCATTCCGTTAGTTTCGCAGGTGTAGAGGACATGGCCTTCCGCAGCACCGCTTCCGCGATAAGCGCCGTTTTGCCACTCAAGGGGCAGAAGCGCGCCTCCGCTGACAGCCGACACAGCCGCCCCTGCCGGGGCGAAGCATTTTAAATCGGCGGCAGCTCCCACAGGAATATATTCGCTTCCGTAAGGGTAGCAGGAGCTTAAAATCAGGCGGGTATCCGCCATAGCTTTTTGCCTGTAAAGCGTCGCTTGACGCTCCTCTGTGCCGTTGGAGAAATAAAATATATTTTTACCCATGCTTAGAGAGGCCAAATACCCGAAATACCCGTTTTCAGACCTTGTTGTTATTTCCGTTTCGTTTACGTACAAAGGATATGCCATATCGGAGGAGCCGGTAAAATACACCGTTTCGCTGTCAACATACACGCTGCCGGAAGGGCGGGTGAGCGCCAGAGGCTCTCCGGCAGCCACATGCGCCGATGGGCTGTAAGTACCGCAAAGCAGCTGATACAAGGGTCTGTGGCCGATAATTGAGCCATACCGGAAAAATATCACCCCTGAGGCGTTGCGGCTTTGGACGGCAAAGGCCAGCTGGTTTTTGATTTCACTTACACCGAACCAGGGGCTGTCAATTTTGGCGCCTGTCATACGGTATGCGGGGGAGCCTAAGTACAGCTTGACGCCCGTTCCCTCAACCACACCGTCCCACCACCGCAGAAGCTCATTATATTCCCCTTCACTTGCGCCTATATGCCAGTAAAGCTGAGGGGCGATATAGTCTACATAGCCCTTTTTCACCCATGCGTAGGAGTCGGCGTAGTGGGAATAATATGACTGGTTGCCGCGGGTATCGCTGCCGAGAGGGTTGTCGGAGCTGTTTGCCCAGATGCCGAAGGGGGATATGCCGAAGGATATATCCTCCCCGTATGTATGCACCAGCTTTTGGGTGGCGGCGACAAAACCGGTCACAGCAGCCCTGCGAAAGTCGGCCGGGGAAGAATAATCCTTTCCGTATGTGCTTACCGTGGCTTCATCGGCAAAGTCTGCCGAGGGGTAAAAATAATCGTCAAAATGTATGCCGTCCACCTCGTATTTCTCCAGGATTTCCTCAATACCGGAGAGAATAAGCTCCTGCACGGCAGGTATACCGGGGTCAAAATACAGCCCGCCGTCAGAGTGGAATACCACCCATTCAGGGTGAGCTTTTGCAGGGTGACTGTCTGCCAGCTTGGACAGCCCCTCCTCTTTGCTTGCCGAGGCGCTTTTGCTGATGCGATAGGGGTTAAGCCAGCAGTGAAGCTGAAGTTCTTCCTCGTGACAGCGCTTCACAAAATAGCCCAGCACGTCAAAGCCGCCCTCCGGCGCAACACCCTGGGTGCCGCTGATAAACTGGCTCCATGGGAATATTTCTGAGGGAAAAAGGGAGTCGGCACAGGGGCGAACCTGAAGAAACACGGCATTTAAGCCAAGCGCCTTGGCGTTCTCAATTATTGCGTCGGCCTCGCCCTTAAGCTGTGCGGCGCTCAGGCCTTGCTTTGAGGGATAGTCCAAATTGTATACGGTTGACACCCAAACTCCCCGAAGCTCGGTTTCGGCGGCAAAAGCCGGCGAACAAAGCATGAGAGAAAGGGCCAGCAGAAAAAAAAGCTTTTTCATAATTAAGACCATGCCTTTCACTGTGTCAGGGCACAAATAATCCATTTCAAGGAACGGATTTTTGTGGGTGAGGGGCTGTTTGGCGCAAACAAAGGCCGCTTACGCTTTGCAGGGCTGTTTATAGGTGTTTTTATACCAATGCCGCTTTGCTTTCAGCGTAGCACTTGCGGGGTGAGGAAGCTGTCAAACCGTGTTGACAACATGGGACTATGCCTTATAATGAAAGTAGTCCTAAACACACTGTTTTCCGATATTATTCTATTATACATAAAAGCGTGGGGGTAAACAATGCAAAAAAAGGTTGCGGCTTTTCACGATATTTCCGGCTTTGGGCGCTGTGCTCTGACAACGGCAATCCCTGTCATTTCGGTGATGGGTGTGCAGTGCTGCCCCATTCCGTCGGCGGTGCTTTCGGCGCACACGGCCTTCAAGGGGGTCACCTTCAGAGATTTGACCGACGATATTTTTCCCTTTATAAAAAACTGGGAGGACATTGGCGTGAAGCTGGATGCCGTTTATTCAGGCTACTTAGGTTCGGTAAAGCAGATGGAGCAGGTGGAATACCTCTTGGAGCATTGCGGAAAAGAGGGGTGCCTGCTAATCGTTGACCCGGTCATGGGGGACAACGGGAAGAGGTATACAAACGCCAGAGAGGACAGCTTTGTCATAGGCATGAGAGCTTTGTGCGAAAGGGCTGATGTGCTGACCCCGAACCTGACCGAATGTGAGCTGCTGCTCGGCATGGAGCCTGGCTCGGCCCAGGACAGCCGTAAGCCTGCGGAGGAATATATGCGTAAGCTTGCCCAAATGGGACCGAAGCAAATAGTTATAACCGGCCTGCATGAAAATGGTGAGGTTGGCGCAGGGTTTTTTGACGCGAAAAGCGGCGAGCTGGGGTTTGTATTTCATAAATCAATCCCCGTTTATTACCCGGGCACAGGTGACCTTTTTACCTCCGTGCTGACAGGCAAAATGCTGTCGGAAGGCGGGCACAGCCTTGAGACCTGCGTGCGCGCAGCGGCGCACTTTGTCCGCGATTGCGCCGAGTATACCAGCGAGCAGGGCACACCGCCCATAGAAGGCGTTCTTTTCGAAAGCCTGCTAAACAAGCTTGCGGTGCGGGAGGGGTAGCATGGGTGCCCACGACGGACACAGGGGGCGGATGATAAGACGTTTTCTTGAAAACGGGCTTGACGGCTTTCAGCCTCATGAAATACTGGAGGTATTGCTGTTTTTCTCGGTTCCCAGGGTCAACACCAATGAAGTTGCCCACAATTTGATTAATATTTTCGGCAGTCTGGCCGCCGTTTTTGACGCTCCCTTTGATGAGCTTCTGAAAATAAAAGGGGTGGGAAGGACGTCGGCGGTGCTGCTGAAGCTTATACCGGCCACTTCAAGGGCTTATGTTTCAGATCTGATGGACACAAAGCGGGATGTGATAATACGCTCCCCGGCAGACGGGGCAAGGGTTCTGCGGGCACGGTACATAGGGCGTACGGTTGAGACGGTTTTTCTGCTTTGTATGGACAGCAAGGGCAAAATGGTAAGCTGCACTCTGCTGCATGAGGGAAGTGTCAATTCGGCTGAGGTCAACGTGCGCAAAATAGCCGAGCTGGTGCTGAGGCACAACGCATCCTCTGTTATTCTGGCGCATTCCCATCCCGGCGGGGCGGCGCTGCCGTCGGAGGATGATTTGTTGACAACGAAGCGCATCGCCGATTTTCTGGGCAGCATCGGGGTACAGCTGGCAGACCACCTGATATTCGACGACACCGACTATGTATCACTTGCCGATTCGGGTTTTTTAAACAAAACAGTGTATTAAAAAAGCAGGCCGTTTGGTCTGCTTTTGACTTGAAAAAGAACGAATGTTCTGATATAATGAGCCGGTAATAAGTTTATCGCAGGAGGGGTATATGGGTCAGTTTCAGATTAAAAGTGAGTTTAAGCCGGCCGGGGGACAGCCGCAGGCAATAGAATCGCTTGTAAAGGGGATTGGGCTGGGCTTTGAGGAGCAGACGCTGCTGGGCGTAACCGGTTCCGGCAAGACCTTTGTCATGGCGAATGTTATAGAGCATATGCAACGCCCCGCACTTATATTGACCCATAACAAAACCCTCGCAGCTCAGCTTTGCTCCGAGTTTAGGGAGTTTTTCCCCAATAATGCCGTAGAGTTTTTTGTGTCGTATTATGATTATTATCAGCCGGAGGCCTATATACCCTCCACCGATACCTATATAGAAAAGGATTCCGATATCAACTCGGAGCTGGAGCGCCTCAGGCACTCTGCGACCTCTGCGCTGTTTGAGCGGAGGGACGTTATCATCGTGGCGTCGGTTTCCTCCATTTACTCTCTGGGCAACCCTATTGACTACGCCAAAATGGTGGTTTCTCTCAGGGTGGGGCAGCAGCGGGACAGAGATGCCCTCTGCCGCAAGCTGGTGGAGATCCAGTACGAGCGCAACGATATAAGCGGGGAGCGCAATACCTTTAGGGTAAAGGGCGACACCATAGAGGTTCATTTGGCATATACAGACGAATACAGCGTCCGCATAGAGTTTTTTGGCGATGAAATCGACCGCATAGCAGAGGTGCACCCCCTAACAGGCACCGTCAACCGCTATGTGGATCATGTGGCAATATATCCGGCCTCCCACTATGTAACCCCTAAGGACAAGCTTGACGAAGCCCTTGTGGAAATAGAGCGTGAGCTTGCAGAGCGCGTCAAATGGTTTGAAGACAATAACAAGCTCATCGAGGCGCAGCGCATAAAGCAAAGGGTCACATATGACATGGAAATGCTCAGGGAGATCGGCTTCTGCACCGGGATAGAGAACTACTCCCGCGTTCTGGCAGGGCGCCCGGCAGGGTCTGCACCCTATACGCTGATGGATTATTTTCCAAAGGATTATCTCCTTTTTGTGGATGAATCCCATGTCATGCTGCCTCAGGTCAGGGCTATGTTCCACGGCGACCGGGCCAGGAAGCAGCAGCTTATTGATTACGGCTTCCGGCTGCCGTCGGCGCTGGATAACCGCCCCCTGAACTTTGCTGAGTTTGAGGAAAGGGTCAATCAGGTGGTTTATGTTTCGGCAACCCCCGGGGAGTATGAGTCCAGCAGATCCTCCCAAAGGGTGGAGCAGATCATAAGACCCACAGGGCTGCTTGATCCGGAGATTTTTGTCCGCCCGGTGGAAGGGCAGATTGACGATCTTATAGACGAGATAAAGGAGCGGCAGGAGAAGAATCAGCGCGTCCTTGTGACCACCATGACAAAGCGCATGGCGGAGGAGCTGACCGACTATCTGGCCGGAAACGGCATAAAGGTGCGGTATATGCACCATGATATAAAGACTATAGAACGCATGGAGCTGCTGCGCGACCTGCGACTGAACGAGTTCCAGGTGCTGGTGGGCATTAACCTGCTGAGGGAGGGTCTTGACCTGCCGGAGGTGTCCCTTGTCGCCATTCTGGACGCCGACAAGGAGGGCTTTCTTCGCAGCAAAACCTCGCTGATACAGACTATCGGCCGCGCCGCGAGAAACTCCGAGGGCAAGGTAATAATGTACGGAGATACTATCACCCCATCCATGCAGTATGCCATTGAAGAAACTGCCCGCAGGCGGGGGATACAGGACGCTTTTAATAAAGAGCACGGCATTGTGCCGAAGACGATATTCAAGAGCGTCAGGGATATTATTGAAATATCCCATGACGCAAGTACCCGCCTGCCTGCCGAAAGCGCCAAAAAGGTCAGCCGCGCCGCCAGGGAGCAGGAAATAACCGCACTTGAAAAGAAGATGAAGGAAGCCTCAAAAATGCTGGAGTTCGAGTATGCGGCAGTTTTGAGAGACCAGATAAAACTGCTTAGAAGCCAGCTTGGTGAAGCGGGCAAGAAGGGATAAACCTATTATGCATGACAGTATTTTTATCAAAGGCGCCAGGGAGCATAACCTGAAGAATGTCGATGTCAGCATCAAGCGTGACACGCTGACCGTTATTACCGGCATATCCGGCTCGGGCAAAAGCTCCCTGGCCTTTGATACCATTTATGCCGAGGGGCAGCGCAGGTATGTGGAGTCCCTTTCCTCTTACGCCCGCATGTTTTTGGGTCAGATGGAGAAGCCCGATGTGGATTATATCGAGGGGCTTTCCCCCGCCATCGCCATAGACCAGAAGACAACCTCAAAAAACCCACGTTCAACCGTCGGCACCGTTACGGAGATCTATGACTATCTCAGGCTGCTTTGGGCGCGTATCGGCATCCCTCATTGCCCGGTATGCGGCAAGGAAATCAAGCAGCAGACCATCGACCAGATCATAGAGCAGCTCATGGCGCTTGAAGAAGGAACCCGCCTTCAAGTGCTGGCGCCGGTAGTCCGGGCAAGAAAGGGTATGCACGAGAAGGTTTTTGAGGAGGCCAAGAAGGGCGGCTTTGTCAGGGCTCGGGTGGATGGAAATGTTTTTGACCTGGATGAAGAAATCAAGCTGGATAAAAACAAGAAGCACAATATAGAAATAGTTGTCGACCGTCTGGTGATCAAGCCGGACGCTGTAACAAGACTGACCGACTCGGTTGAAACAGCCATATCCCTGTCGGGAGGGCTTGTTTTGGCCGATTTGATGGAAAAGGGCGAAATTATGTTTTCCCAAAACTATGCCTGTGACGACTGCGGCATATCTATTGAGGAGCTTACGCCCCGTATGTTTTCCTTCAACAACCCCTACGGCGCATGTCCCACATGTACCGGTTTGGGGGTCAAGATGGTCATCGATCCCACAAGAATTATCCCTAACGACAGGCTTTCCATTAATCAGGGCGCTATAAAGGCTTCGGGCTTTACAGGGCTTGACGAAACCAGCATTGGACGCATGTACTATGACGCTTTGGCAAAAAAATACAATTTCTCTCTCGACACGCCGATAAATGAGCTGCCCAAGGAAGTGCTGGATGTGCTGCTGTACGGCAATAAGGGTGAAAAGCTTGAGCTGCACTGGAAGAGGGCAGGAGGCGGAGGAGGGGTGTATTACAGCCCCTTTGAAGGCATCATCAGGAATCTTGAGCGCCGCTATAAGGAGACCAATTCGGAGGCTATCAAGGCGGAAATTGAGGAGTGCATGGGCGAAACCCCCTGCCCCGATTGCCACGGCAAGCGGCTTAAGAAAGAAGTGCTTGCCGTCACGGTTGGCGGTATCAGCATTGTGGACTTTACAGAGAAATCTGTTACCGACTGTCTCACATTTGTAAATGACCTTCAGCTTACAGAGCGCGAAAATATGATAGGTGAGCGCATTTTGAAGGAAATTAAAGAGCGTCTGGGCTTCTTAAGCAGCGTAGGGCTTGAATATCTTACCCTTTCCCGCGCTTCTGCCACCCTTTCGGGGGGTGAAAGCCAGCGCATCCGTCTTGCCACTCAGATCGGCTCATCTCTTATGGGAGTGCTTTATATTTTGGACGAGCCTTCTATAGGCCTTCACCAGAGGGATAATGACAAGCTGCTGGTCACCCTCAAGCGCCTGCGGGATTTGGGAAATACGCTGATAGTGGTGGAGCATGATGTAGACACCATGCTGGCCGCCGATGAGGTCATAGACGTTGGACCGGGGGCGGGCGTTCACGGCGGGAATATTATCGCCCAGGGCACCGCCAGAGAAATCATGGAGGATCCCAATTCCATCACCGGTCAGTATTTAAGCGGCCGCAAGTTTATTCCGCTGCCGGAGACGCGCCGCACAGGCAGCGGACTCTCCATCGGCGTGACGGGGGCAAGCGAAAACAACCTGAAAAATATAGATGTAACCATTCCTCTTGGCACATTTACCTGCGTCACAGGGGTGTCGGGCTCAGGGAAAAGCTCGCTGGTCAATGAAATCATATACAAACGCATGGCCGCCGATCTCAACGGCGCCCGTACGCGCCCCGGCAAGCATTACGATATGACGGGGCTGGAGCAGCTTGACAAGGTCATAAATATAGACCAGTCCCCAATCGGACGCACTCCGCGCTCCAATCCGGCTACCTATACCGGCCTGTTTGGGGAAATTAGGGAGCTTTTTGCTCAGACCAAGGACGCAAAGGCCAGAGGCTACGGGCCGGGCAGGTTCTCCTTTAACACCCGTGGGGGGCGGTGCGAAGCGTGCTCGGGTGACGGACTTGTGAAAATCGAAATGCACTTCCTGCCCGACATATATGTGCCGTGCGAGGTTTGCAAGGGCAAGCGCTACAATAAGGAAACGCTTGAAGTAAAGTATAAGGGAAAGAGCATTTCTGATGTCCTTGACATGACCGTTGATGAGGCGCTGGAGTTTTTCGACAGCCTCCCAAAGCTGAAGCGCAAGCTGCAAACGCTTTATGACGTTGGTCTGGGGTATGTAAAGCTTGGGCAGCCATCTACGACACTTTCGGGCGGAGAAGCCCAAAGGGTGAAGCTTGCAACCGAGCTTGCAAGGCGCTCAACCGGACGCACAGCCTATATTCTTGACGAGCCTACCACCGGCCTGCATGCTTACGACGTGCATAAGCTCATCGAGGTGCTGAACGCCCTTACAGATGAGGGGAACACCGTCATTGTTATTGAGCATAATCTGGACGTGATAAAGGTTGCCGACTTTGTCATCGACCTGGGACCGGAGGGGGGTAACCGCGGCGGGGAAATCGTTGCCAGCGGCACTCCGGAGGAAGTTGCGAAATGCGCTAAATCATATACAGGACAATATTTACAGAAAATTTTACAGTGATCCTTAAATAAGGCTTTTCAAACCACCGTCTTTATATTAAAATGGTTTTAATAAAGATTTGTTGGGGGAAGAATATGGAAACACCCAAATATAAAAGAGTGCTTTTGAAAATCAGCGGGGAAGCCTTGGCAGGGGACGATAAAAAGGGTCTTAATTTTGAGGTTTTGAACGCCGTTGCGTTAGCTATTAAAGAGTGCTGCGAAATGGGCGTCCAAATCGGAATCGTGGTCGGCGGCGGCAACTTCTGGCGCGGGGTTAAGGATGGGGGCGGTCATATGGAGCGCACACGGGCAGACCATATGGGGATGCTTGCCACCACCATCAATGCCCTTGCTCTGGCCGATGTTCTGGAGAATACAGGGGTAGTCGTGCGGGTGCAGACGGCGATTGACATGACCAAAATTGCCGAGCCGTATATACGCCTTCGCGCTATCAGGCATCTGGAAAAAGGCAGGGTGGTCATCTTTGCCTGCGGCACCGGCAATCCCTATTTTTCCACCGACACCGCGGCGGCGCTGAGAGCGGCGGAAATCGAGGCGGAGGCAATTCTTCTCGCCAAGAATATAGACGGCGTTTACGATGCCGACCCCAACAAGGTCCAAGGCGCAAAGAAGTTTGACAATATCAGCTATCTTGAGGTTATCAGCCGCGGCCTTGCTGTTATGGACAGCACCGCCACTACGCTGTCCATGGATAATCATATCCCGGTTTTGGTTTTTGCCATAGAGGATCCGAATAATATAAAAAGGGTTCTCATGGGCGAACATATTGGCACGGTCGTTGAATAGCCTGTATAACAATATTTTGGAGGGTTATTATGAGCAAGGAATGTGAAGTTTACACAATAAAAATGCAAAAAACTATGGAGGTTCTTAAAGGCGATTTTGCCACCGTCAGGGCGGGAAGAGCCAACCCCAGCATACTGGATAAAGTCTCTGTCGACTATTTCGGCGCGGCCACCCCTGTCAACCAGCTGGCCTCCGTCAGCGTGCCGGAGCCTAGGGTGCTGGCAATTCAGCCTTGGGATGCCGGGGCGCTTAAAGCCATCGAAAAGGCCATTCTGATAGCCGATCTGGGCATGAATCCCCAGAATGACGGCAAGGTGATCCGTTTGCTGTTCCCGCAGCTCACAGAGGAGCGCAGGAAGGATTTGAGCAAGACGGTGCGCAAAATGGGTGAAGACGCCAAGGTCGCCATACGCAACATCCGCCGTGACGCCGTTGAAGCCTTTAAGGCGCAGAAAAAGACCAGCGACATTACCGAGGATGATCAGAAGATGCTTGAGAAGGAGATTCAGGACGCTACCGATAAGTATTGCAAGGACATAGATACGGAAACGGCCAAAAAAGAAAAAGAGCTGCTGGAAATGTAAAGCCGCATAACAATCAAGCTTGAGGCGGCGCGCTGCGCCGCCTCAAGCCTATGAAATGCCGAAAGCGACAAGGCGTGTCTTCCGGGAAAGGTATGGTTTAAAATGGCGCATTTGCCCCTCACAAAGCAGGAGCTTGCATATGTCCCCGCTCATATAGCCATCATAATGGATGGAAACGGCAGATGGGCCAGCCGCAAGGGCTTGCCCAGGACTGAGGGTCACCGCGTCGGGGCGGAGACCTTCCGTCACACGGCAGAGTTCTTTAATACCATTGGTGTAAAATGCTTTACCGTGTACGCTTTTTCCACCGAGAACTGGCGAAGACCGGCATATGAGGTTGAGGTCATTATGACCCTGCTTGAGAAATATTTGCTGGAGTCAATTGACAGTATGGTGGAAAAAAACATCCGTCTTAACTTTTTTGGAGATATGACGGCGCTTCCGTCCCGCCTGCGCAATATGGTGGAGCGCACAAAGACACTTGCGGCGGGCTGTACAGGGCTGACAGTCAATGTCTGCCTCAATTACGGCGGCAGGCAGGAGATTGTCAGGGCGGCAAGAGCGGCGGCGCAAAAATGCCTGTCTGGTGAGCTGTCTCCCGAAGCTATAAACGAAGACAGCCTTTCTGCGCTTATGTATTCCGCCGGCTGCAGTGACCCTGACCTGATTATAAGGCCGGGGGAGGAAATGCGCATTTCCAACTTTCTGCTTTGGCAGAGCGCCTATTCGGAATACTATTTTACCGACACCCTTTGGCCCGATATGGACGAAGAAGCGCTGACAGCTGCCATAAGGGATTATATGAAAAGAAAACGCCGTTTTGGCGCAATATGACCGATATTTGCGGCAAAAACCGAAATATAGGCCGTGAACATGCGGCAGAATGGGATATTAGATATGGGTATTCGTCTTGTTACCACGATTGTCGGGATACTGGCGGTTGCGGGCTTGCTTTTTTTAGCGCCGGTTTGGCTGCTGGTGGCGGTTGTTTGTCTTCTGTCGGCAATTTCCGCCTATGAGCTGCTTGGCGCAACAGGTAAGCTGAAGGGACATGCGCTGCTTTATTTGAGCTGCGCCTGCGCCTTCTGCGTACCCTTCTTTACGGCGTGGCGCGGAACCAGCCTCCATGAAGTGACCCTGGTTTTGTTTCCCTTTGGGTTCGCGGCTTTTCTTCTCGGTATTTTTGATTACCGAAGGGTCACCTTTGAAAAGCTGTCAATGGCATTTTTAGGGGCGTTTATTTTGCCGTATTTTCTGTCGTCCCTTTTGCGTATATTTGTTCTCAGCGGCGACATGGGGAAATACTATGTTTTGATTCCCTGCATTGCCGCATGGGTCAGCGATATGCTGGCGTACGCTACAGGCAAGATGTTCGGCAGGCACAAGCTGGCGCCTCATGTCAGCCCCAAGAAAACTGTTGAAGGGGCGGTGGGCGGTCTGGCAGGCGGTGCGCTTGGGATTTGCCTGTTCGGATTTTTGATGAACAGGTATTTCAGCTTGGATTTTAATTATTTTTATCTGGCGGTTGCAGGCATAATCGGCGCGGCGGCGGGGCAGTGCGGGGATTTGGCAATGTCGCTGATAAAGCGCAATGTGGGGATAAAGGACTATGGTAAAATATTCCCCGGGCATGGCGGCGTCCTCGACAGGTTTGACAGTATTTTGTTTACCGCGCCTCTTTTTGAACTCTTCCTGGTTTTCACCGGCGTGATTGGAGCATAGAA
>JAVBSJ010000042.1:0-10977 GCA_031547105.1 Oscillospiraceae bacterium
AGCCTGTGCAGCGGTTTAACGAATGAGCAGTTGCAACGCTTGATTGAAAGCAGCATGGTGAAATGCGTGCAGTATAAGCGAAATGACATCCTGTACTGGATGGATAAGACACCGGAAAAGCTGATTATCCTTTTATCCGGGAATATTGCCCTGGCCAGGGATTTGCAGGATGGCAGGCGCTCCCTAAGCAAAAGCACTACCGAGCCCGGCGAGCTGTTTGGGCAGGTGCGCTTGTTTTCCGCCAAAAAGCTGCTGTGGGAATATGCCGTCGCGCTGGAAAACAGTGCGGTTTTAGAGATGTCCAGTAAATTGTTTCTGGAGCTCAGCGAGGAATACAGCGATATTCAGCTTGTGCTTTACCGCAATCTTATGACTACCTTTGTCGACAGGATAGACGATCTTGGCAATAAAGTGCGCATTCTCTCCATGCCGTCGGTCAGAGAGCGTATTGTCTTCTATTTGCTACATATACAAGACGAAAACCACCGCATGACCTTTGCGGCTACAAGGGAGGAAATCGCCGACTATATCGGCGTTGCAAGGCCGTCTCTGTCCCGCGAGCTTGGCAGAATGCAGGATGAAGGGATCATACGTCTGGCAGGGCGTGAAGTCCATATCCGAGATCAAAAAGCGTTTGACAATTTGCTCGGCCAAATGTAACCATGGTTACGTTAATAAGCATCCCCATTTGGTAGACTTAGGTCAGTAAACCAAGGGGGATGTTTTTATGTTATGCGGCCTTGTCTATGGAGATTGACTGCGAATAAGCGTGGGAGTGCGGCAGGCATAAGCAAGGGCAAAATGCTGAATGGGCATGCTTTCATGTGAAAGCATGCCCAAGATAGGTTCAGCTCAAAAGCCATAATGTGGTTTATATAGCCTGCTCATACAAGTAGCCGGGGCTTTATGACCGCGGCAGAACTGCTAGAGGCTCTCACGCAGCTTTTGCAGATCCAAAATGGTGTAGTTATCCCGCGTATAATCTATGATTCCGTCCTTTTTCATGCATGAAAGCTCTCGTGAAAGGGAAGGACGGGGCAGGTTCAAATATTCCGAAAGCTCCAAGCGGCTAAAGCCGGTTGCAATGCAAAGGGATTTATCGATAATGTACTGCTCGTAAAGGAAGGTGGCGATTCTCTGGCGCACCGTTTTTGTCTTGAGACTGCGCAGAAGAACCTTTGTTTCCTCAAACCTGCCTGAAATCATTTGAATTAGGTTCAAAAGCACGGGAAAGGCAAGGTCGCTTTCGATAAAACGCTTTTCAAAAAAGCTTTTTGTGCTAAGCATAAGTATCAGACAGTCGGTTTTGGCGATTGTGTCGCAGGGCCATTACTGGTGATGGCGTGAAAACAGCTTCTCCTCTCCGAAGAGCTGCCCGGCGCGCAGGCGCTCGAAAATCACCCGCTCACCGCTTAAATTAATGCGGCTGTGGAGGAGCTCTCCTTTGAGAATCATTCCGAAGTGGGTCTGCTCGCTGCCCTCGGGAAAAATGATTTCGTTCTTCCTGTAGCTTTTGACGGTTGCGTCAAGCATGGTAAGGATTATTTCGAACTGGTCGAGGCTGATGCCGTGGCAAAGCTGTGCTCGGGCAAAGACTGAATAGTATTTTTCGAAGACTGAATAGTTTGTTTGATCCATAACAGGGGCGCCTTTCATCACAGAAGAGTAGGGTTGTCCATCGCTGATATTATGCTGAAGCTTTTGAGAAACATACACCCGGCTTTTTGGGCCGGGCGTATGTACTGTTATTTAGTTATAGAGAGTGCTCCGATTCCTTTCTTTTGCCTTTGCGGAGGAGGGCGCAGAAAGCGGCGCCGGAAAGGGAGGCCGTGCTAAACCAGAGAGCCATGCCGCCGTCACCTGTGTCAGGGACCGTGGGGGTGAGAGGGGTGGGATCATCAGGTATATCAATGACAGGGATTTCATCCGGCGGAGTGATTGGGGTAAGTGGAGTGGGCTCATCAGGAATCTCGGTTCCCGGGACGGCTTGGTTGCGCACAATAACGGTAATATCGGCCGCACTGTCTCCGGCGCGAATATGAATACCGACTGCATCGCCTGTCACACTTCCCGCGCCCGACACGTCATAGCCGAGAATGGTGTAGGAATCCCCCTTCTCCTCCATGAGGTAATAGGTGGTATCTCTGTGCAAACCGCCGATGACAAGGTCTTTTCCGTCAGAGTAAATGAAGTATCTGCCAATGAGGTTTTTGCTGCTGTCATAGAGACGAACCGCAAAGGGCTTGCCCCCAATACCTGCCGAGCCGTCAGTCTCAACGAGGCTTTTCCTGATGCGCAGGGTGGCACCGCCGCTTTCGGGGGTATAGGTATTTGTGAACACCACCCCGCCTGCGGGGTAAGAAACGTCGGCCTTGAGCTTGCCGTTTTCACGGCTCACCTTAACGGTTACGGTATAAACCGTTTTGTCAACACTGATTCCGCCGGAGGGGAGGGAGGTCTCCTTAATTGTGTAAACATGCTCCCCTTCCTCGGTATATACGATTTCAGGAAAAGAGATTTCTCCGCTGGCAAGATTTTTGACGGAGGAGATCAGCTTTTCGCCCTCATACAAGCCGAAGCTGAACTGGGAGTCCAAAAGGGTAGCGCCAACAAGTCGCTTTGTGCCGTGCAGGGCAACGGATACTGAGCTATCGCCGTGAATGGTTTTCTCCGTGTTGACGCCCGTTACAAGGGCAGTGCTTGCGGGAGCAGCGGTGAATACCAGCCCGTTTGAGGTTATGTGATAGCCGGGCTCGGCCTTGGTTTCAGCATCCCAGTCAAAGGTAAAGCTGGGGTCTGAGGGGATGACCTCACTTACGCGGTATTCGCCCGGAGCCAGGGAGGATAGTGCGGTTTCGCCGTAATAAAGCCCCTTGGCCTGATTCCAGCTCACCGTGACACCCACAGAGCTGCGTACAGTGCTCCAGGTGCCGCCGTCAGGGCGGTATTCAAGCTTAAAGGAAAAGCTGTAGGTGTCTGTCTTTTCTTCCTCAGTGGGGCGGCGTCCCAGGTCATATGACTTGCCGATTATAAGCTTGCACAGGCGATCCGGTTCTTTGTCATCGCCGCCGCCGGTTTTCTTGCTGTTTTGCCCGACAACCTTGGCAATGACCTCGGCACCCGGCGCAAGATTGAGCTCCAGAGTGTTGCCGACGACATTAGCGCCGACGGGCAGAGGGGTCTTCCAGCCGGTAAAGGTGTAGCCTGCCCCGGTGGGAATGGTTTCACTAACCCGGTACCTGCCCTCTTCAAGGCCGTCAAGCTGTGTCTGACCGGTGTAGATTTTAAGAGCCTCGTCGTACTTGACCTTTACAAGCACGCCGCTGTTGACCGTATGCCATCCCGTATCATTGTCAAACTGCTCAAGCTTGAACACAAAATCGAACTCGGCGTCCTTTTCGGCCTGCGTGGGCACGTGAGACGTCTTCCAGCCGGGGCTGTACTCCTTGCCGATGATGACCGAGGCTGTCTCTTCCGAAGCCTTGTGGTTGACGACATTTGTGGAGATGCTGCCTGTGGTGTTTGTGCTTTCGTCGCCCTGGTTTATGACGGCCAGCTCTCCCGCGGCGCTTCTGGTGATAACATATTTAATCAAAACCTCCGATGCGGATGAGTAGGGCGAGGGTATGGTGGTTTCCTTAAGGAACAGTATAAGGCTGCCGCCTGCCGCTATCCCCGCCGCAGGCAGAGGGATATTGAAGCTTGCCGTGCCGTTTGCGCCGGTCTTGACCTCATTATTGGCAAAGGTCTGCCCGGAAGCGTTGGTTATAGGGATAACTTTTGTGTAGTCAGGGGCGAGGCCGGCCTCATCGGCCCAGTAAGCGGTAAAGCCCGCGCCGGAAACCTTTTCGTTGTCATCATTTGTTTTGTTTATGGTAACTTCAAGCGGGGCAAAGGTGGTGACGGTGGTGCCGGCAGTGTTCTTGATTACAGCGCCGGGAGCAACGCCGGAGTAGGTCACATCAAATGTGACATAATAGCGGCGGGAGCCGGGCATTGCCTTGCTGTTGGTTATGGAAAGCGTTCCTGTATCTTCGTGAAACACAACGTCGCCTGTGGAAATTGCCGGGGAATCAAACTCGCTGCCGGAGGTTATTGGCGTCTCTGTGCTGCCTGTCCATACATAGGGGAAAACACCGATGACATTAACATCCTCAAGCACCGCGCCTTCAGGTATTTTGATGCTGTCGGCGATTGTGACCTCATTGGGAAGGAAGGCCAGCTCATCCTGTCCGATGCTTCTGGAGCTCTCAACCCCTATGCGGTACCGAATGGTAACAGCCCCAGAGGAGGGCAGAGGATTGGCTGCGACGGCGCCGGAGTCCAAAAGAATATCCTTGCGGTAGAAGCTGGCAATCGCTCCCTGGCTCCAGGTGACATTCTGAGTGCTTGTGGATTCGTATGTTGTTTGGTCTGCCTCTATTTTTACCGTGTTGGTCAGGACAGTCTGGGAGGGAAGAACCCTGTCCGAGATGAGAAGGAAGGTGACATCATAGGAGCCGTAGCCTATATCACCCAGGTTGATTTTCAGCACATCACGGGTGTAGTCCAGTCCATCGACAGCTTCGGTCTTAATGTCCATGGATATTTTGTCTCTCCAGTAATTGACTTTAGCTCCGGCAAGCGGAGGAGTCAGAACAACAGCATTTCCGTTTTTGTAATAGTATATATCGGGATAGGAGGTAGAGTCGCAGTCGAGGAAATCGTAGGATACAAACTGCTTTACATCATAAAGCTGGAAGGTGCTGTTGTCGCCGCGGTTTACATAGTCCGCGGGCAGTGTCGGGTCATTGGCATCCAAGCCTGCGCCCGGAACAAGGGGCATATAGCGCGTGACCCTGACTATGGGAACGCCGTTGATATCGGTAAGCAGGCGGAAGCCCTGGGGTATGGTGTCGGTAAGCCGGACATCGGTCAGGTTCATGGTTCCGGTGGGGTTGATTTGCACGGTATAGGGAACAACGGTGTCCTTGCCCGGAATATGGACGGGCGCGCCGTCATTGTTGCTGGATACACTGGGCAGGCTGTAATAGGAAAGCTTGTGGGGAAGGGCGGCGCCGCTTCTTTCAGGATAGCTGTTTGTTTTGCCCTTAATTGCGTTAAGCACGGCGCTGGTGTTGTTTGGGTTATAGTACTGCCCCACATTGGCGGCGTCAGCGGGAACGTGGGTTCCGTATATATCACCTGTACCGGTGGCGTGGCTGTTGACGCGGGGGTTTTGCACTAACCCTTCCTCATCTGCCGTTGTGAGCTGGGAAAGGATAACTCCCATGAACTCTTCCATCTTTACAGGCTGGCCTGCAGTGGCAACACGCACGCCGGAGTCCTTCATGGAGCCCAGAGGGGTGGTGTCAAACCGCTTAGAGGCTGTTGCGGTATTGCTGTTGAAATATTTCGGGGCAACCTTAATGTTGGCGAAATCGTAGTCGTCCTCGTCGGTGCATTTGACACCTGAAACGGTTGAAGCTGCATTGGTTATCGAATGAGAGACCTCCTTACCGCTGACTACCCTCCCGGTCACCCCATCTGCGGTGCGGACGTTATCGTCACAGGTTTTGCCGGGAATGAGCACATCGTTAAAGGGGTCGGAGTCGGGGATAGAGTCAATATCGAAGTAAGGGGAATCATTGCCGTGCACGAGAGGCTGGTCGTAACCCCCCGTCTCCGCATCCTTTGCGTACATTTTGCTGATCTCAGCTGCGTTATAGTAAACTGTAAAGGAGCTGGGGTTAAAGCTGCCGCTCCAAAGCATAGCGCAGGCCAGCTGCCGGTTGGCGGTCACTTCCGCGCTTGTCGTGCCGGACGTGATTACAAGGGGAGCGCCGCACTCTTCAAGAACCTCGTCCAAATCCCTGATGGTGAATGAGATATACAGCGTTGCAGAGGTGGAAGGGGCGATATTCCAGCGGCCGGCGTCAACCGAGCTGGGGTCAATTCTGTAGGGGGTCACCGTGAGCAGGGACTTTTGCAGAGAATCGGCAATGTCAGGGCTTACGGACAGTGCATCAGCCGTCCACGAGTACGCTCCGCCGTTGGCGGCACGCGTAGCGGCGTCATTATAAATCAGCCCGGCAGGGACGTAATCCACGATCTCGCCAATGCGCACGGCGGCGTCCCCCGTGCCCTGGTTTGTTATCCTGATGCCGTAGGTTACAATGTCCCCCGCCTGAGCGGTGGCACTTATGGTGCCCAGGTCGGTGTATGATGTGTAATCCTGAATGACCTGCCCGTTGCGTACAAGCTTGGTCGGCCACTTTTGCAGAGCTGCGTCATATCTCACGGTGGTGTCCAGAATCGGGTCGGAGGTGGTTCCGCCACCTGCGGCGCTGCTCTCACCGCCTGCATACTGGGGAGAAGTGATTGTGTTCCACAGCTGGTCATCGGTCCACATGGCTCCGTCATTTTCGG
Source organism: Oscillospiraceae bacterium (assembly GCA_031547105.1). Lineage (GTDB taxonomy): Bacteria > Bacillota > Clostridia > Oscillospirales > Butyricicoccaceae > JAVBSJ01. The sequence goes on from JAVBSJ010000042.1 coordinate 6,409, forward strand.
TGAGAGGCTTTACCACAGTATAGAAGAGCGCGTAAGGGTCACTTGTGCGAGGCGCTTTGTTTGCAATGGCCATTTCAAACTCTCTGCCGTCTGTGCCGGAAACCTCGCTCCAAACCGCTGGAGGGGCGTATGATACAGTTGCAGAGGGGCTGAAATTGGTATAGTTGTAGGAGAAACCAAAGTTGTACGTCATTGAGCCGATCTGGTTAAGAAGGGCGAGGTCGGTCACACTTTCGGGGTCGAGCTCAATGGCGTTCAGCGCCTCGGGCAACTGCTCCCGAACAGTAACGTCACCTGCCGCGTTGCCGTAATTTGCGGCGGTTATGCGGAAAATGACCACATCTCCCGGCACGCAGGTGGTTTTAGTGCCGACTGTGGTGGTGACCTTATTCCATGCTGTGCCGTCAAAGTGGAATACGCCAAGAACACTCTTGGTAAAGTGGAAGCTTGCGACATCATCGGGGATGTTAAAATCTCCCGTCTCGTTGGTGGTGTCAGAGTTTGTGGTTTCAAAAATAGTAGGGGCGTTGTATTGTGTTCTGCCTGAGGAGGTGTCAACTGTCAGCTTCATGATAAGGGAGGCGTCAGAGAACTGCCACGCGCCTGCCCCCGCGGCGTATTCAAGAAAGGCGGCGGTGTAAGTAAAGGTGTAGATGTTATACACATTGTCATCTGTAACACCGCTATGCGTACAGTCAAAAATTGTTATGGTGTCATCCTTTTTCGGGAGCTGGATGTCGGTGCCAGTCAAATCGCGGAAGACCCTGGGGATCTTTACGACAAAGCTGTCTGTCGCCTCCGCCGCGCCGGAGCCGGCAGTGGTGGAAATAAGGAGCTTAAGCTTAAGCTTGTCTCCGTTTGCCAGTGCCGCACCTGAATAGGGGGAGTCGTTTTCATAGGTCACCGACATGACCGATTCGAACTTTGCCCCACCGTTTGCAAAGACCAGAATCGGGAGCATCCCGGCGAGCATTGCCATTGCCAGCAGCAGACTCAGTAGTCTTCTTTCTTTTTTCTTGATACGCTTTCCTGTCATTTTCATTACCTCTGTAAAAATATGTATTTGGAGACCGTGGCACAACTCTATTTATTGGTCATCATAGCACTTATCCGACAGCATATCGGCAACATATGTTACGGAAATAATGGGAGTGGGAATTATTACTGTAAATTCATTGCGGAAAAGAAGCAAAAGATAACATTGCTAAAATAAAAACACAAAAATTGTATTTTACTGTAATCTATTGCAAAAACCCACTTGCATAATGCCGCTGTCAAAGGAGCCGCATTTTATACTGCATGTGCAGATGATAGGCCGCTGAGGAATCTGCAATGCGGCTTAAGAGCTAAAATTGTACAAGAAAGCCAGGCTGAAGGAAAGTGTCAAGCTTACAAACATGCCGGTTCACATAATGCAGGAATGCTTTGTTTATACAGTGAAACAAATGGCAGTATTACCTATGTCTCCTTTCGGTTGTTATACAATAAAAGGCGATATATATAATACGGGCGCAGTTGCAGAGCATGGTCACATTGATGCAGGCGCATCCGACTGCGCAGGTCATCCGGGTACAGCAGGGCGGTTTGGACTCCCCACCGTCCGGTGAAAATTAAGGTCAAATAAAAGGAGGAAAATATTATGATTGACTATGGTGAAATTGTAGCGAAAAGCCCCCTCGGCGTGCTTGCTACACGAAACGGAAACAGGCTGGATACAAGGGTACTGCACAGCCTGTTTGTTGAGGACAATAGGCTGTATTTCTGCACCGGCAGCGAAAAACCGGTGTGCGCCCAGCTTATGGCCGACCCCAATGCTTCATTTTGCTGTTATCCGCCAAACTATGCGCCTGTTCTGACGCTGAATGGCAGGGTGACCTTTGTGGATGATATAGCCGTTAAGACCCGGGTAATGGCAGCAAGCGACATGGTCAAGCGCAACTATCAAAACCCGGATAACCCCGCATTCAAGCTTTTTTATCTGGAGGTGGAAGAGGTCAAGGTATACAGCCATGGCGCCGGCACCGCGAGGGAGGAAATCTGATACCAACCCGACATGCGGATAATTCCGTTCCGCGCAACGCACGTCTGCCTGACTGGGGAGTCCCATGCTGCGTAGGCGGCCTCACAGAAAACAAGCAAACCTAAGCCCGCAGAGGGGCTATATACTTAAAAAATAGTTGGAGGAATGAAAATGATGAACAGGAAAAAGACGGTTGTTGTTACCGGCGGCAATTCAGGGCTGGGCTATGAGTGCAGCCGAAATATCGCTTTTAATCCGGAGTACAGGGTTATTCTGGCTTGCCGGAGCATGGAAAAGGCAGAACAGGCGGCGGCAAAGCTGATAAAAGAAACAGGGAATACAGCGGTCACCGCCATGGAGCTTGATGTATCCTCCCTTGCGTCAGTCAGGGCTTTCGTCAAAAAGCTTAAGGGGCTGAGCCTGCCGCTGTACGGGCTTGTTTGCAATGCCGGCATCAATGGGGTAAACGGCGGGGAGACCCCGGACGGCTTCGATGTGGTGTTTGAAACCAATCACCTTGGGCATTTTTTGCTCACAGACCTTTTGCTGCCGGTGATGGAGCCCGCCGGAAGGATCGCTGTGGTGAGCAGCGATATGCACTGCCCTCCGGGGCCGGAGCTTGTCTGGCCCGGGGCCGAAGCTCTGGCGAAGCCGGATGAACAGCTGGCGGGCAATTCACTCCGCTACTCTTATTCCAAGCTGTGCAACCTATATTTCGCTTATGAGCTTGATGAAAGGCTTAGGCGCGCCGGGTCAAAAATCACGGTGAATGCGCTGAACCCCGGCCTTATGACAGACACCAACTTTGCGCCCAGCAAGTCGCGTTTTACGGCAGAGTTTTTGGAGCGGGTATCGGACAGAATAGGCTCCCTGGAGCAATCTGCAAAGGCGCTTGCATTAATTATCACTGACGAAGGCCTTGCGCAGACATCAGGAAAATACTTTGACAGGGGGGTAAAAATCATCGCCTCCTCACCCCTGTCCTACAACCGGGAAAACGCGAAGGAGCTTTGGAACGCCAGTGTGGCCTTTACCGCCCTTGCCCCCGAAGAGGCGCTTTGAAAAGCAGCGTTACGCAGTCTTTTATATCGTCAGTCAAACAGAGCCGCCGGAAACCATGGGGTTTCCGGCGGTTGCTGTTTTGACAAGCAGGGAAGCGGCTGTGCATCCTTTGCCGCCGGCTTTCATACATATCAGCCCTGTTCTCGCCATACTATTTATATGACCGAATAAAAAAGGGGGAGAAAATATGAAGGGCAGGCGACTTTCCGCGCTAAAGATTGCCGCAACCTACATAGGGACGGTGGTGGGGGCAGGATTTGCCACCGGGCAGGAAATTCTTCAGTTTTTTACCCGTTTTGGTGTAAACGGCCTATGGGGAATCCTTATTTCAACAGCGCTGTTTATTTTATTCGGCGTCATCATTATGGAAATAGGATATTCTGTTGCCGCCTCATCACATCTGGACATTATTTGCACCACAGGGGGAAAACGCTTTACAAGCGTTATGGACGTGCTAATCTCCTTTTTCCTTTTTGCCTCACTGACCGCCATGATGGCAGGAACAGGGGCACTGTTTACGCAGCAATTCGGTCTGCCCGGAGTGCTGGGCAGCCTTATAATGGCAGCCGTGACCGCCGTTACTGTGCTTGGCGGCTTCAGCGGGGTGGTTAATTCCATCAGCGGTGTGGTTCCGTTTTTAATGGTGTCGGTAATTGGGATAAGTCTTTGCTCTTTGCAGGGCAATCCGCCGCAGCTTCAGCAGGCGCTGACTGGGGCGGAAAATCCCATAATAGGCGGATGGCTTCGGGCAGGGGTGCTTTACGCTTCCTACAACATCATAATGTCCGCGGCGGTGCTGGGTCCACTAGGCGCCTGCGCAAAGGACAGACGCGCGATAAGAGCCGGGGCGCTGCTTGGCGGCGGGGGCTTGGGGCTGGCTTCAGTTATGATCTGTCTGGCCATGTCCGGGTATAGCGGCAGAATAGAAGGGCTTGAGGTGCCCTTTGCCTACATTGCAGGCGGCGTAGCCTCTATTGTACAGCAGGCCTTCGCCGCTGTTTTGGTCGCCGAGGTTTATACCACTGCCGTAGGGGCGCTTTACGGCTTTTGCGCCAGAGTGGCAGACTCAAGGCTGCCGATTTCCCGCGGCATGACGGTTTTTGGCATAACGGCAGCGGCGTTTCTGGCAAGCATGCTGGGGTTTTCAAATATTGTTAAATATATGTATCCGCTGATCGGGTACTGCGGCATGGTTTTGCTGATAAAGCTGATGTATACAAAAATCAAACAACAGGCACCGCGTATATACGGTTTTCGCACACGAAAGCCGACGTAGGGAAGCCGGGCAGGCGCAGATGGCTAGTGTCCGATATACATGGTAAATATATAGGCAAAATAAAGCAAAGCCCGCAAGCAAAACAGTTTTGCTTGCGGGCTTTAAAAAATAGCTGTGCCCAGTATAAAATCCGGTGTCAGCCCCGGCGAAGAAGCTCCAAGTAAAGGCCGGTAAGCTCCAAAGCGCCATCCACGGCGCCCTGTACGGCGTT
>JAVBSJ010000152.1:0-3771 GCA_031547105.1 Oscillospiraceae bacterium
GACGCCGGCAAGCTGGAGATGGAGCATGTCAATTTTTCTATCGACGATGTGATGAAGCAAATGCGGGATATGTTCGCCGACTCGGCAAAGGAAAAGGGGCTGGACTTTGAAGTCGAGGCTTTGACGGAGCTGCCCAGGACTCTTGTAGGCGATCCCCTCCGTCTGGCTCAGGTTTTGCTTAACCTTATCGGCAATTCCATAAAGTTCACAAGCGCAGGGGGCGTTACCCTCTCGGTTTCTGAGCTTTCCCGCACAGGTGAGCAGATTTCCCTCCTGTTTTCCGTCAGCGACACCGGAATAGGCATGAGCGCCGACCAGGTTGAGCGGCTGTTCAGCCCCTTTACCCAGGCGGACACCTCCACCACCCGCAGGTACGGCGGAACCGGTCTGGGTCTTGCCATTTGCAAAAAGCTTGCTAACATGATGAATGGCGATATATGGTGTGAAAGCGCCCCGGGGGAAGGCTCTGTTTTCAGTCTGACGGCTCAGTTTGAATTGGCTGCGGAAAGCGCGATAATGAGCCACACATATGCAGAGCAGGTTACCGATGCAGAGGAGGATATGGCCCCCGCCTCGCTGAAGCCCCTGCTGCTGGCGGAGGATAACGAAATTAACCAGATAATCGCAAGCGAGCTGCTTAGCAGCAAGGGGTATAAGGTGGACATTGCCGGCAACGGGCAGGAGGCCATCGATATGCTTGTAAAGGGCGATTACGCCCTTGTCCTTATGGACATACAGATGCCGGTTATGGACGGTATCACGGCCGTTACCGCAATACGGCGGATGGAGCGCTTCAGGGATATTCCAATCATAGCCATGACGGCGCACGCAATGTCCGGCGACTATGAAAAGAGCATCCAGGCGGGCATGAATGACCACGTCACAAAGCCTATAGAGCCTGACATCCTTTATGCCACCATCAAAAAGTGGCTGCCGGCTTAAGCTTTAGCCCGCAGCTGCCCTCATCGCCTGTCACAGCACCCCCTTTTTAATAAAGAGGGGGTGCTGTTTTCTTCTGTGCTTTTAAAGACTTTCTTCAAAAAACGTCCGGCGGGCAGGAAACACTTCCTGCCCGCCGGACTATGTCATTCCGATGTCCTTTGTTTTCCTTCTTACTCTGCGGTGTAGTCGTATGTATCTGCCGCAAACCAGGGAACAGACACGCTGGGGCGGCCTGTTTCGTCAGGCGGGTTGACTGCAAGCCTGTCCGGTGTTAAAACCTCTTCCCCTGCGATGATCACCGTTCGATCCCCCGAATCACAATAAAAGGTCAGCCCGGACAGCTGTGTAAGCTCAGGCACGCGCTCCCCGGTGACGGGGTCTGCGATACCGCGGATATTAATGACAAACCAACCGTCTATCTCCGCAGTTTCATACCGCAGGCAACTCTGGGCCACGGCGTAGTCAAATACCCTTGAAGACCGGGCCACCAATATGCGCCCGCCATAAAACCGCTGTGCCAGCAGGCGCATGGCGTCAATATCCGGCTGCTCCATCCTGAGCCATGGCTCATACGAGGTCAAATGCTGCGCAACCAGGGAATACTCCCCCCGTTCCTCAAGCCTGTCCAGCCGGCTTTCGGTTATCTGATCTCTCAGACGGTTTGGGCGCCAGGTCCAGTCAATCTCCTTGCCGATCATCTCGCTTGTGTATCTGACAAAGCTCCAAACCTTTCTCCCGTCCCGAAGGGTTTTTTCCTTCAGAGGAAAGGCCTGGCCGAACTGGTCGCTGTGGCGGGAATACCAAACATAGCGTATAGAGCGGCTCAGTGTTATATCGGTGTGATACGCGTCACTTTGCGGGTTGTCCCCCTGCTGGTAGCGCGAGACGTTTTTGGCGTTATACGCCCCAAAGTTTTGTATATTGGTCTCGGTTCCGTGGTCAATCCAGACGGCGGGGGCTATCCCCGCGCCATCCATGATCTCCCATGCCGAAATGGCCAAGTCCCGCGTAAAGCGTGAGCCGCCGGTATTGGAAAAATCCCCGAAGGCATGTATGGAATCTATCCAGCCGCAGTCATAATACTTTTTGATAAGCTCCGCATTGCGCAGGGAGGCGGGGTCAGTTCCGGCGCAATAGGTCATCAGGTCGGTGGCATTATCGTAGTTGGAGCCGTTAAAAATAAAGAAGGAGTCCCCTATATCCAGCCCCAGCCCCTTGCCGTACTCAGTCTCCTCATAGGTGTTAAGGAAGCGGTGCATACTCTCAAAGCTCTCTACCGTGGTAGAGTCGCAGTCCGAAACAATGCTGAGCATGGCTTTATACGGGTACGGGAACTTGCGCAGCATGCCTTCCGCAGGGGCGCTGTACTGGGCTGTTCCGGCCTTTTCCAAAAGGCCGGATAGCCAGGGGTACGGGTCAGAGGGTGGCGCCTCAGGCTCTGTCACGCCGGGAGGGTCAGGCTCTGTCACGTCAGAGGGCACCCGGCTGACGCAGCCGGCGAGAAGAATACAGACCGCCAGCAGCAGCCATACTTTTGATAGGGTTTTCATGGGCATTAGATTGTTTCATCCTCCGGAGGGTTGTTTTGTGAAAGCCCGGCTCGCGCGTCGAGCCGCGCCTGGTAAAAGCCGGCCACGCTTGTGTGCAGATAGGGGTAATAAATAAGTGCAGCAGCGCCGGACAACAGCACTTTTACGAAATAAGGGGCGTCAGCCAGAATAACAAACAGCAAAAGCAGCAGGATGCCGGCCAACGCAAAATACCCTATAAAAGAAAGTATAAGACCCAAAAAACGCCAGCGACCTCCCTTCATCAGGCGAAAAGACTCGCCCAACACGGCAAGCACAGACATTTCCGGATTATCATAAAACACATAGTGCGCGGGAACAAGCCCCAATATAAAATATATGCCGAATAACACTCCAAGGCACGAGGACACTGCAAGCAGTATAGCGACGTTTGCGCTCATAGCTGCGTCAAGGTTCAGCAGCAGTACCGCCAAAAACGGAAGCGCAACAATGCCGCTAATCGCCCCTTCGGCTATTTGCAGTAAAATGAGCTTCCATATACGCGGAAACCCACTGCCCAGATCGCTGAACTCAGGGCTCCGGTTGCGGTACAGCTTAAGGCAGTATACCGCAAAGCCATACATTAGTACCGCCATTATCCAAGAGGTTGCGATGTTGATGGAGTATCTGACGGCTGCGGCGCCTAAAAACGCTTTTGGGGCGAGCGCGTACTGCTCTATCGCAAGCGCGCCTTGCGGTATAAACACAGGGGCGAGCGCGTACTCCTCTATCGCAAGCGTGCCCTGCGGTATAAGCACCGATGTGATAAGTGAAATGCAGGCGGAAATCAGCATCACCGCCGCCGTCACGTAATATGGCTTAGGTGAGTGGTGAGAAAGGGCACTCTTCGCCTGTTTTTTAATATAACGGTTGTCTTTCAAGTGGGTTCCTCCTTCGGTGACCGTAATAATAACCTTTGCAAACGGTTTTGTTATTATGTCCTACGGTCATCAAAAGCATGGCGCTTCCGCCCCATACCCACTACTTTCCAAGGATAAAAAAGCCACAGCCGTGCCTTTAGCGTTTGGCGCATTGGCATCTGCGCCAATCCGGCTCATGATAAAATCAAGTGCGGAAACAGCCTGCGGCAGCACTGTTTTTTGAAAAAACTTTTGCGGGCACTAAAGCGTCTCATCCTCCGGAGGGCTGTTTTGTAAAACCCCTCCCTGCACGTCAAGCCGCGCCTGGTAAAAGCCCGCCAGGCTTGTGTGCAGATAGGGGTAGTAAATAAGCGAAACGGCGCTTGAGGCCAGCACGGTGA
>JAVBSJ010000014.1:0-6112 GCA_031547105.1 Oscillospiraceae bacterium
GACGATTCCTTTGATTTCACTGCTCATTGAAAATTAACCGCTTCCTCCTTTGTCAGCCGCCCGTTTTGGAAAACGCTGACCGTATGCAAACCGGCCTCCGCCGTAAGCTCAATAGTTATGGTTTTTCCGTCGGAATAATAATGATACTGGGAATAGAGTGCCACGCTGTCAACCGCCACTATAACCTGAATCTGCCCCTGTATATTATCAAGTGTGATTGTATAGTTGACAGTTTTTCTTTTATTGTCGTCGGTTGTACCGCTGGAGGCTTTTTTGCTTAGGTTGAAATCTACCGTTGTATCCTTGGGCACTGACGATCCGGAAGGCAAAGACTGAAAGGTCACCAGGCCTACCGGTTCCTTGCTCTCCACATGGATGACCGTACCCGGAAGAAGCCCCGCGTCAATGATGGCCTTTCTCGCTTTTTCCTCGGTCAAGCCTATTATTTGGGGAACGGTACACATTGGATTTTCCGGCCCCTTGCTGATTCTTAGAAGAATGCTGTCGCCGGAGTTTAATACGGTATCTGCCGTAGGTGACTGGGCAATGACCAGCCCTTTTTCCACATCGTCGGAAAACTCATACTGAAAAGTCGGCTTCAGACCCAGCCTGTCAAGCATTATTCCCACTGAGCGCTCTTCCATTCCAGCATAGTTTTCCAGCGTAACGGTTTTAGGCCCCAGGCTGACGACAAGCCTGACTTCGGTGCCCTTAACGGCGCTTCTGCCCGCGTCGGGCTTTTGGGATATAACGGTGCCTTTGGGCACATTATCGTCAAAAAGCTCATTCTCCACGATGACTATCACATCGCCGTACAGCCTGTCTTTATCCTCCTGAATAACGACATACTCGACCCCGGTAAAGGTTGGGATTTTTATCTTCTCTTCCCCGTCAGAGCTGAAGGGGTTTATAACCTTTAGAACAAAGAAAACAGCGCTTAAAAGGAATATTATAACCGAGATAAAGGCTACTTTAAGTGATGACCCCGGGGATCTGTAGGGTTCATCGTCGATATGGACATATTCAGTCCCTTTTGCCGGCTGCGCTTCTCTGCTCAGCTGCCCTGTGTTGGCGATTTTTCGGGTAGAGTCAATATCCCCTACATCCTCGGCGGAAAGTATTGCAGCCGCCTCAACCTCAATTGTAATAGAAGGGTCATTCTTAAACAGCTCAAAATCAGCCAGCATCTCGGTTGCCGACGAATACCGCTTTGATGGCGACGGATTCATGGCCTTTTGTATGATTGCCTCCAGCGCCTGGGGTATATCCTCCACATAGTCGCTGGGAGGCAGGGGGAGCGACTTTTTATGCTGTATTGCCACCTCAATCGGCGTATTTCCTTCGAAGGGCAAGCGCCCTGTAAGCATTTCATAAAGAACAACGCCGAAGGAATAAATGTCAGAGCGGTTGTCAATATGGCTGCCCCTGGCCTGCTCCGGCGATACATAATGCACCGAGCCGATGGCCTCTCCCTTGCCGTAAGTGCGTTGAGACGCCGTGTTATGGGCAATGCCGAAGTCGGCCACCTTTATGGTTCCGTCTCTGAGCAGCATAATATTCTGGGGCTTTATATCCCTGTGTATTATATCCCTTGAATGGGCGTGCTCCAGCGCTTTGGCAATCTGTATGCCGAAAAAAGTAGTCTCCTTCCAGGAAAGCTGCTTCTTTTTATGGAGATATTCCTTGAGAGTTATGCCGTCAATCAGCTCCATGACGATATATTCGATTCCGTCAGAGCGTGAGACGTCATAAACATTCACAATGTTCGGGTGTGACAGCATGGCAACAGCCTGAGACTCGTCAAAAAAGCGCCTGCGAAACTCCTCGTCACCCGCATACTCATCCTTCATTATTTTGACGGCGACGAACCGGTTTAGCCGGTGACACTTAGCCTTATACACAATTGCCATGCCGCCGATACCGATGACTTCCAGTATCTCGTATCGGCCGTCAAGCATTTTTCCAATCAGTTTATCCATATCAAGCTCCTAAAATCCTATTAACACGATGGTAATGTTGTCGGCGCCGCCGCGTTTATTGGCAATCTCCACCAAGTTGCGGCAGGCCAGCTCAGGCTGTCCCGACTCAAACACCTCGTAATATATTTCAGGCTCGCTGACCTGATCGGTAAGTCCATCGGAGCAAAGCAGTATGTACTCCCCTGCTGAAACGGCTAAGTTATACAAATCGCACTTTACGCTTTTATCCACCCCCAGCGCCCTGGTTATAAGGTTGCGGCTGGGATGATGGTGTGCCTGCACAGGCGTGATCTCCCCCATCATGACCATTTCAGAAACAAGGGAATGATCCGTAGTGATACGGGTCATGCCGTTTGAGGTTATATGGTACGCGCGGCTGTCCCCGATATTGGCCACCAGTGCCTCATTGTGCGCCGCCACCGCCATGACTAGGGTGGTTCCCATTCCCTCGCATTCGGGGTTGTTCTCCGCCTCTTTATAAATTGCGTCATTGGCAAGGGTAACCGCCTGCTCTACAGCAGCGCCGATTCCCTTCATGCCGCCTTTTTTGATCTTTTCTTTTATGCTTTCGGCAAAAACATCAATAGCGATTTTGCTGGCAACATCTCCGGCATTGGCGCCCCCCATGCCGTCACAAATTACACCTATAACCGTACCGGCAATTTCGCCGATAATATATCGGTCTTCATTGGCCTTTTGACGTCTGACAATGCCAACGTCGGTTATACCCCATGCTTTCAAAATATCACCCCTGATTTTTGATTCGTCTGCGAAGCTGTCCGCAGGAAGCGTCAATATCCGATCCAAGCCGTCTGCGGACGGTATTGTTGATATGCTGGCTGTCCAGAATACGCCTGAACTCGAAAAGATCATGAGTTGTAGACGGTTTAAGCGGGCTGCCTTCCACATGATTTAAGGGAATGAGGTTCAAGTGGCAGCTCTGCCCCTTAAGCAAATGTGCCAGCTGAAAAGCGCAGTCCCTTGTGTCATTAACCCCCGCAATCATGGCATACTCATAGGAAATCCGCCTGCCGGTCACATCAAAGTAGTGCTTGCAGGCTTCCATAAGCTCGCTTAAGCCATATTTGCGGTTTACCGGCATAAGGGCGCTTCTGATTTGGTCATTGGGCGCATGAAGGGATATGGACAGCGTAAGCTGCAGCTTAAGCCCTGCAAGCTCCAGGATTTTGGGCACCAGACCGCAGGTCGAAAGAGATATATGCCGCATACCGATATTCATGCCCTTTTCGTGGGAAACAATATCGAGGAAGGAAATGACATTGCCATAATTGTCGAGGGGCTCCCCTGTACCCATAAGCACTATATTGGACACCCTTAACCCGGAATCCAGCTGGGCGGAGAGCACCTGCATAAGCATCTCACCAGCCGTCAAATTGCGGGTTGCCCCTTTTTCAAAGGAGGCGCAGAACACACAGCCCATTTTGCAGCCGGCCTGGGTGGAGATGCACACACTGTTGCCATGCTTGTACTGCATCAGCACCGTTTCGATAGAGTTTCCGTCATTTAGACCGAAAAGGTACTTTATGGTTCCGTCAGAGGCTTCCTGCTTGGTTATGATGTCCAGCCTCTCGATATAAAAGCTGTCATTAAGCTTCTCTTTGAGCTGTTTTGAAATGTCGCTCATGAGCGCGAAATCACTGACTCCTTGGTTGAGCCACTTAAATATTTGAGAAGCCTTGTATTTTGGCTCACCCATCTCGGCCAATTTGCCCTCAAGCTGCTTAAGGGTAAGTGAGTTTATCGGTATTGTGCCGGGCATTTATTTCATCCTCCTGATTCGCGCTATAAAGAAGCCGTCTGTCTGGTGTATATGCGGATATAAGGTGATATATCCTGCGCAGCTCTGCCCCAAGATCTCAACAGCCTCAAATGCAAAGTCGGAATTGCCTTTGACAAAAGCTTCTGCCACCTGTTCATTTTCCTCCGGGAGAATGGTACAGGTTGAGTAGACCAGCGCGCCTCCGGGCTTTAAATATTGTGCGGCGTTTTTCAGTATAGCAAGCTGGAGCTGCGGAAGACCCTCGATGCTTTCGGGATCCTTTAAGCGTATATCGGGCTTTTTGCGAATTACGCCAAGCCCGGAACAGGGTACATCGCAGATAATTTTTTCAAAACCCTGTTGCCACTCGTCAGAGTAAAGCAGCATATCTTTACAGCTGGTTTTGATGTTTGTACACCCGTATTGGGCAGCATTTTGGGCAATAAGCGCTGCCTTATGGGGATATATGTCATTTGAGATTATCTCTCCTGTGTTTTCCATCAGTTGTGAGGCCATTATGCTTTTTCCGCCCGGCGCCGCGCATACGTCAAGCAGCCGCTCTCCCCTTCGGGGGTCAAGAACCGATACAGCAAGCTGGCTCGCCAGATCCTGTATGATGCATTTGCCCTCGGCAAACAGCTGTGATGAAAGCACCGCTGCCATACCGTTTACGGAATAAGCACCCTCCAAATGGCTGACCGGCATAAGGCTTATGCCTTGCTCAAACGCCGCCTGCTCAAACTCCTGCACCGTTATTTTATTTGTGTTTACCCTGATATACCCAGGCTGGGGCTTGTTGCTCTCACAGAAAAAGCTCTCAGCGCCTTCAGTGCCCAAAAGCTCAGTCAGCCGTTCCACCAGCCACCGGGGCTGGCTGTATTTTATTGAGATATAACGCCCGAAATCCCCTTTGGGTATGTCGGGCAGGCTATCCTTTTGCTCAGCTAGCTTACGCAGGACTGCGTTTGCGAAGGAGGCGGCGCGAGGGTTTCCCTGCTTTTTTATAAGCTTTAGCGATTCGTTTACCGCGGCGCTTGACGGTATTTTATCAAGAAAAAGCAGCTGGTAAACCGCCAGGCGCATAGCCTCCAGCACATATGGGCTGATTTTATTAAGCTTGATGGAGCTGAAGTGCCCTATATAAAAATCAATCAGTTTTTCATTTTGCAGCACGCCATAGGTCAAATTGGTGGTCAGGGCGGCGTCCTTTGCGTCTGCGCCGGACAAATGCCGCTTGAGAAAAAGGTCAGGCCAGTCGCCGTTTTTACGCATACCCAAAAGCGCCTTAAGCGCAATTTCCCGCTCCCCGCTCATCTGCGCCTGCGATCTCTGCCGCCGAAAAGCAGCAGCAGCCTGATAAACTGCGCCATGGAAACTGCTAGCGCCGCTACATATGTCATTGCCGCGGCAGAAAGCACCTTCTGCACCCCCGGCAGTTCCTCCTGTGAAAGCACTCCTGTATCGCCGAGGGCGGCAATAGCCCTTGAGGATGCGTTAAACTCCACAGGAAGAGTCACAAGCTGAAAAATAACGGCCGCCAAAAACAGAACAATTCCTATCTGTATGACCTGGAAAATATCAACCAGCAGACCGACAAGGATAAGGGGCATGGAAAGGCTGGAGGCTATCTGTGTGACCGGCAGTATGGAAGAGCGTATTTTAACAGGATTATACCCTTTTGCATACTGTACGGCATGGCCGGCCTCATGAGCCGCGACCCCCGCAGCGCTTACACTGTCCGAAGCGTAAACACTCTCCGAAAGGCGGATTACATTTCCTCTGGGGTCATAATGGTCAGTCAGGTTCCCCGCAACCCGCTCTATTGACACATTGCTGATTCCGTTTTGGCGCAGAACCTCTCTTGCGGCATCGGCGCCTGTAAGCCCTCTTGCCGTGCGAACCTTGGAGTATTTCCCGAAGGCCGCGTTTACCTGCCATTGCGCCCAAAGGGAAAACAATATGGCAGGCAGAACCAATATTAAATATAAATCCATGAAGTTTCCTCCTATTCGAAGACCTTGCCAATAAGCTGGGGCTTGCCTCTGAGACAGTCAGCTGCAGACATGCGTTTTTTGCCCGCAAACTGTACCTCTCCCACCAGCACCGTGCCCCCTGCCGCCTGTACATACATGCCCAGCCTGTCGTATGAGACTATTTCCCCTGTCGCATGTCCGGCAGCTGTGTCATTATAACGGGCGGCATACAGCTTGACCCTCTCACCCTCCAGCATTCCAAACGCCCCGGGAACCGGGTCGTATGCCCTGATCTTGCGGCTGACAGCCTGGGCAGATTCGCGAAAGGAAACCGCACAATCCTGGTTTTTTATCATATGTGCGTAGCTTGAATCTGCGCT
>JAVBSJ010000052.1:0-2871 GCA_031547105.1 Oscillospiraceae bacterium
CGGGCACCATGCGGCAAACGGCATCGGCCACCGCCATGGCGGCGATTTCCCCCCCTGTCAGCACAAAATCGCCCAGCGAGATTTCCTCATCAACATATTTGTCAATAAAACGGCGGTCTATACCCTCATAATGGCCGCAAACTATGACTATGCGCCCTTTTCCAAGCAGCTCCACCGCCTTTTGCTGATTAAGGACGGCGCCCTGGGCGCTCATCATAACGGTGTGAACCTTCTCACCCCCTGTAACGGCCTCCAAACAGCGATAAAGAGGCTCGCACTGCATCAGCATACCCATGCCGCCGCCGTAGGGGTAATCATCCGTCCTGCCATGCTTATCGGTGGTGTAGTCCCTGATATTGTGGCTTTTTATTTGAATCAGCCCCGCTTCCTGTCCGCGTCCGATTATGCTGGAGCTCAGCACGGCATCGCAAACCTCCGGAAACAGGGTCATTATGTCAATTTTCATTGTCAAGCATTCCTTCGATGGTTTTTACCGTTATCAACCGCTTGTCCGGCTGTACATCCTTGGCAAAGGCGGGGTTAACGGGTATGCGCACCTCGCCCTTCGGGGTGCTTACCAGATACATATCTCCCATGGGGTAATTTTCCACCTCCACCAGCTGACCGATAATGCTGTCTGAAGTGATGTCAAAGACGTCAAACCCGGGAAGATCGGAGTAAAAGTAGTGCCCCTCCCCTAAATCAACAGCGGCGCGGGGGGTGGTGATAAGCTTGTTTTTCAGCCCTTCGGCGCTCTCCATATCGCCTATCCCCTCAAGAGTGAGGAGGGCCATCCCCTTGTGGGCGCGGCAGGCAAGCACCCTGTAGCTGACGCCGTCAACATCGAGAGCCTTTACATGCTTGATAATGCCGGGAATATCTATATAAGGCTCTACCTTAAGCTCCCCCCGGACGCCGTGTGTATTGACGATTTTTCCCCATTCAAGCAGCATAAGCACCCACCTCTGGCAACTCTTTAATTTAAATATTATAACAGTATTTGTCCTGTTTGCAAAGGCTTTTGTGGCGCTTTCGGCAATTTCACAAAAGTAAAAGCGCCGCTTCACAGCGGCGCTTTTCTATCAGTCAAGTATGTCGACCAGAATCTTCTTCTGCTCCTTTTGTCCGGCAGTTTTAATAACGGTTCGGATCTCCTTGGCTATCCTCCCCTGCCTGCCGATAACCTTTCCCATGTCGCCATCGGCAACCTTGAGCTGCAGCGTGATCGAATCGCTTGTCTCCACTTCTGTGATAACGATTTGGTCAGGATGCTCCACAAGGTTTTCGACGATATAGGAAAGTATCTCTTTCAGGTTAAGATTATCCATAAATTACAGAACACCGGCCTTTTTCAGCAGTGCGCGGACTGTATCGGTGGGCTGTGCGCCGTCCTTGATCCACTGCTGTGCCCTTTCTCCGTCAACCTTGACTTCAACAGGGGTTGTCAGCGGGTTGTATGTTCCAAGCTCCTCTATAAATCTGCCATCTCTGGGGAAACGTGAATCAGCAACCACGATACGATAGAAAGGAGCTTTCTTTGCACCAATTCTTCTCAGTCTGATTTTAACCATATTACTTTCACCTCCATATTTATTCTGTATATCGCAATCAGGGCGTTCCGCACGCAAGCCGCGCGCCCCAAATTGTCGCTGTATTAAAAGGGCATTTTAAAGCCGCCCTTTTTGCCCATGCGCTTCTGCATACCGGACATTTGCTTCATCATCTGCTGCGCCCCTTCAAGCTGCTTGATAAGGCGGTTCACATCCTCCACCCTCTGCCCGCAGCCTGCGGCAATACGCTTCTTGCGGCTGAAGTTGAGCAGGTCGGGGTTCTCCCGCTCCTTGGGTGTCATTGAGAGTATGATAGCCTCCGTCTTGGATACGGCCCTCTCATCTATCTTGGCGTTCTGCATTGCCTTGCCGTTCATGCCGGGGAGCATACCGGCTATATCCCCCAGTGACCCCATGCCCTTAAGCTGACCCATCTGCTCATAATAGTCATTGAAGTTAAGCTTGCCGGTGCGCATTTTTTTTGTAAGCTCAAGAGCCTTTTTCTCGTCAAAGCTCTCCTGCGCCTTTTCTATAAGGGACATAACGTCCCCCATGCCCAGAATGCGGGAGGCCATACGGTCGGGATAAAAAGGCTCCAGGGCGTCCAGCTTTTCTCCCACGCCGCAGAACTTTATGGGCTTGCCGGTGACCGCCTTGACCGAAAGGGCTGCGCCCCCTCGCGCATCGCCGTCCAGCTTGCTCATCAGCACGGAATCAATTCCCAGCGCCTCATCAAAGGCAGAGGCGGCATTGACGGCGTCCTGCCCGGTCATACCGTCCACCACGAGCATGATCTCATGTGGCTTTATTTCGGCCTTGATGGCTTTAAGCTCATCCATCAGCTCCTGGTCGATGTGCAGGCGGCCTGCGGTGTCTATAATAAGAAGGTCGTTGCCGTATTTTTTGGCGTGGGCATAGGCGTTCTTGGCAATTTCCACAGGGTTGCCCTGTCCCTGCTCAAAAACGGGCACCTCCAACTGGCCGCCAACCACCTTGAGCTGGTCTATAGCGGCGGGGCGGTATACGTCACAGGCGGCGAGAAGCGGCCTGCGCCCCTCACGCTTTTTAAAGTACCCCGCCAGCTTGGCGGCGTTTGTCGTCTTGCCCGCGCCCTGAAGCCCCACCATCATAAGGACGGTAGGAGGGCTGTTGGCAAAGCGGATGCGGCTCTGCGCGCCGCCCAGCAACGCTACAAGCCCGTCGTTGACCAGCTTTATGACCTGCTGTGCCGGGGAAAGGCTCTCCAAAATATCGGTGCCTACAGCCTTTGCGCTTATCTCGGCGATGAAATCTTTAACTACTTTATAGTTTACTTCGGCCT
>JAVBSJ010000074.1:0-23584 GCA_031547105.1 Oscillospiraceae bacterium
CACGATAAAACATTTTCCACTCTTTTATGAGGAAGCCCGCAGGGGTCTGTGTAGCGGGAGCCACTTTGCCCATTAAAGCTGCAAGCTTTGCGCATAGAAGGAGGTGCTCCGCCAATCGCGCCCCAAATCGCAGCTTCAACAAAATATTTAAAATCTTGCCAATCCTTGCAACATATCAGGCGGCTGACGTGTATATATAATGTCCGGACAGACAAACACAACAAACACAAACAGCGCGAATATACAAAGCGCCGCAGTCAAAAGGAGATTTAAAATGAAAAACATGCTTAAGAAAGCTCTTGTAGGTACAATGCTGGCAGCGACCATTTTTACCTTGGCCGCCTGCGGAGAAGCTAAGCCGACCGACGATTCCAACAAGCCCAACGATACCCCCCCTGTGACAGACGGTGGTGACAAGCAGAATCCCCAGGTGCCTAATCCCACAGAAATATACCAGTCTATTGAAGATGCAATGGCCGCCCTTTCCTTTGAGGCAAAGATTCCCGCAGCGCTGGCGGACGAGTATGAGCAAGGGCAGATAGCCGTTATAAACAAGAAGGTTCTTGAGGTTACCTATACGAAGGACGGCAACATGGTTGTTTACCGCACGGCAGAGGGCGAAGGGGACATAAGCGGTGATTATACCGAATATGCCCAGACAAATACTGTTACAATCGGCGAGTACGAGGTGGAGACAAGAGGCAGCGATGATACAGTGAGCATAGCCCTGTGGAACGCGGACGGCATGGCCTACTCCCTCACGTTCGGGCAGGCTGTTACAGCTGAAGCGCTTGACGCCATTGTAGAAAGCCTCTAAAATATATAAATATAAGGAGACCGGAAACCGGTTCCGGTCTCCCGCACGTGAGATGTGCTGATATGGGAGCGACAATGATACTGAATGTGGAGGAAGCGCCGAAAACAGCGCTTCAGGCTTACGGCAATTCCATATTAAGAACGGCCTACGCCTACACCCATAACATGGCCGACGCGGAGGATGTTCTTCAGGACACCCTCCTCAGGTTTATGGAAAAAAATCCGCATTTTGAAAGCCCTGAGCATGAAAAGGCTTGGCTATTGCGCGTTGCCATAAACTTAAGCAAAAACAAGCTGCGCACCGTTTGGTTTCGGCGGGAGGAAATACCGGAAGCCTATGCCGATGTCCAGCCCGGCGAGGGCGAGCCGGCTGTCCTGCAGGCGGTAAAGCAGCTGGATGTAAAATACCGCGAAGTGATACACCTCTATTTCTACGAGGAGTATTCCACAGAGGAGATAGCCCGGATGCTGGGCAAAAACCCTTCCACCGTGCGTTCACTTCTGCACAGAGCCAAGCTGATACTTAAAGATAAGTTGAAAGGAGAGTATGATTTCGGTGAATAGCTACAAACGGGCAATGGATCAAATAACTGTAACGCCTGATATGGAAACCCGTATCAATGCAAGGCTGAAAGGCGGCCCCGCTCGTGAAAGCCGCAAAGGGCGCAGCTTCAGGTCCTGGCCGGCTGCCTGTGCCGCTTGCATGGCTCTGCTTATTTCTGCCGTAATACTGGTGCAGCCGGGGCGGCCTCAGGTTCAGCCCCCCCTTACAACGGTCACCCGCCCGGTGCGGTACCAAGCGGTTGCCCAGCTGGCAGAAGCTCTCCCTTTCACGCTGAAAACGCCTGCCGGCTTAGAGGACAAATATGAAATTACGGAGATAGCCGGTTACAATAAAGGGGAAATGGGAGAAATAATCTACTCTGCCGCCGATTCGGTCATAACCTTCCGCACATGCGAGGGGGAGAAGGATGTAAGCGGCGATTATAACCAGTATGAAGAAATGGAGAAAATTGAGATTGCCGGAGTGGAGGTCACCCTTTCCGGCAGCGGCGGCAAGGTTTTTCTCGCCACCTGGAGCAGGGACGGCCTGTCCTTCAGTCTCGCTTTCTCCGGCGGCATAGATGCCGACGAGTGCCGGGCAATAATTGAAAGTGTATAAGCATAGAGAAATGCCGCCGGCAGCACAGCGCTGCCCGGCGGTATTCTTTATCGCAGCATTTCCACGGAAGGCGCTGCGGCAGTAAAGGAATGGAAGCTCGGCGGGGATCGGCCTGATTAGCCCTTTTAAGCGCATTTTCCGCGCAAAGCTGCGGCGGGGGTCGCTAAATTACCGGGGATTAAAGCGAAAAGGTCGCCGGTGCGGGGATTTACAAATATTTAATGGCATTTATTTCTTGAAAGCAATATAATATTTTCATTGTTATATATGCTCGCAAGGAAAAGAAAAGCGAAGAAGAAAAGCAGTGCCGCACAGCGTGCCGGAGGGAAATATGCAAAAAACAGGATTGGTGCTGGAGGGCGGAGGAATGCGCGGGGTGTTTACCGGCGGCGTTCTGGATTTTTTTATGGAAAAGGGCATTGCGGTAGACAGCTGCTTCGCCGTTTCTGCAGGTGCGTGTCAGGCCTGCTGCTATGTGTCGGGGCAGATGGGCAGAGGGCTTTCCACCTCGATAGATTATTTGGACGACAAGGAGTATTCCGGCCTTTACAGCCTTATAACCACCGGCGACATGTTCGGGGTCGATATGCTTTACAACAAAATACCCAAGGAGCTTTATCCCATCGACAGTGAGGGGTTTCTGCGCTCCAAAATCAAATTATACGCCGTAATAACCAATTGCCTGACCGGCAGGGCGGAATATCCCCGTGTGCGCAACATGGAGGAGGATGTGCTTTACATAAGGGCGTCGGCCTCAATGCCCCTTGTGTCGCGCATGGTGAAAATAGACGGCGTGCCCTACCTTGACGGAGGGATAGCCTCCTCCATTCCGATAGAACG
The DNA here is from genome assembly GCA_031547105.1 of Oscillospiraceae bacterium. Lineage (GTDB taxonomy): Bacteria > Bacillota > Clostridia > Oscillospirales > Butyricicoccaceae > JAVBSJ01. The sequence continues at coordinate 2,819 of JAVBSJ010000074.1, forward strand.
CTCGGTGCGGGAGGGAAACGACAAACATATTGTTGTTATGACCCAGCCCAGGGGCTTTGTTAAGAAGCCCTCCGCCACTTTTAGGGCAGGCAAATATGTGTACAAAAATTATCCCAAGCTGGCGGAGGCTATGGCAAACAGGCATATTGTTTATAACAGGGAGATTGCCCATGTAACGCAGCTTGAAAAAGAGGGCAGCGCCTTTGTTATTCAGCCGCCCGGGCCCCTTGACGTCAAGCGCACCGAAAAGGACAAGGGCAAGCTGACCCGCGCCTATGAAGAGGGGTATAAGGAAGCGGAGCGCCGCTATCAGGAGCTTAAGGCCTTTCTGGAGGAGTAGGGGCAGTTTCCAAATTATACGTTGCGAATTACAAAAGAAGCGGTTTGGCTTATGCCAAACCGCTTCATGCGTTTTATATTGCCTATAAAAGCTCCAGATACTCCTCCGCAGTGGGCATGTCACCCAGGGAGGATGCGCGGTGCGCCTTCAGGACGGTCAGCTTGTCATCAAGCAGGAAGTATGCGGGCAGCTGATATTCATCACCCTCATACTCGCCGTGGACAAGACCCCACTGGGCCATTTTCTCACGCTTGGCAAGCATTTTTTCCTGCTGCAAGGGGGAGGCGCTTTCGCTTCTCGCCGTCATACCCTCCTTAGAGCCGGCAGAGGGTACATCATACAGCTTGTAAAGCTCTGCCTTGGGGTCGCAGACGATGTTGAAGGCCAGGTTGTTCTTTTCGCTGCCCTCCCGGGCAATTTCCGGGGTGCTTTGCAGCACAACAAGGATTTGGGCGTCCTTTTCTTTAAACTTAGGATATTCGGCAGTCAGGTCGATCATATCAACCTGGCAGCTGCGGCAGCCGTAATAGCGCAGGAAAATCAAAAATGTGTATTTAGCCTTCTTGGCCTCATTCGCTAAGCTAAGCCCTTTTTCAAAGGGAGAGTCAAAGGTGAAATCGGGGGCAATATCATTTTTGAATAACGGCATAATTATTTAAGTCCTTTCTCCAGCACCGACACACCCTGCCCGTACTGCACATTAGCGCCCTGGGCGATCAAAACCTTTTCAATAGTGCCGATCACGGCGGTTAAATCCCGCCCGTCAATGTTGCCCATATGCCCTATGCGGAACATTTTTCCGGCATAGGCAGCCAAACCGCCTGCCACAACGACACCTTCCTCCAAAAGCGCCCCGCGGAAGGCGCCGTCCTGTATACCCTCAGGGTAAATGGGGTTGGAGAGGGTGACAGCGCGGCAGTCTTTTTCAGCAAGCAGGGTAAAGCCCAGCGCCTCCAGGGCAGCTTGGGTCGCCCGCGCCGCTTTCTCGTGCCGCGCAAAGCGGTTCTCCAGCCCCTCCTCCTTGATAAGGCGCACCGATTCCTTCAGCGCCCACACAAGGTTGATGGCGGGGGTGGCAAAATACTTGGAGGTGTCCTGCATAACGGGCAGCCACTTTTCAAAGTCAACATAGTATTCCGCGATCATGCCCAGTGAAGTCCTGCGCTCAAGGGCCTTTTTGCCTGCCCAGAGGATCAGCAGGCCGGGGCAAACGCCGAAAGCCTTTTGCGTGCCGGTAAAGAGGATGTCTATGTTCATGTCGGTGAGGTATTCCGGCTCAGCCGCGGTGGAGCAAACGCCGTCAACAATATAGAGGGTGCCGGGATGCTTCTTCATCACCTCACCGATCCGGGCAACAGGCGCTTTTGCGCCGGTGGAGGTGTCAACATGGGTGACAAAGAGACAGGCGTATTCTTTTTCGGCCAGCTTTTTGTCAATTTCCTCGGCTGAAACTACGCTGCCCCACTTGGCCTGCAGCACATCGATTTCAAGCCCCTTGCGGGTGCAGATGTCCACCATACGGTCGCCGAAGAATCCGTTGGAAACGCACAAAACCTTGTCGCCCCGCTTTGTGGTGTTGGCCACAGCCATCTCCATTGCCAGCGTGCCGGTGCCCGCCACTACAAAAACCTCTCCGTCGCAATGCCACAGGGTCTTCAGGTCGGACAAAAGCTCTTTATAATCCTTGATGAAAGCCGGATCGCCGAAGGCGGCAATTTCTCTGCCCATTTCATCCTGAATAGAGCGGGCCACAGGAGTGGGACCGGGGATCATTACATATTTCTGGTCTCTCATACACAAGCTCCTTTATAATCCAATTTATTTAATAAGCACATACTGATAATATTGTACTACGAATCGGGTTAATTTCAATACTTTTATGTAAATTGAGTATGTGGCGCTTTGGAGGAAATGGTGTATCCGCGCTGTTAAAATGCGCCTTTACGGAAAAATCCGGCTCCATGAGGAGCCGGACGGTCAATCATGCCTTGTTTTTGCCTGTTTTTTCTTTGCCCTGCAGCTCAGGAACGGGAGGGGCGTCATTTTTAGGGATGTGGGTCTTTTTATTGCTTTCGGTTCCGTGGGGCTCCTTTGGGTCGGGTCTGCGCATTCCGGCTTTTGCCATGCTAAAATCCATTCCTTTCTCTATGCTCAGGCACAAACAATCCATGAAAAGCAATGGATTTTGTGCATAAGCGGCGGTTTCGCGCAAGCGTGCGCCCTCTAAATTATCGCTTAGGGTGATCTTTCACGGCAGCCTCATTCCTCCGGAGGCGTAAAAGGCCTGCTTTTAAGCCGCCACCGGTGAAATAGAAAGCAGCCGGTCAGATTAACGTGCCGGCGCTTACAGGCGCCGACTGTCCTGCAAACAGTTTCCCCAAAAAACAGCCGTATTTTCATGCAAAGTGAAAATAACGCAAAAGCAGCACCCTTATAAGGGTGCTGCTTAGGTGGCGCGCTTGAAGGGACTCGAACCCCTGACCTACTGGTTCGTAGCCAGTCACTCTATCCAGCTGAGCTACAAGCGCATGTATTTCTTTGTGCCTAAATAGAATAGCACGGTTTGCAGGCAAATGCAAGGTTTTTGTTGGTTAAAATTTTAATTCCTGCAATGGGCGTAAAGCGCCAAAAGCATAGGCAGACGTTTTTTAGGTCAAGCCAAACCCACAGCTATTGGCATAAAAAAACCATCGGTACCGAAGCCCTGGGCGCACCCGACTGAATAATCAAAAACAGCAGGGAGCGGACAGGAACAGCAGCAGCGAGTGCCTGACAAGCGCCGAGGCAATTACCCGTATTTTTCGTTTGCTTCCTGCATTTTGCTTCACCTCTTTAAATCAATAATACCACTTTTTTGCCTCAAACACAACTTTGGCAGGGTTTTGCGGCAGAAAGTGCAGAGGTTATGCTATGTTTTTCGATAAAAAAAGTGGCAAAGGGTGATTTGACACATAATAGTACTGCTTTGATAATTAAAGCTTAGCTTCACTTTTTGTTGCAGGCATGGGTAGTTTTGGATATAATAGTAAGCGTATATTTATTTGCCGGATGAAGAAACGCTGATATTAAAGGAGCGCAACATTGAAAAACACCAAACTGCTTGTTCTGGTTCTGCTGATTGTTGCATTTATTGCAGGAACCTTTACCTTCTGGGACATACTTACAACCTTTTTGCTGGCGGCAATTTTTGCCTATTTGCTGACCCCCCTTACAAACTTTGTGGTCAGAAAGGCAAATATAAAACGCGGGGCGGCTGTGGCGATCGTCTTTTTCGCCTTTGTTGTGCTGATCGCCTTTTTGATTTCGGTCACCGTCCCTGCGGCGATACGGCAGATAACCAACCTTATCACCGAGATACAAAAATACGCCAACAACCTTGACCTGTATATTGACCGCCTTATAAAGGTCATGGAAAATATGCATATTCCGCAGGAAGGCATCAACATGGTGCACGACCTGCTGGGCAATATCGACAGCTACTTCCTCACCTTCTTCCGCGCGCTGCTGACCACAATTCTCGATATGTCCATGCACCTGTTTGACGGTGTGATATTCGTCATTCTTGTGGTTTATTTCCTGCTGGACGGCAAAAAGCTTATCGATACCGCTGTGGAGGCTTTGCCAAAAGGGCCGGGACTTAAGGTGCGTATGCTTATCACACGCTCCAACAACCTAAGCTGGAAATATCTGCGCACCCGGTGCATTATTTCGGGCGGGATGGCTTTGGTGGTTTTTATCGGCCTGAACCTTATGGGTATCCAGTACGCCGTATTGTTTGCCATAATCTCCTTCGCCCTTGACTTTATCCCATATTTCGGGTCGCTTCTTGCCGGAATTATTGAGACCTTCTACGCGCTGATAACCGGCTCTCTGCCCCTTGCCGTTGGTGTCGCCATATTTATTCTGGTTGTCCAGCAGATAGAGGGCAACATAGTCGCCCCCCGGATGGAGGGGGACGCCACCGGCATTCACCCCATTTTTGTGATGTTTTCCCTTATGGCCTGCTCTCAGGTGTGGGGGCTGTTCGGTATGCTTATATCGGTGCCGCTGGCCGCCATACTCAAGCTGGTTTATGTTGAACTTTATCACTTTGTCATCTCCCCCGATGAGGAGGAGCTTGTCCCCGCGGCTGTGGAGGTTGACGATTAAGGAATATTCGCTATGGCAGAAATCACCGTTTCACAACTTAATAAATACTATGGGGAGAATCATGTTCTCCGGGATTTGACCTTTGAGATATTCAAGGGGGAGCGGGTAGGGATTGTCGGCCCCAACGGCTGCGGCAAAACCACCCTGTTTAAAATCTTGGCCGATATGCTCCCCTATGATTCGGGGCAGGTTTTTATTGACCCCTCTCACCGTGTCGGGCTTCTTGAGCAGCTTCCGGTTTATCCTGCGGGCATAACCGTCCGCCAGGTGCTTTTGGAGGCTTTTTCCCATCTCTATGAGATGGAGCGGGAGATGCGCGCCCTTGAAAACAACATGACGGGGCCGGCAATGACCCGCTATTCCCGCCTTTCGGCCGAGTTTGAGACCCGGGGCGGATACGACATGGACACCCGCTATAACATCATGACCAACGGGCTGAGCATTCCTCCCGACATGCAGGACAGGGATTTTATGAGCCTTTCTGGCGGAGAGAAAACCCGGGTGAATCTGGCGCGGATAATGCTGTCCGGCACCGACATATTGCTGCTGGATGAGCCTACAAACCACCTCGATCTTGACACCATCAAGTGGCTGGAGGATTACTTAAGGGGCTTCAAGGGGACGGCGGTAGTCGTTTCCCATGACAGGTACTTTCTTGACAGGGCCACCAACCGCACCCTTGAGATCGAGCAGGGCAAAATAACCTCCTACCCCGGCAATTACAGCTATTTTGTCGACCGCAAAAGAGAAATAACCGAGCAGCTTGAAGCGGCAAAAAAACGGCAGGACAAGGAGATCGAGCGCCTTTCCTTTACCGTTGAGCGGATGAAGGGCTGGGGGCTGGGCAACAAAAAGGTCATGCGCCGCGCCTTTGCCATGGAAAAGCGCCTAAACCGTATTGAGCGGATACAGACCGTGCGCAAGCAAAAAAAGATGCACAGCCAGTTTACACAGGCCGATGCCTCCGGTGAGGAGGTCTTCAACATAATCGGGCTGACCTTCGGCTACGACGGGCCGTTGACCGCCCCCTTTGATGCGCAAATACTCAAGGGGGAGCGAATTGCCCTTTTGGGGGCTAACGGCTGCGGGAAAACCACACTGCTTAAAACCATTTTGGGCGACTTGCCCCCTGTGGGAGGGGCGGTTTATCCCGGCGCCGGTGTCAAATGCGGATACCTGCCCCAGGTCGTCTCCTTTGACAGCCCCCACCTGAACCTGGTGGATACAATGCTTTACGGCACAAGCTGCACCACACAGCAGGCCAGAGACCGGTTAGGCTCCTTCCTTTTTTCGGGGGAGGATGTTTTCAAGCGGGTCTCCGCACTATCGGGGGGAGAAAAAACCCGGCTCAAGCTCTGCCTTTTTATGGGGGCGCAGGTAAACACGCTGTTTTTGGACGAACCCACCAACCATCTGGACATTTCCTCAAGGGAATGGCTGGAGGACGCTATTGACGATTTTTCGGAGACGATGATATTCGTCTCCCATGACCGATATTTTATCGAGCGCTTTGCCACCCGCATCTGGCAGGTGGAAAAGGGCGAAATTATTGATTTTGACGGCTCCTATGAGGCTTTTTTGGAAAAACGCCAGCGTGAGGAAGCCCTGAAGGCAGCCCCCCGCACGGGGGTGCAGGAAAGGCCGCTGCCCGGAGAAAAACCAAAGGGAAGCCCCCAAAAGCTGGCCGAGAAAAAACAAAAGGAGCGGCAAAGACAAATTGCCGCCCTTGAGATAAGGCTTTCGGAAATTGAGACGGAAATGTCGGTCTCGACGCAGGATTACGTGCTTCTCAGCGCCCTGCTTGAAGAAAAAACCAGGCTTGAAGAGGAGCTTTTGGCGCTTTACAGCGAGGAGGAGTAAGCTTTAAGCGCCTCCTCCAGCATTACCACAACCTGCTTTCTCACCCTCTCCGGACCCACGATTCTGGCTCCCGGGCCGAGGGAAAGCACCCATCCGATAAAAATCGGGCTGACGGCTACCTGGGCATTTATGCAAAAGCCCTCCCCCTCTCTGATGAGGGTTATATCTTTTCCGAATCTGTCCAGAACCACGTCAACCATATCGGCTGAAAACCACAGCCGCACGGTTTCAATATTGCCGCCGAACATACCGAAATGCCTTTTTGCATACTCGGCTATGTCAAAGCCCTCAATAAGCTCCAGCCCTGAGGGGGGCGCGCCAGCAGGGCGGATGTCCAGCATTTTGTCCACCCGGTAATGCTTTATCTTCTCCCCGCGGGCGTCATAGGCCACGAGATAATAATTCTCATCGTCCCACATAAGGGCGAAGGGCGTGACCAGATAAGTCTCCCCGCCCCGGCGCAAAACCCGGCTTTTGTCAAGGCCGTAGCGTATGTATTTGAAGGCGAGGGCACTGCGGCTGTTAATTGCCTGATGGATGGCGTCCACGTTGTAGTAAACGTTTTCGTTTGCCCCCTTGACACGGCCCACCACGTGGACGCTTCGCCTGAGCTCACCGGCCTGTGGCTTGCTGGCAAGCCCCTCCAGCTTGGAGATCAGCTCCATGCTTTTGCGCTCTGTGATGAACTTGGAGCTTTGAACAGCGTCCACAAGCAGCTTCAGCTCGGCCAGCTGCCAGTCCCGCTGCCCGATGTAGTATTCATTGGCCTTGCCCCGCTGGCAAACCACGTCTAGCCCGAAGGTTCGCAGGCTTTCTATATCGTCATAGACGCTTTTGCGCTCCGCCGATATTCCGAAGGCCTCAAGCCGGGCGATAATTTCCTGGGGACTTAAGCGGTGCTCCTCGTCAGTGTTTTCCAGCAATATTTTCATCACGTACAGCATTTTCAGCTTGTTGTTGGCTGTTTTAGGCATAATCTCACCCTTGCTATAATTTCTTCTACCGCAGTTATTGTATCATAAACCGGCATAAAATGGAGAGCAATTCAATTAATATACAGATTTTCGGTAAAAGCAAATGCTTTGATTGCCCCAAAAAGGGCTGCGCCCTTTCCGGGGACCCCGTTTAATTTTATAGCTCAGGGGCAAATGAATTGCCCCTTCACGTACGGGCGCACCCGCGCCCGGCTCGCTCCCGCTCGCGCCAGGAAAGGATGCTTACAATGAACATACAGATTTTCGGTAAAAGCAAATGCTTTGATTGCCCCAAAAAGGGCTGCGCCCTTTCCGGGGACCCCGCTTAATTTTATAGCTCAGGGGCAAATGAATTGCCCCTTCACGTACGGGCGCACCTGCGCCCGGCTCGCTCCCGCTCGCACCAGGAAAGGATGCTTACAATGAATATACAGATTTTCGGTAAAAGCAAATGCTTTGACACAAAAAAGGCTCAGCGCTATTTTAAGGAGCGGCGGGTGAAGTATCAGGATATTGACCTGCCTAAATACGGCATGAGCGCGGGGGAGTATAAAAGTGTGCGGCAGGCCGCAGGGTCGCTTGAGGCGCTGATTGACACCGAAAGCCCCCTGTATCAGCAGCTTTACATTCCATATTTGGTTTCGGACGCCGAGAGGGAGCAGAAGCTGCTGGAGAACCCCGGCCTTTTTAAGACCCCCATTGTCCGCAACGGTAAAAAATGCACCATCGGCTATCAGCCGGAAATCTGGAAAGCCTGGGAGGAAGAAAAATGAGTAAGTTTACAGACGCGAAGAGGGTGGTTGTCAAGGTCGGCTCCTCCTCGCTTACATACGGCACAGGGATGATAAACATAAGGCAGATGGAAAAGCTGTGCAAGATCCTGTCCGACATCAAAAACTCAGGCAGGGAGATAATCCTTGTCACCTCCGGTGCAATACCGGTGGGGGCTGCAAAGCTGGGGCTTTCACTGACCGAAAAAACCATACCGGAAAAGCAGGCTGCCGCCGCCGTCGGCCAGTGTGAGCTGATGTACATTTACGACAAGTATTTTCTGGAGCACCACCATAAGGTGGCACAGATTTTGCTCACCCGGGATATTTATGAGGGGGAAACCACCCGCACCCACGCCGTCAACACCTTTGAAACATTGCTGAACCTCGGTGCAATCCCCATTGTCAACGAAAATGACACCGTGGCGGTTGAGGAAATCCGCTTCGGGGATAATGACACCCTTTCCGCCATTGTCGCATCACTGGTCAGGGCGGACGCGCTGATTCTCCTCAGCGACATTGACGGGCTTTTTGATGCCAATCCCAATGAAAACCCCGATGCAAAAATCATCCCGTATGTACATGAAATTGACGCCAATATAGAAAATATAGCTGGTGGCGCAGGCTCCGACCGGGGAACGGGGGGCATGGCGACGAAAATCGCCGCCGCAAAAATATGCTTTGACACAGGCTGCGTCATGGCGATTATAAACTCGAACCGGCTGGAGGGGCTGTACGACCTGCTGGAGGGCAAGGAAATCGGAACTGTATTTGAGAAAAGGGGAGGGAATTAGCGTGACGGATCTTGTAGCCCTGGGCAGTGCGGCGAAGGCCGCCGCAGAGGTTATGGCAGGGCTGTCGACAGATAAAAAGGATAAGCTTCTGTCCCTAATCGCCACCGGCATAAAGACACACGCCGGGGAAATATTAAAGGCCAATATGCTGGATATAAAGCTGGCTCAGGAAAGCGGCATGTCCCCCGCCATGCTTGACAGGCTGACCCTGAATATCCCGCGGATAGAGGGGATTATTGATGCCGTGATAAAGGTCTCGCACCTTCCCGATCCCATCGGTGAAATAATTGAGCGGCGCACAATGTATAACGGAATAGAGCTTTCCAAGGTCAGGGTGCCTTTAGGGGTTATCGGCATTATTTACGAATCCCGCCCAAATGTCACCGTTGACGCCGCGGTGCTGTGCCTTAAGTCGGGCAACGCCGCCTTTCTGCGTGGAGGCAAGGAGACCATCAACACAAACCTGGTGCTTGAAGGGATAATGCACAGCGCCCTTGATTTTCTCGGGCTTCCCATCGCCGCCGTCACCCTTTTGCATGATACCAGCCGCGAAACCGCCCATGAAATGATGCGGCTTAAGGGATATATAGACCTGCTTATTCCCAGAGGCAGTGCCCGCCTGATAGGCTCGGTGGTGGAAAACGCCACAGTTCCCTATATTGAAACAGGTGTGGGCAACTGCCACATATTTGTGGACGCCACCGCCGACCTTCAGCAGGCGGCGGAAATAATCTTCAACGCCAAGACCCAGCGCATTTCCGTCTGCAACTCCGCAGAGACGCTGCTTGTTCACGCTGCCGTGGCGGAAGCGTTTTTGCCTATGGCAAAGGCGCTGCTGGACAGCAAGAAGGTGGAGCTGCGCGGCTGCCCCGAAACCGCGCGCATATTGGGGGACTGCGTTGTCCCCGCCACTGAGGAGGATTACGACACAGAGTTTCTGGATTATATTCTGGCTGTCAGGGTGGTGCCCACCTTTGAGGAGGGGCTCAGGCATGTGCAAAAACATACGACCCACCACAGTGAGGCTATTTTGACGAGCGATACGAGAAACGCAGACCGCTTCGCCAGAGAGATTGACGCCGCCTGCGTTTACGTCAACGCCTCCACCCGCTTTACCGACGGGGAGGAAATGGGCTTTGGGGCGGAAATCGGCATCTCCACCCAGAAGATGCACGCCCGCGGGCCAATGGGCCTGAAAGAAATGTGTTCCTACAAGTATATAATGGTAGGGGACGGGCAGGTAAGGAAGTAAAACAAGCGGGTATTTGGCGTGCGGGGCAGCGTTGCCCCGCATTTTTCATGCCCAGACATGGCTTTTCCCAGCTGCTTTGATGTGTCAGGGAAAGGGGAGGAGAGCCGCGGCGGCAAGTGTGCAACCAGCACCGCCTTTATTTGCGGGTTGCACAAAGCAAACCCAGGGTGTATAATTGATTTCGATTTGAATAAAAAAGGAGAAGGGACAATGAAGGACAAAAAACCAATGGCTCTGTTTTTTGGTGTGATGGTTATCTTTAACATGGCCGCAAGCTTTGCCCACCCTGTCACCCCTCAGCTTATTGTTGAGCGCGGGCTGGACAGCTCAATGTTTGGGGTTGCGCTTGCCGCAATGATGACCGTCAACTTCCTCGTATCGCCTTTTTGGGGAAAGATGTGCAACTATATTCCCGCAAAAAGAATCATGTTTATATGCGGGATTGGCTATGCCGTAGGGCAGATGATTTTCGGCGCGGCATATTCCGAGGTGCAGGTGGTTTTAGGAAGAATGTTTGCCGGCATTTTTACAGGAGGGATGTTCACCTCGCTGATGAACTACATAATCGCCATTTCTGAGCCGGACAAGCGTGGGCAGAACCTGACGGTGCTTGCCACAAGCCAGGCGGTTTTCGGGGCGGTGGGATATTTTATCGGCGGTATGCTGGGGCTGATTTCAACCGAAGCGGCCTTTATGGCGCAGGTGGTAATACTGGCGGTGTGCGGCGGGCTGTTCTATCTGGTCTGTGACGATGAAAGCATGTTTGTTCCCAAGCAAAAGCGCACAGGCTCCCTTATAAAAGAGGCCAATCCCTTTGTGGCATTTATGGCCAGTCGCGAGTTTATGACGGCCACCCTTGCGCTGCTTTTTGCCATTGTTGCCTTCGCCAGCATAGGGCAGAATGCCTTTGAACAGTGCTTTAACTATTACATCAAGGATCAGTTCGGCCTCTCCTCCGCTTACAATGGCGGCATCAAGGCGGCTATCGCTGTGATCTCCCTTTTGGCCAATTCCACCATATGTATATGGCTGATACGCAAAACTGACATCCACAAGACCTTTTTGCCTGTCCTTGCCTGCTGCACGCTGGCTCTCGGCAGCATACTTTTGGTCAACAACATGATCCCCTTCTTTGTTATAAATGTTATTTTCTTCGCCTTCAACGCCGTGCGCCTGCCCCTTATGCAGAATATGACGGCTTCCATGGCGGTGGGCGCCAACTCAAACGTCATCATGGGCTTTTATAACTCCATGAACTCCCTGGGCGGCATCATAGGCGCGCTTTTCGCGGGACTGATGTATGCCACAAATCCCAGGCTGCCCTTTATGTTTGCCTTTGCCGCATTTGCGGTTGCAACGGCCATCGGGTTTGTGTATCTGGGCAAGCATAAGGCTGCGGCTGAAACTGCGGAAAACTGATTTATTAATGCGATATTTAGCCAAGGCCGCCCAAACGGGCGGCCTTGTTTTTGCGCTTTTTCGGTTGCCGCCTGTCCGCCCATATTGCACTAAAAAATCCCCCGCCCGGAAACCCGGACGGGGGACAAATAGCTTTATCGGTGGGTGCTAGGGCTCAATGCCGACGCTCACAGTATAAGTATGGGTTTCTCCGTTTTCCGCTGTAACCGTTATGTCAACCGTTACAGAGCCTCCGGCGGCAACCTCGCCGGTTATTACGGCATCACCCACAGTGGCCTTGGTGCTGCTCGCTGTAGCGGAAACGGCTAAACTGCCGCTGCTGAGGGCAGCATTGCTTACCTCATAGCTATACTGGTTTACGGTCAGAGGAATGGTTATACCGCCTATGCGCAGGCTTTTCAGCGTAGCGTCAGTCGATTTTTGATAGGTGGTAAAGGACTTTGTTGCGGAAACGGTTTTGTTGCCGTTGTAGGTCAGTGTCGCCGTCAGGGTATAGGTTCTGCCGGCGGACAAACCGCTGACGGTGACCGTCTTGCTTCCGTTTGCCGATCCGTCATAAGCCCCGCCGCCCCAGTAATTATCGTCCACTCCGCTTCCGCTGGTGTTCAGCGTCACTGCGCCCGCAGCATCCCAGCTGAGGGTGACCTCCGCTGTATTTTCGTCTATCGTACCCGTGGATATGCTGATGGACGGCTTCTTGGTGGTGAAGGAGCTGCTGATAGCTGTGTTCGCCCCGCCGTATGCGTTGGTCAACGCGCCTGCATTGGCGCCCACAGTGTATTGTGTATCATAATCCAGGTCATGATCCGGGGTTAGGATGACGGTGTTGCCTTCCGCTCTTGCGGCGAAGGAGACGTTAGTGCCCCCCACAGCCGTCTTAAGGGAAAAGGCGCCTGCCAGTGTCCCGGATTTAGCAGATACGGCGCTGTTGAAGGTCAGCACGATGGAAGGCCTGATGCTGGCGTTTGTGTTGCCGCTTGCAGGTGAGATGGATGACATGGTAACAGCTGTCGAGCCTGCGGTGGTGAAGCTGTAGCTAAGCTCGCTGTTGGCCGTACCGGATGCGTTATACACCTTGCCCGATGCCACCACAACGGTATATGTGGTGCCGGGGTTGATTGTTCCAAGGCCGCTTAAGGTAATCGTACTGCCGCTGACAGAGGCCGAACCAATGCTGACAGTTGTTGCGCTGCCCTTGGCACCCTGGTAAATCGTAATGGCACTCTTGGCACTTGTATTACTCAGGGGTCCCTTGCTGCTGCTTCCGTATATCGTCTCCCCAAAGTTCAGCGTGATAGAGGAAGGTATGGACACGTTGGAGCCGCTGGGAGACATAGTGGCGCTGACGGCAGTAGTCCTTGTGGTGAATGAAGATGAGAAGGAGGAATTGGAATACCCGCCCTCGTTATAGAACTTGCCGGAGGTGATTACGACGTAATACTTTGTGTTGGCTTCCAGCGTCTCATCCAGGGAGAGGGTAAGGATTTTACCGGTGCTGTTAAGGGAGGGGGTATAATCCACATAATTGCTGCCTGAGCTGCCTTTGCGAATCTTGATATAGCTGGTTATATGGTCGATATTGGTGGAGCCGGAGGAGGTAAGGGCAGTGCCTGATGAAGTCCTGTACAGCTTCTCGTCAAAGGTAAGCACTACGTTGGCGGTTGTTGACACGCCAGTTGCCCCGTCAGAGGGGTTGACGCTGGGGGCCTCAAAGGAGCCGCTTGTGCCCACTGTAAAGGAGAACTTGTATTCCTCGTTGTATTTGTCGGAGGAATTGGTCAGCGCATCCTCATGAATCACTACATAGTATTTCCCGCTGCTCATATTGGAGGAGGGGGTTAAAGTGACCGTCCTGTTGCTGCTGATGGAGGCGGTGAAATCAACCAAATTGCTGGAAGAGACAGAGCCTTTATAGAGGCTGAATGCGGTGTTTTTCATATAGCTGGCAGTAAGCGTGTTGCCGGAGCTATTATAGATATTTTCATCAAAATAAATCTTGATGGTAGCCGAGGCGGAAACTTTTGTTGCCCCGTCAGCAGGGGAGGTGGAGGAGGGATCAGCCATGGTGGAGGAGCTCCCCACGGTAAAGCTGAACTGATACTCATCATTGGAATCGCCGTCGTCGTTGGTCAAATAGCCCTCTCTGATGACGACATAGTACTTACCGCTGCTCATAGTGCCGGGGCTGAGGGTGATTATATCATTTCCGCTGTTGATGGATGCGCTTGAAAGGGTGACCTTGTTAGAGGTTGAAACCGATCCCTTATAAACATAAATGGCGGTTTTCAGTGTGGAGGAGGTGAACTCATCCCCGTCCTCGTCATAAACCTCTTCATCAAAATATATCTTGATGGAGGAAGAGGTGGAAACGCCGGTGTCGCCGTTATCAGGTGTGGTGGAGGAAGGCTCCAGCGTCAAAGAGGAGGTGCCGCTGCCGGCGGTGAAGTAGAAAACTGCGCGGCTGTTGCGGTTGCCGGAGTAATCCTCAAGCTGATCTGCGACCACGATGACATAGTACTTTGTGCCGCTTGTCAGCGTGGTGTCCGGCTTAAGCGTCACTACATCGTCAGAGGAATTGATGGAGGCCGAGAAGCTGACAGTGCTGCCTGTTTCGCTTCCCTTGCGGATCTCAAAGGCATAATCCTCCATATAAGAGGCGGTGAGATAATCACCCTCGTCGTCATATATCTCTTCGTCAAAGGTCAGCTTGATGCTGGTTGTTCTGGAAACGCCGGTGGCGCCGTTTGCGGGGGAAATGGTCGGTATCAGCCTGCCTGTATTGCTGCTGCCGCTGCCGCCGACGGTAAAGGAAAACACCATCTGCTCGTTATAATCATCGTTTGAATTGTAAAGGTAGCCCTCCTTGAGGGTGAGGTAATACTTTGTCCCGTTTGTCAGGGAGGATGAGGGGGAAAGGGTAATGGTCTTTTTATCGGTGCTGATGCTGGCCGAGAAAGTGACGGTCGAGCCGGAGGTGCTTGTTTTGCGTAGGGTAAAGGCATCCTTGGCTTCGGCAGCCGTAAGCACGTCGCCGAACTCATCATACAGCTTTTCAGAGAAGGTGAGGGTTATATCGGCATCGGTGGAAACCCCGGTGCTGCCCGACGCGGGAGTTACAACAGGCACAAGATAATCGGTGTCTGCGGTTGTGAAGGAGAAGGTCTGTGCGGCATTTGTCTTGCCGCCGGAAGCGGCTATGCTGTCCTTCTTAAGCAGGATATAGTATTTTGTGTCGGTCTGCAGGTCGTTATCGGGAATAATGGTTATGGTCTTCTTGTCGGTGCTGAGCTCCACCTCAAAGCTGACCGAGCTTCCTGTAGCGGAGTTCCGGCGCAGCTCTATAACACTGGTGGCGATATAATCCACTGTAATAGTGCTTCCGTTGCCCTTGTATATGGCCGAGTCAAACTTGAGGGTAAGCTCAGCGTCCACAGGGATATACTCGCTGCCGTCCACAGGGTAAACGGTGGGAACAAGCTGGTCGCCGCCAACGGTGAAGTTGAACACCGCGCGGGAGTTATATGTGCCGGTCTGGTTTTTGAAAGCCGAAGCGGTGACGATGACATAATACCTGATGCCCGCTTCAAGTGAATCGTCGGGGGTGATGGTGATAATTTTGCGCGTGCCGTTGACAGTGGCGGTAAAGCCTACCTTTGAGCCGGTTTCACTGCCCCTGCGCAGCTCGATGCCGCTTTGGGCGTAGGAGGAGGTCAGGCTGGTTCCCGAATAGGAATACAGAGCCTCGCTGAAGGTGAGGTCGATTTCAACATCAGGGTCAACGTTTGTTGAGCCGTTTGAGGGGGACATTGTGGGAACAAGGGCGCCGCTGCCCGAGCTGCCCGAGCCGGAGGTTTTCGTAGGGGCCGTCTCAAAAGTAGAGCCGGAGACGTTGAGAACGGCGGAGGCAATAGTGCCCTTGCCGGTAAAGGAGGCTGCGCCGTTAATGGTCAGGGTGGCGATATTGGTGCCGCTTGCAAGGTTGACGGTGGAGCCCGCCCCGCCGGAAGCAACGCTGAAGTTTGTGGCGCCGCCGGAGGACAGGTTGACAAGAGCCTCGGTCGAAAGGGCGACGGAATCAAATGTGCCGCTTAAATTGACCTGCTCGTTCCTGAGCGCCGAGCCGGAAAGGGTGACCTTTGTAAAGCCTGAGCCGGAGGTCATGCTGCTTTCCAGCAGCGTGCAGCCGGAGGAAGCATAGGCGTTGCCGACGGTGCTTGTGCCGGTAGTATATACCCGCACACCGCCGCCCGACTTGTTGACGGTCAGATTGCTGACGTTGGTGTTGGCCAGCTTAATGCCGTCGCTTCCGCCGCCGTTGACAAGCATTGTGCCGAGCAGGCGGCAGTTGGAAAAGGCAGCGGTGCCGTTACCCACGCCGGAGGCCACTACCACATTTCCTGTGAAAATGGTGTTGGAATAGCTCTTCCCGCTGTCGGATATAGTGGTAGTAGTTTTTACAATAGTCTCGGTAGCCAAAATCGCCTCTATGATTTTGGCAGCCTCTGCCCTTGTCAGGTTACCTGAGGGGCGGTACATTTTGTTGTTGTCTCCGGCAATATATCCCTTGGAGAAGCAGGTTTTAGCTCCGATAAGAGCCCAGGAGGCAATGGAGGAATAATCCTTCATTGTGGTTATATCTTTTGTTACA
Source organism: Oscillospiraceae bacterium (assembly GCA_031547105.1). Classification (GTDB taxonomy): domain Bacteria; phylum Bacillota; class Clostridia; order Oscillospirales; family Butyricicoccaceae; genus JAVBSJ01. The sequence continues at coordinate 19,025 of JAVBSJ010000074.1, forward strand.
GAAGCCTCTGTCACAATTCGGGCCATGACAACGGCGGCCTCCTGCCGGGTTATGTTGTTGTTGGGGCGGAAGGTGTTGTTTTCATATCCTGTTATGTAGCCGGCGGCCACAGCCTTCTGCACCTCGGCATAATACCATGCGGAGGAGGCAACATCGGTGAAGCCCACCGTTGTAGTGGCTGTAAGCCCGATAGCCGCGTTGAGCATCTTGCTGAACTCGGCTCTCGTAACAGGGTTATTGGGGCGGAAGGTACCGTCGCTGTAGCCGCTGATATAGCCGTGGTCAACACCCTGATAAATATAGGTTTTTGCCCAGTGGCTGCCTACGTCCGAAAAGGTCACGGCGCCGGCAGGTGTCGGAAGCATGGCAAGCAAAACAGCAGCCAAGATACACAACATAGTAAGCTTTCTAATGTGTCTCATACCTGAAATACCTCTCTCCTTGGTTGTTGGGGGGGATTTTCTGTGAACATTATATCTTCTATACATTGTATAATAAAAAAGACGTGAGCACAATATATCCAGACATAATATGTAACTTTTTGACCGCGGCATCAGGGAATTGTTCCCATTATGTTGATAATTTTTGGCGTTGGCAGTATAATTTCCATTAACCGGTTCGCGCGGGCCCTGCGCCTCCTCCCGCTCTGTTGCATTTTCCGGGGAATATGCTATAATATATTTAAGTTAAATATTTAACGATAACGACAGGCACCTTAGATTATTTAGAGGAGGGATTGCATGACCGCCATTGGAAAAGAGCTTGAGACAAAGCGCCGCAGGATTATGGTGGGCATAGGCGTTACAGCGGTTGGCTCCGCGGCGGCGGGGGTGGCGGCGCTGGTCTGCCTGCTTTCCGGCAATATGGCGGGCGCAATGGCACTGGGGGCGGTTTTTGCTCTGGGCATGCTTTATTGCTGCACCCAGCCGGCAAAGACACAAAAGAAGTTTGTTGCCCGCTGCCGTGAGGTGCTCATAGAGCCCATTTTGAAAAAGCATTTTACTGAGCTGGAGCTTAGGCCGGACAGCGGCCTCCCCCGTGAAAGCCTGGAGGCATGGGCAGGCGCGAGCCTGCAGGCGCGGTACCGCAGCGGCGGGCTTATATCTGGCAAATACAAGGGCAGCTCCTTCAAATGGGCCGATGTCACCCTGACACCGGGACAGCCGGGCGCCGCGGCACAAAAGGCCTTCCACGGGCGGTGCATGGCGGCCGATGCGGGTTTTGCCTCAGACCGCAGGCTGCTGGTGCGAAGCCGGGGCTTCGGGGAAGCGAGAAGGCGGGCGCCCTTATCAGTTCCGGCGGGAATGGAGAGGGCGGAAACAGGGGATCAGGCCTTTGACCAGCACTTTGAGCTGTTTTGTGAGGGGCAGGTTGTCTTTTCGCCGCGATTCATGCAGGGTCTTGTCAAGCTGGCAAAACAGACCGAGGACGATTTGTTTTTGTGTGTCGGCGGCGGTCATATCTGCTTCGGCATTGACACGGGGAAAACCTGTTTTGAGCCGGCCTTGGTAGATACCTTTAAGGAAGAGCGCTTTGCCGAGGAGGCCAACATCTTTGTCAGGCAGACAATTGCCGTTTTGGAATTGTTCAAGCAGGGCAGCGGCATTTTTGCAGAATAGAAGCACAGCAAGAGGAGAAGAAATGAGTCAATCATTGGCACACATAGAAGAGCTGCGCAAAAGGGCGCTGAAGCACCTTTGCATATGGGCAGGCGTGCTTATTGTAGCTATACTGTTTTTTATGGCCGGCATGAGCGGGGGAGCGGTTTTTTTGGTTTATCCCGCGGTGCTCCTGTTTGCCGTCGGCCTGATAGGGCTGTTTGCTTTTTACTTTAAGGCGTCAAAGGCCTTTACCGATGCTTTTAAGGCGGATGTTGTCCGGGCGTCACTTACGAATGTCTTTGATGATGTGGCTTTTGACCCCGACAGCGGCTTTGAGCAGGAGGTGCTGGAGAACACCGAAATGATCACCATGGGCAACCGCTATCACTCGGATGATTATGTGAGCGGAAGCTACAGCGGCGTTAGGTTTGAAAGGGCGGATGTAAGAATACAGCAGGTGACCTCAACCGGCAAAACCACCACAACAGTTACCTATTTTGAAGGGCCGTGGATGATTTTTGACTTCAATAAGGACTTCCGCTGTGATTTGCAGGTGCGGGAAAAGGGCTTTTCGGCGGCGAAAAAAACGGGAGGCTGGTTCAGCTCCAAGCCTAAAATGCACCGCCTGGAGCTGGAGGATGCCCGCTTTAACGACCATTTTTCCGTCTATGCCGTTGATGAGCAGGAGGCCTATTATATCCTCACCCCACATATGATGGAAAGTATTCTTGAGCTGAAGCAGCACACCTCGGGCGAAATGCTGCTGTGCTTCTGTCAAAACCGCCTCCATATAGGGGTTGACAGCCGCGAAAATGCTTTTGAGCCTTCTCTGTGGGGGCCGGTGGACGAAAAGAACGTTATGGGAAATGTGCTTGAGGACATCAGGGCAATAACATCGTTTGTAGACCAGCTCAAGCTGGGGCGCAATATATTCAAATAAAACAGAAAGAGGTAGAAAAATGGAGTTTATTTTTGGTGTTCTGGTTATCGCGGCGCTGGTTGCGGTATGGTATATTTGGACGAGCAACAGCTTAAAGCAAATGAAGGTCAAGATAGCGGAGGCGCTGTCGGGGATAGATGTTGCGCTGACCAAGCGGTATGACGCCCTTACAAAGCTGCTTGACATCACCAAGGCATACGCAAAGCATGAGCAGGAGACACTTGCCCAGGTGGTACAAATGCGCTCCGGCATGACAATGAAGGACCGCATGGAGGCAAGCGCTTCCATGGACAAAGCCATGGGGCAGATCAACGTGCTGGCTGAGCAATATCCCGAGCTGCGCTCCAGCGATAACTTCAGGCAGCTGCAGGTATCGGTCATGGACGTGGAGGAGCATTTGCAGGCCGCCCGCAGAGCCTATAACGGCAATGTGTCGGCTTACAATCAGGCCATCGTGGCCTTCCCCAAGAGCATCGTGGCAAACAATCTGGGCATGCAGAGAGAGGCGTTTTTTGAGGCCTCCCAGCAGGCTAAGGGCGACGTAAAGATGGAGTTTTAACAGATTCGTAAGGTGCAAACTACTTCAAGTGAAAAATTTCCACCGGCGGCCTATTGACAATTTCCGCAAATGGTAGTAGTATCATTTCAAGTTCTGATAATTTAACACGCTAAAGACTATGACAGAGAGAGTAAGCAGTCCCGAAAAGGCAAAGAGAGCTTCCGGTTGGTGTGAGGGAGCGCGAGTAGGGATGGCCGAAGTACACTTTTGAGTTGCGGCTTGAAAGGGCATTGCCCCGGTAGACGTCGACGGAGCTCCACCGTTACAGGGAGAGGCATTTGTTGGAATGCCGTGCGTAACAGGTGGTTAATGGGCTAATCCCCGTCCTTTTGCGGACGGGGATTTTTTGTATTCATTTTTAGGGGGTGTTCAGGCTATGACAGTAGCCGCTATGTATCACATCGGTTTTTCTCAAAGGCGCTGAAAAAGAAAAATCGAAATGAGGTATTATGTCATGAAAAAGAAGCTTATATCCGCAATGCTTTCTGCCGCGCTGCTGGTCGCGCTTATATCCGCCTGCGCAAAGCAAAACCAGCCCCCTGTCACCCCCGATACAACCTTTACCCCTCACCCTGACCAAATTGTGATAGCCATCGAAAGTGAGCCCACCACCCTCAACCCCTACGACCATGCCGCCGTTGTTTCCGGCTATATGAATCAGCTAACCTATAACCGCCTTTTTAAGTTTGATATTGATACCATGGAGCCGGTTCCCGACCTTGTTGACAGCTTTAAAAGCCTTTCGGACACCGAATGGCAGTTTACCCTTAAAGAGGGGATAAAGTTCCATAACGGAGAGACTATGACATCACAGGATGTAGCCGCTTCCCTTGAATACGCCCGCCAGTTCACCTCCTCCAACAAATACACCTCCTTTTGGGAGAGTGTCGAAATCACAGACGAGCGCACATTTGTTATCACCACAAAGGGGCCCTACGCCCAGATTCTGTACGATTTGGCATCAAACGGCAATACAATACTCCCTGCCTCAATGATTAAATCGGGTGCCAACTTTAACGAGACCCCCGTCGGATCAGGCCCCTATGTTTTTGTGGAGTGGAAGCTGGGCGAAAGCCTGACCTTCGTCAAGAATGAGAGCTACTTTGACAAGGATCACCAGCCCTCCATAACCAACATGGTTTGGCGCATTATACCGGAGGGTTCCTCCCGCACGATCGCACTTGAGACGGGGGAAGCCGATCTGATTATCGATGTGGCGTCCACCGATGTGCAGCGCCTGTTGACTACAGAAAATGTCACCGTCACACAGGTAAGCGGCACACGTATGAACTTCTTCGCCATCAACAGCGAGGTTGCGCCTTTTGACAATGTGCTGGTGCGCAGGGCTATCGATATGCTGATAAACAAACAGTCGGTGGTCGATGTTGCCGCAAACGGCCTCGGCGCCGTTGCCCTTTCACCCAACCCCATGGCGTATTTAGGCGCAAGCGAGGAGGGCT
>JAVBSJ010000125.1:0-8830 GCA_031547105.1 Oscillospiraceae bacterium
CGGCTTTTCTATAAATCTAAAAGTTAGGAGGATATTAGAGCCATGAGCATTTTAAAGGGCAAAAAGGTTATTATCATCGGCGACCGTGACGGTATTCCCGGCCCGGCCATCGAAGAGTGTGCTAAATCTGCCGGCGCTGAAGTGGTGTATTCCTCGACGGAGTGCTTCGTCTGAACCGCCGCTGGTGCAATGGATCTTGAAAATCAGAAGAGAGTTTTAGACCTCTCTAATGAACATGGTGCGGAAAACATAGTTGTTCTGCTTGGTGCAGCGGAGGGTGAAGCCTCCGGTCTTGCGGCCGAGACAGTTACAAACGGTGACCCCACCTATGCAGGTCCGTTGACAGGAGTCTCGTTGGGACTCACGGTTTATCACGTGTGCGAGCCTGAGGTAAAGGCAGAGTTTGATGCCGGCGTTTATGATGATCAAGTCAGCATGATGGAAATGGTGCTGGACGTTGATGACATAGCCGGTGAGATGCAGAGCATCAGAAGCCAGTTCTGCAAGTATCTGGGCTAAGATGGAGAAGCGGGGGCTGGGGATACTGTTCTCAGCCCCTTTTCTTCACCCCGCAGAGCCACGGCTCTGCGGGGACCCCCTGAATCAATAGATTCCGGCCAAGTGAATTGCCCGGAATTCTTACGGCGGCACACGCCGCCGGCTCGCGGCACCGCTCGCAGAACAGAGCCACGGCTCTGCGGGGACCCCCTGAATCAATAGATTCCGGCCAAGTGAATTGCCCGGACAGCTCTCCGGTTGCCATCCTGAGCGAAGGGAAGAGAGGCTTTCCCTTCCGCTGGCTCAGAATGGCGGCCTCAGGCGCGGATGTCCGCGCGGTATAAATGCGGTGGCAGCGCCTCAGGCGCTTTCCGCCTGCTGAGCAATTTTGATACGGGTAGAAGTAATTAATATAAACTATAATCAAAGAAAGGCAAGTGATCCTTATGAACAGTGTTATCAAAGGCGCGGGCTACATTTTGGTGCATACGCCCGATATGGTGCTGCACAACGGCACCACCCAGACCACCGAGAAGATTGTCAACCCCTCCTCAGAATATCTGAAGGAGCTGCCCTCCCACCTCCGCAGCTATGAGAAGGCCGTTGCCTACTATCCCAACCAGACATATATCGGCAACATGACTCCCGCGCAGCTGGGCGAGATCGAGCAGCCCTGGTATGACAAGGAGTGCGCCCTTAACAGCCGCTACGGCAAGTTCGGCCAGATCATGCCCCAGGAGGAGTTCCTTTTCCTGATGCAGGCCTGCGACGTTTTTGAGCTTGTCAAGCTGGAGAGCGCTTTCACAGAGAAGTACAGGGCGCAGTTCGAGGCCAACGAAATGATCGACGAGACTATTGTCGCCCGCCTCCACGCCGGTATCGCCAAGGCCGACCTTGAGAACCTTGTGAAGAATGAGCATGCCGAGGGTCTTTACCACAATGGTGAGCTTGTTGGCTGCGTCAAGAACGCCCACGACATCGACACTAACCTCTCCTCCCACGTCATGCACGAGAACCTTGTTTCCAAGGCTTCCTCCGTGCTGGCGCTGCTCCACGCCGTCAAGGCCTCCGGCATTGACAAGGCCGAGGTGGAGTATGTTATTGACTGCTCCGAGGAAGCCTGCGGCGATATGAACCAGCGCGGCGGCGGCAACTTCGCCAAGGCTGCTGCCGAAATCGCAGGGCTTGTCAACGCCTCCGGCTCCGACGCCCGCGGCTTCTGCGCCGCCCCCACCCACGCTATGATCGAGGCGGGCGCCCTTGTGGCCTCCGGCGCTTACAAGACGGTTATTGTCACCTCCGGCGGCTCAACAGCCAAGCTGGGTATGAACGGCAAGGATCACGTCAAGAAGGGTCTGCCCATTCTTGAGGACGTTCTGGGCGGCTTCGCCGTCGTCGTCACCGAGAATGACGGCGTCAGCCCCGAAATCAACCTCGATATGCTGGGCCGTCACACCGTCGGCACAGGCTCAGCGCCTCAGGCGGTTATTTCCTCCCTTGTCACCATGCCTCTTGACAAGCACGGCCTGAAGATCAAGGACATCGACAAGTATTCCCCCGAGATGCAGAACCCCGACGTCACAAAGCCCGCAGGCGCAGGCGATGTGCCGCTGGCAAACTATAAGATGATCGGCGCTCTTGCTGCCAAGCGCGGCGAGATGGAGCCTAAGGAGCTCAACGACTTTGTGGCGAAGCACGGCCTCACCGGCTGGGCACCCACACAGGGTCACATCCCCTCCGGCGTGCCGTACATCGGCTTCGCCCGTGAGGATATTATGGCTGGCAAAATCAAGAACGCCATGATAATCGGCAAGGGCAGCCTCTTCCTCGGCCGCATGACCAACCTGTTTGACGGCGTTTCCTTTGTGATGCAGGGCAACACAGGGGCTTCCGCGCAGGCCGGCGTCAGCGAGCAGGAGGTCAAGGGACTTATCGCCAAGGCTATGAAGGAATTTGCAAACGCCCTTTTGGCAGAATAAGCAGGTGACACTATGAATAATCTGGAAAAAACTATTGCCAAAACCTTTCTCGAAATGGCCGAAGGCCTTGAGACAGGCAGCTTTGGCAAAAAGCCCCGCATAGCCCTGACCGGCATGGGCAGCGAGCATGGCGAAGAAAATGCCATGAAGGGAGCTGTTCTGGCCGCCTCCAAGGGCATCGATGTTGTCTTTATCGGCACTATCGAGCATGAGGGGGTCACCACCGTCCACGTCGCCAACGAGGATGAGGGTCACAAGAAGATGGAAGAAATGGTGGAAAAGGGCGAGGTCGACGGCGCCGTCACTATGCACTTTCCTTTCCCCATCGGCGTTTCCACTGTCGGGCGGGTTATCACCCCCGGCAAGGGCAAGGAGATGTATATCGCCACCACCACCGGCACCTCCTCCGCTGACCGTATCGAGGGCATGATTAAGAACGCCATTTACGGCATCATCGCCGCAAAGGCCGCCGGCACCCCCAATCCCACTGTGGGCATCCTCAATGTTGACGGCGCAAGGCAGACGGAAATCGCCCTCAAGCAGCTTCAGGAGGGGGGATATAAGTTCCAGTTCGCCACCTCCGGCCGCGCAGACGGCGGCAGCGTCATGCGCGGCAACGACGTGCTTCAGGGCACACCCGACGTCATGGTCTGCGATTCGCTGACCGGCAACGTGCTTATCAAAATGCTGTCCTCCTTCACAACGGGCGGCAGCTATGAGTCCACCGGCTACGGCTACGGCCCCGGCATCGGCAAGGGCTACGAAAAGCTGATTATGATTATCTCCCGCGCTTCCGGCGCGCCCCTGATTGCAGGCGCTATCGAATACGCGGCGCAGCTTGTCCGCGGCAAGGTCTTTGACGTCTCTAAGAGTGAGTTTGCCGCCGCCGAAAAGGCGGGGCTCAACAAGATTCTTGAGGCGCGCAAGGCTGCCGCAAAGCCCGCCGAAGCGGCGGAGGAGATCAAGGCGCCCCCCACCGAGCCTGTCACAGAGGACATCGCCGGCGTGGAGGTCATGGATCTGGAGGATGCCGTCAAGGTTCTCTGGAAGGAAGGCATCTATGCCGAAAGCGGCATGGGCTGCACCGGCCCCATTGTACTGACCTCTAAGGCTAACCACGAAAAGGCGCAGGAGCTGCTTAAAAAGGCCGGATATATCGGCTAAGCTCCGTCCCAAAAAGGTCTTGCGACCTTTCCGGGAGCCCCTCGCGGATTTTATAGCTTCGGGGGAAGTGAGCTCCCCCTGCGCGTACGGCGGCACCCGCCGCCGGCTCACGCGTTGCGTTCGCGGGACTCTGTCCCCAAAAGGCTGCGCCTTCTGATTCAAAGCAACAACCAAAGGCCGTCCCGCAAGGGACGGCCTTTTTGTGTTAGCAATTCGTAAAGTAAACAGGTATTATCTATTTCAAGAAGTTTGGGCGGCTTTTAGCCGCCCAAACCTCTTGAAATATCTTCCCCCTCTTCTTTGAAGAGGGGGTTAGGGGGTGATGTGGTGTTACTTTACCAATTGCCATTTTGTATTAAAATAGCTTGTGCGCCCTGCTTTTGTCAAATATAATAAAAGGACAATTAACAAACAGGGGGAAGAACCACATGCCTAATATAGAGCAAAATTGGAATGAGATGGCCAAAGCTTACGAGGATTTTACAGAAAACCCGCAGTCGTACAGCTATAAGATGGAATGGCCTTATATAGAAAAAATGCTGCCCGAGCTAAAAGGTAAGAGAATACTTGATTTGGGTGGGGGAACAGGCCGCTTTGCGCTGCTGCTTGCCAAGTACCAGCCTGCCTCTATTGAGGTTGTTGATATCTCGGAGGAGATGCTGGCTATCGGCAGAAAAAAAGCAGCGGATATTCAGGCCGATATTGCTTTTAACAAGGGGGATGCCGCTGATTTGAAAGAGCTGCCCGATGGTATTTTTGACTTTGTTTTTTCTTCGACCACGCTTCATTATCTGCCTGACTTATTTCCTGTTTTCAGCAATATTGCGCGTCTGCTAAAGTCAGGGGGAAGGGCTGTTGTTTCGGTGATGCACCCTATGTACACAGCACAATATCCTATAGAAAAGGGCGATGTTTTTCCGGCGGATGAGGATTGGCAGACCCGCTATCTGGACAAAAGCAAGCGAGCATATATTCAGCCATGGATTGAGTACAATTCCGCCATTGAAAATTATTTAAGTGAAAGCTATCATCACACAACCGGCGACTATATAAACGCAATTGTCAGTGCAGGCCTGAAGATTATGAAAGCTGAAGAGCCGCTTCCTCCAAAAGAGTGGAAAGATGCAGCGCCCAAAAGATATGAAAGCTGTATAGAAACTCCCGTTTTTATGATTTTTTCACTTTGCAAAAAAGTATGAGCAACATTCTAAGGCCGCCCATTATAGGGCGGCCTTAGGGTTTGAAAAACAATGCTTTGAATAAGAAAGGGATATAGAAAAGCGGGATTGCGAAATCCATAAAGCCCCGCTTTCGCAGCTCATATACTGTTGTTGTCGGTCAGGCATTTACCAAAATGCGTCAAAGCAATTACAAGCTCTGCATTGTATAGGTGTATACGCGGTTTGCCGGTTCCAGGTTTTCGGTGTATGAATATATTTGCACTATCTTTCTTATGTAGAAAACAACAACTGCGGAAAAAGCAAGATAAATTACAGAAAAGCCCCCAGCGGCAGCGCGCAGCAGACCACTTGCCGTTATATATTGCCAGCATTCGCCAAATGAAATTGCCAGCTTGTCAATAAAAGCTGTGGCAAACATAAAGAGGGGAACCAAGATATATGCCATCAGCGTAACCTGTTGACTTAGCAGCGATTTTGTGGAAAAGGAGATGGATTTATCCCCCGCCTTGTACGTGTGCCTACTGTTTGAATAAAGCTCCCAGCAAAACTTTATACGCGGCTCGATGTTTTTAAGGGCAATCTCTAGCTCTCTTAAATACATAGTATATCTTTTTTGCTGGAAAACCAGGCTTATCCAGTATGACCCTGCAAAGCAAATCGATGACGGGCCCAGCAGACCCATGAAGAAGGAGTATAGTTCCGACCGGCCTGCGTCCAGAAAATAATACCCTATTGTGAATATTACGCCGCATAGGGTTACAGTTAAGGTCACCATAGCGTCTTGCCGTTTGATGGTATCATTCAGTTCCTGCCGGTATTGCTTGTATTCTTCCAAGGTCACATCAATTACAGTCTTGTCGGAATCGCTTATCATATGGCGTCACCTCCTTATTTGAGTGGACTTTTAATAAAGTAAATGTCTTTGTCCATTAGGTACGCTAGCTTTTTGCAATATACTATATGGGCTTCTTTAGTTCCCGCAGTGTCGCGGGGGAAGCTACTTTTTGTAGTTCACCCCCAAAAGGCTTCGCCTTTTCAGGGACCCCGCAGATTAAAGCAACTCCCGCTCATGCCGCGGGGGCAAATACTTTTTAACACTAAAAAGTAACTGGCCTCGCGCCACTAGCGGGGAACCAAAGGACAGCAGACATCTGGTTTGAAGGGTTTTGTAAAATATGGATATGCGCTTCGCAGTTTATTTTTTCTTGGGATAAGACTCCCTTATATCTGTCTCTCCAACTAAATAATCGATGCTTGTATTGTGAAACCTTGCCAGTTTCCTCCACACCTCTGTTGGTATATCACGTTTACCAAGCTCATACCTTGAGTATGACACCTGCGAACAATTTAAGTACTCAGCCATATCTTTTTGGAGCAGGTCTTTATCCTCGCGCAGATTTCTGATTCTTTCGTACATCACAATCACCTCAAGGCAATTATAGATAAACCAAATTGGCATATTGCCATATAGACCAATTTGGTTTATATTGTGACGTAAAGGAGTGACGATGATGAAATCTGTCTTAGAGGAATTTGCCCGCGGAAACATATCCCCTTATGAAATATATTTTAAGCGTGATTCGGAGTCAGGAGAGGCCTCCCAACGGGCGGCAGCGGCGGAGAAGCAATTGTTTGACCGCCTTGCAGCCGATGATAAGGCGCTGTTTGCCGAATACCAGGATGCCGCAGAAGACCTGAGCTATTTAGCGGCAATCAGCCATTTTACAGCCGGTTTCAAGCTTGGCCTGACTATGACAGCCGAGGCCTTCACCGGCATAGGCGATTTATATATAGGTAAAGAGGATTAAATAAAACAGGGCTTGCCGTATAGGCAAGCCCTGTTACACAGTATTAAACCCAGGTCTAACGCCTGAACACAACGCCATCCTCGCTCATGCTGTCAATTATCGCAAGTGACTCCACCCGAACGCCCAGACCGCGCACAAGCGCGCCGCCCTCCTGAAAACCCTTCTCAATAGCGATGCCGCAGCCGATCACCTCTGCGCCCGCCTGCCTGCACAGGTCGATAAGCCCCAGAAGCGCCTGCCCCCGCGCAAGAAAATCGTCAATAATCAGCACCCGGTCATCACTGCTCAGGAACCTTTTCGCTACAATAACGTCATTAGTATCGCCGTGGGTATAAGAGGCAACCCTGGTTGCATAGACTTCACCATCGATGTTCTTCGTGCGGCTCTTTTTCGCGAAAAGGCAGGGGACGTCAAGCTGCTGCGCCGCCATCATGGCGAGGGCAATGCCGGAGGCCTCAATAGTCAGCACCTTGGTGATTTTCCAGTCTGCGAAAAGCCGGGTCAGCTCCCGCCCCATTTCGCGGTAAATGCGGGGCTCCATCTGGTGGTTGAGAAAGCTGTCAACCTTCAGAACGTGTCCCTGCTTTACCACGCCGTATTTTTCTATATATTCTTCTAAAAGACGCATGTCATATTATCCCCTGATAAAACAGGCGGAGATATTCTCCGCCTGCGTAGTTTATTTTACAGCCGCGATGAGGGAAACCTCAACCAAAATGCTTTCGGCGGCCAGGGCGGCCTCCACACAGGCGCGGGCAGGCTCATATCCAGCCTCCACCCAGCTGTCCCAGATTTCGTTCATCTGCGCAAATGTGGATATGTCCTTCAGATAAATTGTGGCCGACAGCATGTGCTGCTTGTCGGAGCCGTATTTTGCCAGCATCGCTTCGATATTGTCCAGTATGGCGCGGGTCTGGGTCTTGACATCGCTGCCCTCACGGCTGGTCTGCCCGCAAAGGTACAGGGTGCCGTTGTGGATGACCGCCTTGCTCATTCTTCCGTTGCCGTCAAACCTCTTGATTTCCATAATAAACCCTCTTTTCAAATAAAATTAATTACATAAACAAATTTGCACAAAAGGCGCTATAGGGCTATTATAACCCGCCCCTGTGACCTTGACAAGAACTTAATGCCTTCGCTATTTACATCACCTGGTCAATGTGGTACTATGTAGCCAGATACAGAAGAAGACTAAACGCGGCAAAACCCATTTGTTGTGTAACCGCATTGCTGCAGCGCCTGTACAGGGCGGCTGCCCAATGGGGATAGATATGTATCACATTATCGTGCATATATTTAGGAGGATTTTTTATGAAAACCAAGAGATACCTGGCAAGCCTTTTGTGCCTGCTTACAGTTTTTTCTCTTGCCGCCTGCGGCGCAAAGCCTGCTGAGCCTGTGGAGGAAGTGTTCCTTAAGGACAGCTTTGTCGACATTGAAGAAGGGCTTGATTTGGTTCCGCTGGCCGAGACCGCTCCTGTTTCTACCGTCCTTATGCCAGTTGCAAGCGGAAAAACCGTATATTCCAACACAAATGCCTCAATTGATGCTTCCAATTTAGACCAAGGTTATGTTATGATAAAGTACACAGGTACCTCAACGGCAAAGAAGAAGGTTCTCGTCACCGGTCCCAGCGGGATTCAGTATACCTATAACCTCAAATCGGACGGAGCTTATGAAACCTTCCCCCTTTCGGACGGCAACGGCGCTTACAAAATCGGCATTTATCAGAACACCGAGGGTACGAAGTACAGCACGGTGTACACCGCCAGCATCAGCGTAACGCTGAAGGATGAGTTTGCCCCCTATCTGCTGCCAAACCAGTATGTCAACTATAAGGCCGACAGCAAGGTTGTTACAAAGGCGCAGGAGCTTGTCAAGGATAAGACCGCGACGGTCGACAAGATCTCCGTCATTTATAACTATGTTGTCACAACCCTTACCTATGACACTGAAAAGGCCAAGACAGTGCAGAGCGGCTATCTCCCCGATGTGGACGCGATTCTGGACAGCAAGAAGGGCATTTGCTTCGACTATGCCGCCGTCATGGCTGCCATGCTGCGCAGTCAGGGCGTCGCCACCAAGCTGGTGGTCGGCTACACCGGCACAGCCTATCATGCCTGGATAAACGCCTATTCGCCCGAAACCGGCTGGATCAACAATGTTATATTCTTTGACGGTACCACATGGAAGCCGATGG
>JAVBSJ010000100.1:0-4246 GCA_031547105.1 Oscillospiraceae bacterium
AGGCTTGCAGGGAGAAAACTATGCCGGTAAAAATAATACCAAGATGCCCGGTTTGCGGCGAAGAAAAAATATATTTTGAAGAAGATACCATGGAGCGGTGCAACATCTGCGGCGCTTCCTTTGAGGATGATTCCTCTTGCAGCAACGGTCACCACGTCTGCCCCATGTGCAGGCAGAAGGCGGCGCGTCAGGCCATACTTGCGCACTGCCGGGGCAGCCTCCTTGACCAGCCCTATCCCCTTATGCTTGAGCTTATGAAGCTGCCGGAGGTTATGATGCACGGGCCGGAGCATCACCTGCTGCTGCCCGCGGCGTTTATCACAGCCTACGCCAATGAAAAGGGCATGCCGGAGGAACTGCCGGAGCTGCTGGAAAGGGCGAATGAGCGAAGCATCCAGGTGCCGGGCGGCGCCTGCGGCGCCTGGGGCATTTGCGGCGCGGCGGTAGGCGCCGGAATATTTATGAGCATTGTTACCGGTTCCAGCCCCTTTGCCAAGGAGGAATGGCGCATATCAGGGCAGCTTACCGCCCGGTGTGCGGACAAGGTTTCCTCCCAGGGAGGGCCGCGCTGCTGCAAGCGGGACGGGTTCCTTGCTCTTGCAGAGGCTGCCGCCTACAGCAACAGCGTGCTGGACACCCATTTTGAGGCGCCCGGGGACATAAAGTGTGAGTTCTACCCCAACAATGAGCAATGCAAGGGCAAGGCCTGCCCCTTCTTTCCCAAGAAGGCTTAGGTTTTTTGCATGACAAAACATACGGCGCCGGTTCCGGCTTTGTCTTTGCGGGCATAATAACCGTGAAGCAAAATAAGGAAATGAGGTAGCGGCATGGAAAGCAAGAGCGGGAGAAAGGCAATACGGTGCGCGCAATGCGCGTTGAGGAATACCTGCGGCAGGACGGTTTCCTTTCACCTTAGGGCAAGAGGGGGCGGGCTGATAAGCAGCTCCTACTTGATGTATGGATGTGACAGGGGCGTTCCCAAATCGGGCACGGACGTCAGCTGAGCCACGCTAAAACTAGTATAAATAAATCGGGGGAAAGCTATATGGCTAAGGCGGAAATCAGATTTGAAGATTTTATGATGAATGTCCATCCCGCTATCGCGGGGGAAATTTTTGCGCTTGACAGCCGGCTTACGGAAAAGGGGTGCGTCCGCAAGATTGAGGACGCCAAAAGCGGCCCCCGAGCCACATATACGGTGGGCAAGCGTTCTGTCCTTAATCTTGTGTTCCGCAAAAGCGGCCTTCTGGCGCGCATATATGGCGAAAATGTGGCTGCATATGCCGATATTATGGATGCCCTGCCTGAAAGCATGGCAAAGGAAGCGGCAAAAGCGCCCGACTGCAAGCGCCTGACAATTGCCCCCGATGCCTGCAGTGGGAGCTGCCCCATGGGGTATGATTTCACGATCAGGGGGCAGCGCCTGCAAAAATGCCGGTACGGCGGCATGCTGTTTCTTGCAAATGACAGCTCTCTGCCGTTTATTAAGGCCATTTTGGAAAGGGAAGTGGACAGGCGCACGGCTTAGCAGGGGGTACGGCAGCAGAAGCGAAGGACAATAAAGGATACCTTGGCAGTGTGTTTTTCAAAGTGGGAGTATATCGTCCTTCTGTCCGGCACACGGGAGGAAAGAGAATGTAGCGTCACAAGCAAAGGCCGCCCTTGCGCCTTTGCTTGTTTTATGTGTGCGTTTACGCGCCGAAAAGGACAAACGAACCTTTTGTAAATCAGCCCATTGGCATACCAATATGCTGCCTGCCCAAAAGGGTTTTGCCCATCCGCAACTCGGCTTCGGCATAGGACAAAAGCTGTCCTGTGCTTATTTGGCAGTTGTGTTATAATTACTGCATCAACAGGAAAGGAGCGCAGAGGATGAGCGAGCTCAATCAAGTGACTGCATATGTAGACCGCGCTTTCAGGCTATACGGCGCCGACCGCTTGGGTTTTTTTGAGGATTTTGCCGATGATTTCGCAATGAACGCGACCAAAGTTCCGCTTTTTCCGTCCGGGGAAATGGACGAGAAAACCCTGGGTCGCATATCGGTACATCTTGGACTTACGAAAAAGGAGATTCTAAGCAGGGACGAGACGGCTGCCCGGCGCTACTGGAATAAATACCCGTTTTTTAGGCTTTACCGCGAGTACCATGAAAAATGGGACTGGTATTCGAAATGCAAGGAAGAAATGCCTTCGCCGGAGGAAAGGCTGCGGAGAGCGCTTTTTTCTGACAGAGACACTGTCTTTGAGGAGAGATATGATTACGGTTCGGTGAAAGCCAGATTGGTGGAAAAGCTCAAGGAAATCGACACCGTTATGCCCGGCACCTTTCACGTTGGTGCGGAGATCACCTGTTTGAGCATCGGCACTGAGGTTTTCTTCTCTTTTCCGAAGTGCGGGGATATGCTTCGCTCGTACATCCAAATGGTGGATCGCGCCGGAGAGCTGTTTTTCAAGGCGCTTAAGTCCGAGCTGCCTGAAGAAGAGATTTGCGAGCTAGACTTTCTGGCATCCAGGCTGGAGGCGAAGGACTCCTTGGCAGGAATGCTTGCGACCTACGATAATGTCCGGCTTCTGAGAGAGGTTTATATTGAGGAAAACCTGCCCGGGTTTTTGTCCTATGTCAGATTATGGGGTTTTGAAAGCACGTCTCCGTGGAGATGCAAGGAGTTTTTTGACGATATAAATCTGGCGCAGAGGTTTGTAAATATCTTCCCAAGGGCGAAGGCGAAAATGCGCGAGTTCGCCGTGAATGTCAGAAAATTCGCCTGCACCTTCGTTTGGTCAGACGCGGGGCCGGTTATGTACCCGCCGGAGGAGGAGGCGCTGGATTTTGAGCTTTTCGGCCGGTACGAAGAGCTATATGTACCGATTGAAAAGCGCGCGAAGGAAACCACCCTTATATATGTAGATAAAACGGCCGATGAAATGTTTGACTGGGAGGAGGCTGCGCAAAGGCTGAGCCGTGCGGCGTCCCCTGCGCTGCTGGGCGGGCTGGAGCTTCCTGCAAAGGAAATGACATTTACCTTGCCGGGGCCGGAAACCCTTCCGCGCATGGAGAGACGGTTTGCTGCAAAGCGGGGAGGTAACAAGTGATGGGGCTGTTATCTCCCAAGCAGCTGGCGGGCAATACGCTTCGCCGTCTGATACAGGAAAACTATACTTCGCAGGAAGAGTTTGCTTATGACTTCGGCATGGAAATCCGCACAGTGAGCCGCTACATAAACAGCGGAATAAATAAGACCGACACCATTCAGGAGCTGGCCGATTTCTTCGGCATCAATTTCAGGGATTTTTTCTCGGAACAATAAGCTCTGCGGCGTTGAGCTTAAGACATAAGACAAAAACTGTCCTACAAAGCATTGCCGGCGGCTGATATCATAGGCTCATAAAGAAAAGGAGTGTGTGATATGAACGTCTGCCTTTGCCAAACGGGAACAGCTTCTTCCGCCGAAAACACATTATACAGCCTGTATGAAATGAAAAGCGCAGGCGGGCACAGCCGCAAGTGCATCGACGGAAAAATCACCGGCTGCGGGAACTGCGTCGGCTACTGCCGGTATGTGGGGCATCCCGGGTTTCTCACCCTGAAGCACCGCGATGAACACGACTGCCTTGGCAAGGGGTGCCACTATTTCCTGCCGAAGCCCAGGCAGGCCAAAACGCCTGAAAAGCGTCATGACGATACCTCTACACATTTGCTGAGGTTGGCACAGGCAAAGGTGGCGGACATGGAAGGCCTCCGCATCCTCAAAGCGGCGGAAGGGGCGGGGGGATGGACCCTAAGCTATATCACCATTTCCAACGGGTATTTCCTCGACCTGATTGCCTTTGAGCTTCAGGAAGAGCTGGGCATCTCGGTGAGCTTCACAAGGCTTAATTACAATTTTGAAAATTGTGTTGAGATTTTAATGGCTGTGTGACTTGAGCGGGGATGAACGGCACGGCAACCTGCTTTGCCAGGAAAAGGCAAATCCGTGGTGGTTTTTGATTAAACAATAATATAAATATTTAGAAGGAGATTGAGCACAATGGCAGAAAAGAAAATTAAGCTAACCGAAGAAGAAAAAATCAGGCAGATTGCAGCAGAAATAGAAAAGAGCTTTTGGAACCGTCTGGCGGAGCTGGGCATTGATTTTGAAACGCATAAAAAGGCCGTTGCCAAGGCGGAGCTGGAGGTTTTCGGCGGCACGCCTATCCTCAATACTGAGGAGGAGGTGCTGGCATACTACAAGCACCCGGCGGAGAG
>JAVBSJ010000083.1:0-12781 GCA_031547105.1 Oscillospiraceae bacterium
CACCTGACCCACGGCGCTGTATATCGCCGAAAGGCCGCAGAAAATGCCAACCCAGCCTGCTATATGAGTAATACCGGCATTATGCGTAAAGTCTGCAAGAGAGAGCAGCAGAAATAAAACTGCAAGTGACAGGAAAACCACCTGTGTAATGCGGTTGTGCTTAAGGGTGCCTATAAACATCATAAAGGTGAAAATCCCCCACAGCAGCAGGTAAAAGCCCATAGAGGTCTTGTCAGCCGCAGCGGTGCCGAAGGGCGCGATCCAAATAAAAATCAAAGACCACCAGAAGCAGCCATAGGCGGTGAAGGCTGTTCCGCCGAAGGTGTTTCCCTCTTTAAACTCCAGTACGCCGGCAATAATCTGCGCCAGTCCCCCAAGCGCAAACCCCATGGCGACAATGACCGCGGACAGCGGGATGATTCCGGCATTATGCAGGTTCAGAAGTACGGTAGTCATACCGAAGCCCAGCAAGCCCAGAGGGCCGGGGTTGGCGGCGGGTTTTTGCGTTGTCATAGTATAAATCCTCTCTCTTTCAAATCTCCCAATAGGATAGCACTTACAGAGGATAAATACAATGAGTTTACGACAAAAAACCATGGGCAATAGTGTCAAAATAAGGCGAAAACAGACGAATATTTTGGTGATAAATGCTTTTCCCGAGGGTGCATGGGCGCGGCTGTGCAATCGGGTGGGTTCAGGCCTCCGAATCGGCTGTGGTTAATCAGCAGCATTTAGGCAAAACAGCCCCAATTTCTTCATAAGGCAAAATAAAGGTCGGTATGCCGCTGGAATAGGGTGCAATATCATACTGCTGAAAAAATACGGCTAAACCCTCCGGAGTTAAATAGAATTGGCGGGGGTTAAAGGTTTGCACGACCAGCTGCCGGTAGTTATCAAAATACGCCCCGCTTCCATCCGCCATTTGCGCTTCTATTTGGGCTATGACCGCAGTCTCTATATGCAGCACATAAGCGCTGCAAGGGGGAAACAGCTCCTGAAGGGACAGCTTTTTCCCCTGCGGCAGCAGCCATGTGTCCCCCCTGCGCACAGTGCTGCCATGGGCGCCGCCTGTGTACTCATATTGTTCGGTATAAAGGCTCAGGAGGCAATTTTCATTCAAAGTCATTGTAAAGCTGTAAACAGCCTCATACTCATGGATGGGATAGTCATTGCGGAGGCTGTTTTTATAATCGGCAACCGCCGATGGCCAAAGAGTTTTCATTACATGCAGCGCAAACTCTTGCGCTGCGTTTTTATAATAGTCATTTATTCGGTATGTATTGACACAGGGATCGTTTGAAGTGAAATCGGGATATGTGCAGGTGTATTTCAGTATTGGGACATTGCAATAGGCAAGCTCTCTCCCTTTGGTGCAGGAGGATACATTTATTTTGTCTGTCATTTTACCTCTGCCTTTCTGTGGTGATTTGGCCGCTTACCCATAATATGCCAAGGACGCCGGTATTGGGATAGCGTCTGGATGTGACAACCCCGAAGAACGACCAAAGCTGCACCTTCCGTAAAGCGTGACAGAAAAGGGCAAAAAACTGAGAAGGCCGGGAAAATCCCGGCCTTCTCTTGCCTGTATGGCATTTGCTGCTTTTAGCTCCATTCCGCCTGTGCGGGACATATAACGCGCTTGCCGCGCCCTAATCTCGTGCGGAAGGCAGAGGTGAAACGCTATTTCTGTGTGGCTTCCACAAAGTTCATCAGCATCTGGGCAACCTCAGCGCGGGTGGCGGTTCCCTGCGGATCAAAGACGCCATTGCCCTTGCCGTTGAGGATTCCTGCCTGATACATTGCCTGAACTGCTTCTTTTGCGTATGCGCTGACAGAAGCGCTGTCTGTGAAGCTGCCGCTCTCGCGGACTACAGGAAGCTCAATGCCCTTGTACTGGCAGTAGCGGTAAAGCATGGCTGCCATCTGCTCGCGGGTGATGTTCTGCAAAGGAGCAAAAACAGTTTCGCTGTAGCCGAGAACGATACCCTTCGGCGCTGCCCATGCGATAGCGTCCTCATACCATGCGCCCTTTGCTACATCCTCAAAGGTGAAGGTGCCGTTTGTGATGTTTTTACCGTCGAGGTTGAACAGGATTTGCACCATCATTCCGCGGTTGAGCTTGACATAAGGGTCAAAAATGTCTGCGCCGGTGCCGTTCATTATGCCGTTATCGAAAACAAACTTGACTGCCTCGTAGTACCAGTCGCCTTCGGCAACATCCGAGAAGGGGAAGTCATACTGGACATAGAGGCCGAGAGGCACATCCTCATCCAGAATCAGAACCTGACCCTCGCCGTAGGTGTAGGTCTTGCCGTCAACTGTCATGCTTGCGCCGCCTGCGCCAACGGTGACGGTGGTGCCGTCGATGACGCTACCCTCAGAAACCTCAAGCTTATTTTTGTTGGGCAGGGTGATTGTCGCTTTGCCATCGCCCACAGTGACGGTTCCCTTGGGGGAAACGGTCGTTCCGCCGGGAACGGTGGCGGTAGAATTGCTCTCCACAAGGTCAAGTGTGGCGGTTTTGCCGTCAGGAATGCTCACCTTGCCGCTTGCGTCGACGACAGTGCCGTTAGGCGCGGTGAACTTGACCTCGTCATTTACGTTTATCGTGCCGCCGCCGGGAAGGGTCTTGGAGCCGTCACTGTTCTCGACCACCTTCTGGCTGCCGGAAGTGGTGATGGAGGTATCCTTCACATCGGTTTTGGTATCTCCTGTGGGGGTGGAATAGTCGATTCCGCCGCTGCCGCCCTTATATTTCCACTGCGCGTAAACAGTGGTGTTTGCCGAAAAAGCTTCGCTCAGGTCGACCGCATTTCCGCCGGTAGAAGCATCAAACCAACCCAGGAAATCATAACGATTACGTGTGGGGTCGGTGGGCAGGGTGGCAAGGCGGCCGGTGGAAGCGGTCTTCATTGTTGCATCGGAGGTCAGTTTGCCGCCGTTGGGGTCAAAGGTTATAACAGGGTACAGTGTGCCGGTCGCAGGGCCGATTTCCGGCATGGTCGGCTGGCCGCCATTACCCGCAGGATCGCGCACGACTACAACCCATTCCACATCGGGGTCAAGGTTATCGAATGTGATGACATTTTCGTCATCGCCCGCCACCCATGTGCCGGACACCAGCTTTCCTGTAGCGGGATCGTACAGATTGTATTCCAAATCGGGGTCAGTGTTGTCAATTGTGATTGTATCCTTGCCGGTGTTTACAGCGTCCTTCTCGCGGGTGACATCATCTGCGACAGGCACGGTGACTGTGTCTGTGCCAGGCAGCTGTATCTCGCCGCTCTTGTCGCCATCGTCAATATCGTCTAAGCCTGTATAATCAGAATCGCCGGGCTTAGTCTCCGATTTAATGCGGATAACCTGATATTTCCCCGAAGGCTCCAGGTCATCAAAGGATATAGCGCCGCCGGTGCCCTGTGTCCAGTCGGTACCGACTATGATAGCGCCGGTATCAGCATCAACCACGGCATACCAGTAGGCAGTATCGGTAGGATTAATCACGAGGGAGGTGCCGTTTGCAAGATAATTGCTTTCCATTGCGGCATTGCCGGACTCCTGAATCGCGCCCTCAACAGCCGCGCTGATGTCCTCCGCAGTGCCGGTGCCGATGTAGAACACAGCCTGATACAGCTCTCCGGGGGCAACGCTGATCTCCTGTGCCTTCGCTACCGCGCCGCTGTCTACACCAGTCAGCAAAGTGGTTCTTTCGGTGGTATCCCAAAGGTAATCTGCTCGATAATTGCCGTCGCTATATGTCCCCCACCAGTTGTACCTGACGGTGTTTGCATTAACGAGAGCCAGGGTGAGCGCGCCAGGAGCGGTGCTTTCCGCCATGGTGAAGCCAAAGCCGCCTTCAATAGGATAGATAGGAGCGCTATCGCTATTTCTAATCTTTACATCGCAGTCCATCTCGGTTTTAATATCGCTGATTGTGGAGGAGGTTGTATTTAAAAATGTATATGTGACCTTTGTCAGGTCGGTATTCTGAAACTGCTGGGTGCTGAACCAGAATTGTGCGCCGCCCGGTTGGGCACCAATCTGCCACGCTTGCCCATCACCATAGTCATATGCCGTCTGCACACCGCCGGTGCCTTGATATATCCACGGAATATAGGCTTCACCAGTGCTGTTAGGTGCCACTGCGCCCTGCGGGGTGTATACGCCGGCTGTTTTTGTATAAGGCGCCGTGACCTTGAGGGAGGAAGCAAAGCTCGCCGTCACAGGAATGCCGTTGTAAGTAAACTCCACACCGTCGATCCAATATTCCGCCTGGGGCGCGCCGGTCAGCATTGCGGAGAACCATCCGTTCTGCTCGTTTGTAGCGGTGGCTGTCGGCTCAGCTCCGCCCTCATTATGTACAACTTCAAGATCGCCAATCACTCTGTTTGTGCCGGCAGCGGTAAATACGCCGGTGAGCAGCACGCTGGCGCTGGTTTCTTCCGACTTAAAGGGTGCGGCGTAAAACTTAAAGCCGGTTGTGCTTGTTTTGAGAGCCAGTCCGGTGATGTCCGGTATTTCCTCCAGCCCCTCACTCGCCACGGTGATGGTGGCTGAACCATCCATTTCGTAAACGACTGCGGCGTCGGTGCCATCCACCGCAACCCCGGTGGCCTCGCTGTCGAACACCAGACCCGCATGCGGCTCGAGGGTGATTACGATATTGGTACCCTCTTCTTCAATTGCGACGTCAAAAGTATTTGTGGCAGCAACACCTTCTACGGTGACGCTTGCCGGTGGCGCGGCCAATACGGTCATGGGCATCAGACCGACCAGCATGGCAACCGTCAGCACAAGTGAAAGCAAACGGTTTTTCCTAAAAGCTTGCATAACTTCTTCCTCCTATTATTGTACGTTTTTCAGGGCAGATATATGTTTCTTTATGGTTACAATTATACAAGGCAAGGCGTAAAAAAACCGTAACTGTAACAAAATATTTTTTGAGTCTTAAGGACTTCTAAACGCCCCCGGCTGACGGCTTATTTACGCCTGCTATCCAGATACCCTATCATAAACTCCGCCCAGCTGTAGTCGCTCATATACTCCCCGGTGTATGAGCCGATTGCCTCAGGAACCCCCGCGACAAAGTCATAGTAATCACAGGAAAAGGCACCCACATTGGCCGCGATGGTGTTCCAGCCTCTGATGATTACATTTTCAATTCCGGCTTCCTTAAGGGTTTTAAGCAGCCGCGTGCGAACCTGGCGGGTTTGAGTTTGCAGTGAATTGTTGTATACCCTGTCCTCCCATAAAACCGCCGCAATTTCAGCGTTGCTGACAGAAGCGCCCCGCTTGTGCACCAAATACGCAAAAAGCTCCTTTTCCTTTGCCCGCGGAAACAGCAGGGGCGAACCGCCCACAAATACCCCAAAGCCACCAAAGCACTTAACCCTGATTCGCTCTCCGCTCCAGGACATAACCGGCGTGCGCAGGTTATCCAGCTCATAGGCCACAGCCGCCTCGTCTATCGGCTTCATAATATATCCGCTGGCGTGAACCCTGTGGGCATCCAGCGCATACTCAGAAAAGCCTGTTGCGAAAATGATATTGACGCTGCGGCAAATATCCTTCAGGCTTTTGGCGAGGTTCAGGCCGTTTGTCCCGCCCATTTCAATATCGAGAAAAGCAACGTCGACAGGGTTACACCTTGCGTATTCCAAGGCCGCCTCCGCGGATGTGAAGCACAGAACCTCGGCGCTCTTCACCGAAGCGAGGATCGCCCTCTCCAGCGAGCGCAATGCCGCCCGTTCATCATCTACGGCGATTATTACCATTTCACCATACCCCCTGACTTTGGCACTTCGATTATCACTGTTGTTCCCTTGCCCGGCGCACTGTTGACCGCAAGGCGGCTGTCACACAGAACACGCAAGCGGCTGCGGACATTTGATATGCCGATGTGGGAGCGATCCCCCCCTATAACCCCATTGGGATTAAAGCCCGCCCCGTCATCCTCAATTGTAACGCGGTAGCAGTCTTCCGCTTCAGCAGTCCTGATAATAATTGTGCCCCCCTTGTCCTTTTTCATAATGCCGTAGCGGACAGCGTTTTCAACCAGCGGCTGAACCGTCAATGCGGGCAGCCTAAACTCCGTAGTCTGTACATCATAAATAATTGTCAGGCGTTCCTCAAACCTGAGCTTCTCAAGTGAAAGGTAAAGCATGGTGTGCTCCAGCTCCTTTTCAAAGGAGACCGGCTCTTTTTTAGTCAGAGAATCCATATTACCCCTAAGGAATTTCGAGAAATCAAGAATCGCTTTGTGCGCCTTGTCTGGATCCTGAAAGCATAGGTCATCGATCACGCCAAGCGTATTATATAAAAAGTGCGGCTGAATCTGGCTGAGCATGATGGCCGCGCGGCTTTCAGCCAGCTGCATGGATTGATCCATTTGGACGGATAAATATACCGCTGTAATGGAAATGGTCATGCCGATATTGAGAAATGCAAGGCCGTACAGCATAATTTGCAGCACCATCCCCACAGTTGGGAAAATTATGTAGGAAAGCAAAAATATGAAATCCCGCCGGGCGATTTTTTTACGGCAGCGAATGACAAGCGAGGCCGCGATAACCATGCACACAATGCCGCACACCTGCGACAGCCAAAACCACTCCTGCCGCTGATACATGTTGTTTTGATCAATGATATAATACATCCCGTTAAACTGCGATAAAACAACCAGCGCAATGGACACAGCGCATATAACGTGTATAAGGCGAAGGATCCATGCGGGAATCTCTGCCTTGGCAGATAGATAGGTGATAAGGTAATTTGCAAATACAGCCATGATGATATATCCGAAGCTGAACACCAGAAAGTTGGATATGCGAACAACATATCCCGCATACGCCGCTGTATTTCCTTTGAAGGCAAGCGCCGCGGCATCACTGAGCAGTATCACCATATTGCATACCAGCAGCAGCAGAAACCATTTCCCAAGCTTTGTTTTAGGGTTATCTCCCACCAGCAAAAACAGAATGAGAAGCAGCACAAACAGGCTGCTAAAAAGCTCAAGCGCGATATTGATATGTCTTATATCGAACATAACTCACCCTCTTCCGGCACTCCTGCGCAAACACGGCTGTTGAACTAATCACTCATGTATCATTTGTTATTATTATAATAACATAAGGCAAATGCTTGCTCAATGCCCGCTTCGCAGTTTTTGTAAGTTGGAAATCAATTCCTGTTCCCCGATTGTGTTGTAGCCGCAACATCAAGGTTGCGGCTACAATGATCTATTGACAGCTCATTATAAAAGCAACCAACTATTTGTTGCTCTTATAATCTACTTCTGGATAAATAAAAAAACTCCGAATGTCCTTATGGACATTCGGAGTGGTCCGAGTGACAGGAGTCGAACCTGCGGCCTCTTGAACCCCATTCAAGCGCGCTACCAATCTGCGCTACACCCGGTCGTGCAAGTGATATGATAACATATCCAAAAAGACATTTCAATACTTTTTTAAAATTTCCTTTGCGCTTTAATGCACCCTGTTCTTCAATGCCCCAAAATGGCACTGCTGCGCTTCATGCTGCCGCCTGTCTGCTCCGCAAGGCAGAAGAAAGGCTGTCTTTGTGCCGTTTGGTGCAACCCGGAACACCGGGAACGGGTATATAATACCCCTTGTCATTAAAGCCTCTAAAACTCGCCTCTTCCCCACGCCGAAAGAAGAAGTGTGCAGGTGCCCTTCTTCATTTCGGCTGCGCAAACACGCTTTTTTGCCACACAAAGCAAGGTTTCCCGGTTCTGCCTGCTATAGCATGCATGCGCTTCATTTATGGCTAAGGCAAGTAATCCTCCCGTCTTTACCATGAAACCACTTGATTAATGCAAGTATAAATATTCAGCAAAGCGAAAACTTTTTACTTGAGCAAACAATTTTCAAAATTGCCTTAGTTAAATATTAATCAAACAAAGTGAATATATTTATGACTAATTCATAAATTCACGGACAATTTTATCACAAAAAATTGTTTATGCCACAAGTCCATAATTTTCCTAAATAAGGTTGAAAAAAACCGAACGATGGTATATTATGTAAATATATACACTGCGGTTAATGTTTGGTTTTGTTTTGTTTGGATTAGGAGGCGTGTAATATGTCAAGCGACGAAAAGGCCTTCGGTGTTAGCTCCTATCACTTCCCCGACAAACTTACTCTCAGCTTGTCCGCCGCACTGGATGGAACCATGGCAATTGTAGAGGCTCCGATGGGCTACGGCAAAACAACAGCCGTACGGGAATGTCTGCGCAACAAGCCGGTAGATATTGTGTGGGTTTCGATTGACTCTCCTTCTATACAGGGCATGTGGGAAACCTTGGCGGAAGCTTTTTCGACTGCCTTTCCTGACAAAACGGAGATCGTCAGCTGTATGCGCGCCATGGGCAGCATGCAGAATAGCCGAGCCGAGCAAGACCTGCTCCGCGCGTGCATGCAGGCCACTTTTCACAGGCCGGTTATGGTTGTTATTGATGATTATCATCACGTGAACACGAAAGAAAATGCGTATTTTACCGACCAGGTGGCGAAAGCGCAGCTTCAAAATTTGCGCCTTGTTTTGATAACAAGAGACGCTTATCTTGGCAACGCTGAATATCTCAGCGTAAAAGGAATCCTGTCAATAGTGCGCCGTGACAAGTTTCTGCTGGAGCCGGAGGATATAAAGGTCTTTTTTTCAAAGCATATGGCATCCCTGACTTCCGACCAGGCCAGCTTTCTCTACCAACAGACCGAAGGCTGGATCTGCGCCATCTATATGTATCTCCGCCGGTATCAGGCAGAGGGGATTATAGCTTTTCCCACCGAAATATACGAAATGCTTGACCACGAGGTTTATACCCAGCTTCAGGAAGACATAAAACAGTTCCTGCTGGCGGTATGTCCCTTTGGCTGTTTTTCTTATAAACAGGCCGAGTTTGTATGGCAAAATGATGACATCCGCAAAATCATTAAGTGCCTGCGTTTAGAGAACAGCTTTGTCAGCTACGATGACCGAAGCAAGCTCTTTTCTGTGCATCCCATTTACCTTAAGTTTCTGCAGAACATATTCAGCCGGCTTGCTGAGCCTCGGCAGGCCGAGCTTTGGAGCAGATGGGGGGATTGGTTCAGGCAGGCAGGAGAATACTTCCGCGCAATGGAATGCTATAAAGAAGCCGGAAATTATGAAAAGCTAATCGGCACCATTGCCGCCGACTGCGGAAAAAGCATCACTATCGAGCGCCGCCCCTTTTTTGATTCATTGCTGCAGACCTTTCCTCCTGAGATTAAATCAAGTGATCCCCGCGCTGTGATCTCGCTTCTGCTGAATCTTGTTTTGATGGATGGCGGTGATGCCTACCGCTCACATTTCGATCAGCTGCGTGCCTATGTCCAGTCTCTTCCCGACGATCATGCCGCGCGTCCCTTAATATCTGCAATAGGCGACTTTGTGCAAGCCTTTGAGCACTATAACGACATCGCCGCCATGTCTCGTCTTCACCGCAGCGCTTGGGAAAAGCTGGGCGGCCCTCTGAATGACTTCGATGTATTCACCTCATGCCTGACTATGGGCTCCCCTTCCGTTATGATGATGTTTCATAAGGATATTGGAATGCTGGAAGAAGAAGCCGCCATGCTGACATCCGGCATGACCGTCTATTCTAAGCTTACCCATGGGCACGGCATGGGCGCCAATCTGATAATGGATGCGGAACGGCATTTTTATGCCGGAGATATGGAAAAGGCGCGTATAAAAGCCTTTACTGCCGAAACCGTCGCCCTTCAATATGAACGCCCGGGCATAGCCTGCTGCGCTAAGCTCCTGCTGGCCAGAATTGCGATTGTTGAAGGTAACGGGGCTGATATGAAGGCTCGGTTGCGTGAGGCCGCCGATATTGCCGAAAAAGAAAGGACAGACAAGCACACCCTGAAGCATATGTATATATTGGGGAATGCCTTGCTCGGCCTTCATTTGCAGGAAAAGGCACAAAATGGTGAACTGCCGGAGCCCGGCAGCTTTGATGCCACGCGCTTCTATCTTTTTGCATGGCCGGTATGTGCCGTGCTGCAAACCAATCTTATGCTGAAGGCCTGCGAGTATGAGCGCCTTATCGGCACAGCTGCGGCGCTGATGAACAGGAAAGAGTATGCAAGGCACCTGCTCTTATGCATCTATATGGATATTTATATTGCCGTTGCACAGCTGGCGCTTAAGCATCCTGAGGTCGCAAAAGTACATTTGCGGCGCGCGCTGGAGGCGGCTGTTCCCGATCAGATCTACATGCCCTTTTCTGAAAACTGTGACAGCCTGGAATCTCTTTTCTGCTTATTTGAAAAGGAAGATATGGAAAGCCGCCATATAACGCATATAAGGGAGCTGGCATTGCGGCTTAAAAAAGGAGTTTCAAATATTGCCGGTACGGGCGCGGATGACAAAAGCCTCCTGCTGACCAAACGGGAATACGAAATCGCCTCTCTGGCTGCCAGGGGAAGAACAAACCGCCAAATCGCGCAGGAGCTTTTTATAGCGCACAGCACCGTCAAGCGGGCGCTCGTCATCATTTTCAAGAAAACCGGCGTTACCGAGCGAGGACAGCTCAAGCTTTACCTCCCCGCCGCAACCCGGGGTGGTGAAAAGGGTGGGGATCCTCTCCACGCCTAAAACACACCCCTGTCCACACCTTTACACCACTTATTTCCAAAGCCTTTTGCTTGTATAATTAATGTACAAGCAAAAGGCTTTTTATATCGGTTTTGTTGGAGAAAGTGCTAATTGTATTTTATATGCGCACCTGTATGCCCTTGTAATTTAATTGGTTGACGTATTAACTTGCTGAAATTGAATGAGAGGTGGGACCGATGGGTCTGCAAAACACAACCGGAGAGCCTTGCCAGGCAGGGAACTCCCGCCAGGGAATCAACTCCTGCATACCCTGCCCGGGCAGCCGCTGTGAGGATATGCACATAATCAACGTCTGCATCCTCTACCGCGTCCTGTCTTTATCGGCCTCTACGGCACTTTATTTGCTGCCCGGGCAGGGGGGCATGACCAAGGGGAGGCTTCTTGTGGCGGCAGGAATGATTACTGCCGGTATCCTGGGGATATGGCTGTACAAAAAATGCTTTGCTTCCGGCAGCACGCCCGGTTACAGCGGTGTTTTCGTCGTGGAGGCTGCGGCACAAGGATTTTTTATCTCTATGAGCGGCGGGTTTGCCAGCCCTTACCTTTGGTACTCGGTGAGTGCGCTGACGCTGATAGCCGCAATCGGCAGGCATAAAGCAGCGCTGACCGCTACGGGATGGTATATGGTATGCGCCCTTGTGGGAAACAGGCTCAGGCAATACAGCTCTCCGGCAGACTACTCTGAAGCAAATGTGGCCATAGGCTTTCTAATACTTGCAGGCGGCTTTTGCCTGCTGTCGGACTGTATGCGCAGGCTGGAAGCCAGCAGGCGCCAGCTGATAGAAACCGAAAGCAAGCTGCAGGAAATGACCGGGGAGTATATCATTTACGAAGAGCGCAGCAGGATAGCCGCTGAAATCCATGATACCGTCATACAAAAGCTGTTTGCCGTTATTTGCCGCCTTGATCTGCTGGCAAAAAAATATACCGAAAGCGATAAGCAATTGGAAACCGGCTTGACCGACATCCGGCAGTCAGTCGAGTCCACAATGAAGGAGCTGAGGGAAGCGATATACAATATTCGCTGGGAAACGGACGGCTTTCAGGACAGGCTGAGCCGGTATATGTCAGAGCTGCAGGTGCTGAGCGGAACGGAAATAGACATATCTCCGCTTGAGCATGCCGCCGCGCTTATGACGGCGTCGCAAAAAACAGCAGCTTACCGCATTCTCTGCGAGGCGGCCAACAACGCCGTCAGACACGGAAAGGCGTCCCTTGTAAAAATCGCCGTCGCCCGCAAAGCGGAGGGATGGGTTTTTTCCATAACAGACGACGGCACGGGTTTTGACCCCGGCTCTGCGAGAAAGGACGGGCAGGGTCTGCAAAACATGGTGCGTTTGGCAGGAATGCTGGGAGGCAGCGTAACCTTGTCCAGCTCTGACGGTAAAGGAACTGCAATTAACGTTTATCTCCCGAGATAACAGGAGGAGGAACCGGTATGATTTTAATTCTTGACGATCACCCTCTATCACGGCAGGGCTTGGTTTTGGTTATACAAACACACATGGCAGAGGAAACCGTACTGGAGGCCGGCACGGTGCGCGAGGCCATTGCCGCAGTCAAAAACGACCCCATTTCGGCCGTTTTTGTCGATCTCAACCTGGGCAGAGAAAGCGGGTTTGATTTTATCAGCTGGCTTAAGGAGAACACCTGCGGTATAAAATGCTGTGTCATATCCTCTTCCTCCAGGCCGGGCGATTTCCGGCACGCCCGGGAAATGGGCGTAGATGCCTATATTTTGAAGGACTCCTTTGTCGATGAAATCATATATGGCTTAAAAATGATTGAGCGCGGACGCAAGTTTTATTCCTCCGCTTTAGTGGAGACGCTTTCAGGCTCCTCCGAGGAGGAGCGCGCACTGCAAAGCCTGACAGAAAGGGAGATGGACGTATTCTCACTGCTGTGCCAGGGTATGAGCAACGCCCAGATCAGCCAGGAACTGTTCATTTCACCGACCACCACTAAGAAGCATATCAGCAGCATCCTTGGAAAATTGGGGCTGCAGCGGCGTGTGGAGTGCGTTCTGTTTGCCAACCGCACCGGCATTGTCTGCTAATTACCGAAAAATTGCCAGAAAGAGAGTTGACTGCCCATGAGAAAAAAGCACAGGTTTTTA